>JANMRE010000285.1:0-2622 GCA_031370885.1 Gemmatimonadaceae bacterium
GTGCTGAAACGCGAAATCGGCGCGAACGGGCGCTCGCGCGCCTGGATCAATGGTACCGCGGTCACGGCGTCGGTGCTCGCCGAGATCGGCGCGCTGCTGGTGAGTGTGCACGGGCAGCACGACTCGCGCCAACTGCTGGAATCCGAACACCAACGCGAGATTCTTGACGCCTTCATCGGTGCCGATAGCGAAACGCGTCGCGTGGCGCAGGCGCATTCAAGTCGGAACTCGCTCGCGGCGCGCGAACGTGAGCTGCAGGCGCGACGTCAGGACGCCGAACGTCGCGCCGACTATCTGCGATTCGTGGTGCGCGAGATTGACGACGCCCGACCCGTGATTGGCGAACCGGACGCACTCGAGTCGGACATTCGCCGTTTGAGTCACGCTGGGGAATTGCGGACACTCGCCGCACAGGCCGCGATGGCGATCAACGGCGATGAGCAGGCAGCACTCGGGCAACTGGGCATCGTGAGACGGGCCCTCACCGCACTCTCGCGCATCGACCCCGACACGGCGCGGTGGCAGGTGGCGTTCGATGGCGCCGTCTACGCGCTCGATGAACTTGCCCGGGATTTCGAGGCATATGCCGAAGGGATCGACGCCGATCCGGAGCGACTGCACAAGCTTGAGACACGACGAAACACCGTGCACGAACTGATGCGAAAGTATGGTCCAACGCTCGCCGACGTGCTGGCCACCTGGCAGCGTACTCGCGAAGAAGTCGATCTCGTTGACGGTGGTGCGCTCGATCTCCGGGCAATCGCCGCCGCACGGGCGGAGGCCGACAGTGCACTCAGTGAGGCGGCGGCCGAGCTCACTCGGCGACGTTTCGCCGGTGCCTCGCAATTGGCCAGTGCGGTGGCGGCGTTGCTTCCTGAGCTGGGAATGCCCGACGGGCGTTTTGAGGTAGCGCTCGCGTCGCTGGACGCGATAGGCGAGGGCGGTGCGGAGTCGGTCACCTTTCTCGCTGTCCTCAACGCCGGCAGCGAGTTGCGCCCGTTAAGTCGCATCGCGTCGGGCGGCGAATTGTCGCGATTGATGCTCGCGCTGAGTACCGTTCTGGCGCGTCTGCAACAGGTTCCGACACTGGTGTTTGACGAGGTCGATGCCGGTATTGGCGGAGCGGCCGCGTGGCAGGTTGGCGCGTTGATGCGGCGAGTTGCCGGACATCACCAGGTGCTCGCTATCTCACATTTGGCGCAGATCGCCGCGCGTGCGCACCAACATGTGGTAGTGCGCAAAGGCGCCGTAGGCACTGTCACCACGGCCGACACCATGGTGGTCAGCAACGAGCTGCGCGTGTTGGAGATCGCGCGGATGCTGGGCGGCGATGCCGATCGGGAAGTGAGTCGGGCGCACGCCCGCGAGTTGCTGTTGCGGGGCAATGCAGAGGATACGCAGTCGCCGGCCGCATCGCCACGACGCACCGCGGCTCAGCGTCGCGGAAAACCGGTATAGATGCGCAGTTCGAGGCGATCGCTCGAGATCACGGGCGTTGCGTCGCCGCCGCCCGTGACTGGCGTGACGTGCACGTACAGCACTTCCACCGGCCATTTCGAACGTCCGCGTACGTAACTCGACATGGTCGAAAACGTCGCGCTGAACATGAACGCCTGATACGAACGCGATCCCACCGACTGCGTGGCGGCGCTCTGGGAATCGGTCGCGCCAAACGCGTATCGATCGGCGTCGGCTCGCCGAAACAGATAGCCGCTGGACAGAGCGAAAAACTGCCCGAGAATCAGGCGCGGCGCGAGTTCCAGTTCCAACCGACGGCCCAGCGAACGACGCGCGCTCCCAACGGTGGACGGAACAAAGAACAGCGAGTCCACCAGCAGGGGACGTCGGATCACCACCTGATCGCTCAGTGGTTGCACGACGCGCACGGTGCCGCTCATCCAGATGTGGCGATTGAACACGACGTCCGACGTACTGCGGGCCAGCAGCGCATTGGCTCCGTCGCCGATTGGCACGTCGAAGGCGGCCTCGGTGCGATCGGCACCTGCCGTCCCAAATCGCCATCCCGCTGTCACCTGACTGCGAACACCGAATCCGCGGGCAGCAAGCCATTGCACGGGACGCGCGCCAAGGGTGTTCAGCCAGAGATACGATGCGGTCACATCGATGTCGCCAATACCGGCCCGACGTGTCCCCCCGAGCGTGTGATAGTCAAGTCCGTACGCACTGTCGTTGGCAATACGCGAAATCGCTCCGGGGCCGTTTACCGTCACGGCGGACGCTGGCACCATGCCCTCGGTGAGGATGGTCACGCCGAATCCGGCGAACGCCGTGCGCAGCGCGCCAATGCCGGCGTTGATGGCCGCCTGTGTGGCAGAGTTGCTGATTGGCACGAGTGGAGAACCACCGCGCGCGCTGTCCCCATACACGGTGGCAAGCGCCGTTTGTGTGGCCAGCGACTGCTGTAATAGTTGTTGCGCCACGGCCGGATTGGCCCGAATGGCGTCACAGGCGGTTGCCGCCGTGGGTGTACACCGCGTGATTTCGGCCGCCAGCGCCGTTCGCGACTGCGACATCTGCCGAAGCAGCGCTCCGTTGATACTGCGCGCGGAAATCCCCGCTGTGGAAGAGAACGCAGGATTCTGCCCTACGGTGGCACCCGAG
>JANMRE010000287.1:0-11835 GCA_031370885.1 Gemmatimonadaceae bacterium
TGTAGCCCAGGCCCCGGACGGTGAGCAGGTGCTGGGGTGAGCGTTGGTGGGGTGAGCTGTGAGGGTAGAGTCAACACTGACCGCTACATCCAGGGCTCGTCGAGCGTCGGGCCGTAGATCGATGGCACCTTGCCGTCGGCCATACGGAGGTAGATGGAGAACTGGCCCCGGTGATGGATCTGGTCACAGAGCGTGAACCAAAGGAACTGCATTACGGGAACGTCGGCGATCGCCCCAGGGCCCGAGGGGAACTTGATCGTCTGAAACAGCTGCTCCTCGGGCGTGTCCTGAATCAGCTGCGCAAGGCCATTGTGAGCGTCGTCAAGGGCGTTGATGATCGCGTCCATCGACTCGGGAGCGGGTGGCATGGGAGGCATGGGATTGCTCCAGTCGAAGCCGGTGGTGAGGGCAGTTCTGGCCATCCCGGCCTCCAGCACGAACACCCACGCGAGTTCCCGGGCCGACCTGCATTTGGCATGAGGCTGGAGCTCACTCTTGTCCTGTGGATACGCGCGCAACACGCGCATCGTCGTTCCGTGCTCCGTTTCAAACGTGTCGAGAAACTGTTGCTTGGGCGACGCGATGGCCGGCATCGCGGCGGGGGTGGCAGTGGCCGTGCTCGTCATCTGGATCTCCAAGGTGAGAGGAGGAAATAATTTGCGAATCGCCGACGGGTTGGGCAAGTAACGGACTGCTCCGTCCCATCCGAAGCTAGAACTGCAGCACCGCCGACCTCGCTTCAAGGTGGCGGACTTCGCCTCCCAGCAGCCGGGTTACCAGCGTGCGAATGCCGCGCGTGAGCGCCGTGCCGGGATTGCGCTTCCCTTGAACGGCCGGTCGCGCTTCGCCCTCCAACCATCGTTGCATTTCGGCAAGGTCGCTGATCTCCAGTGTCTGCACATCGACTTGAACGGCGACATACCCTTTTCGTCCGGCCGGAGGAAGCGCCAGCGCTGGCGAGTGGGCGAGTTCGCTGGCCGCGCGCGCGTCGGGGAATCGTGAATAGCTTCCCAGTGACGTGGCGCCGTCGTGCGTCCACCGTTCGACCGTGTACAGGCGATCGACCAGGTCATAGCTCACGATCACGTCCCACTCCGTACGATGTACGACGTCATCGAACCAGCGACCGATCGTCCACATCTCCGCCCGAAAGTGCAGACGCGTCGGAAATCCGTTCCGCAGGAGTTCGTCGAACGACTTGTCGGACAGCACGTCACGCGCCGCGACGGTCAGTGCCGACGTGGCGGAACGAGGTCGAATGTCGATGACCGGTGGTCCCTGCGCGACAAGCGGTGTGACGTACACGGCCAACGCGGTCACAAGCGTCCGCCAGAGTGCGCGCGGGAGCTGCATGCTCAGAAGCGCCGCCCCAGTCGGACGTACACGTTGGCCGGGAGGCTGCTCTTCGAGATGGCCTTCGCCACGTATACGCCAACGTTGCCAAAGTCGAAACCGCCACCCACGTCGGTGCGCCAGCTGCGGATCGGGGGAATGCCGCCGCTCGGATATCGGAGCGCATCGGACGCATCACCCAACAGCCAACCACGTCCCGAATTGGCAAACAACACCCATGCGCCGTCCGCACGGAATCGACCGGCCATCCACCGTCGATCCCCGAATCCTTCGTTATTGCCGAACAAGTCGATGCGGAAGTCGCCCTTCCATTCGGACTGTACCAACAGCATGCGCTCACACTGCGCCGGCCGACCCAGCGCCGCGTAAGCGTTAGGGTTGCCAGTCGCGCACGTGCCCACGTCGGTGGTGCCCACCATCTGACGAAAATCAAACCCTGGCAGGGCATCAAGCCCACTCACGGCCACGCGACGCTGCAACGGCAATGGATCGCCGCCCAGCCACCCGCCAACCACAATGCGCAGGTTGATCTGGGCCCCCGGCGCCAGTCGGTTGTATCGCCGCAGGTCGAACAGTGCACGGGAGTATGTCACCGCCCCCGGACTCTGCGTGCGTGTACCGTCGGTGGTGGGCGCGATGGTGCTCAGCGTGCCCGTGCCGCGTTCGAACTCACCCTGCAGGAACCATCCGGACCGGGGATCATCCGCCCGATTACGGGTATCGAGCTTGCCGGAAAGCGTGGCGAGGTGCAGCACCCCGTTGTCGGCTTGCGGATTGAATCGCCACGGAATATCAGAATTGAACAGGGACGGAACGCCGCGCATACGCCGAGCTGTCCAACGCTCTTCGCCATACGAGGCGCGCAATTCGCTCTTGCCGGGCCCAAAAATGCCAACGTACCCCAAGGCGCCGTGGCGCTGCCAATAATCGCGATAGTCGCGCGTCACCACGAAACTCGATAGTCCAACCTCAGATTCGCTCAACTGCCATCGCTCCACCGCATCCACTTCATCGAACAGTCGACCGCCTGCGAGGGCGCCGGCCCGACGCCCCTGTCGGAGTTCGAGTCGTACGCGATGACCCCGGTTGTCGTTCACCCAATCCAGTTGATTACCCGTCCGAAAAATCCCGAACAGCTCCGCCTCCACACCGGTGTTCCCACTGCGGGCGCTGAGCCGGGGTCCGAGATAGATGGGCAGCCCTTCTACTCGGTTATAGGTGTGCGCCGTGGTAAGGAACAGTTGGCCCCGTGATCCATCGGCATCGTCACGCTGCCATCGCGCCCACCGCGTGAACAGCGCACGGTCCACGTCGGCCACAAGTGAGTCGGCATCCTCGTGGTAGCGCAATCGGGCGCTCCAGACACGAATGTCACCACCAACAGCCGGGCGGTCCGGTGATTCGAGCGAGCCGCCGATCACCGTCAGCGCTCCTTCGATGAGACCACCGTTGATCAGCACGGCGTCGCCGTTGAGCACCACGAGCTGTCCCGTGATCACGCCGGCGATTCGCGCGCGACCGTTCAACACCGCGACATCACCGCGAACCGTGTCGGCAGCGCCCAGGGAATAGTCGCCGCGCATGCGTGTGGTCGTCGACGCGTTGAACACGCGTGTGGCCTCGCGCGCGACCTCGCGCGGCACACTCCCAACCTCACGGGCGCGCGGTTCCTGAGCGTCGAGGGAATGCACCAGCGACGCCAGGATCAGCGGCGCGGCGAGAATTCGGAGCATCATCGGCATCTCCCTGTGGGTTGAGGTGTACTGGCGCTCAAGGCAAGGAGCGTACCGGAGCACGCGCGCGTTCGAACGCTCGGCCCGCAGTGTCCATCGTCCTCGGGAAGCTACGCGAAACGTGTCGCAACGTATTCTCCCGACTGCCGTCTGCCGTCTGCCGTCTGCTGTTCCCATCTCCCGTCTCCCTTCTCCTATCTCCCGTCTCCCCTCCCGTCTCCCCTCCCGTCTCCCCTCACGCCAACCCCAACCGACGCATGCGCCGATAAAGATTCGGTCGGTCCGTCTGAAGCCGCCGAGCCGCTTCCGCCACGTTGCCGTCACTGCGCGCCAATGCCGACGCGATGAGTTGGCGCTCGTAGGAGTCAAGCGCATCGCTGAGGGGAACGACCGCCGACGTGGCGTCGGTTTCCGCGTCGCCGACACGGGGGGCCGTTCCAGTGGTGGGCAGAACCCCTTGCACCTCGCGCACTCCGATTTCGCTGCCCGCGTGCAGAATCGCCAGCCGTTCGACGATGTTGGCGAGTTCACGCACGTTGCCCGGCCATCGATAGCTGGCCAACGCGGCCAACGCGTCATCCGTCCAGCGTACCAGCGGACGACCGGTGCGCGTCCGGTGGCGATCGGCGAAGTGACGGACCAGCGCCGGCAAGTCGCCCGGTCGGTCTCGCAATGGCGGCAGGGCAATCGGAATGACGTTCAATCGAAAAAAGAGATCTTCGCGAAACGATCCGTCGGCAACCGCCCGCGTGAGATCCTTGTTGGTGGCGGCAAGGATGCGCACGTCAATCTTGATGGGCTTGCCGCCGCCTACGCGCTCAATTTCGTGTGCCTCGATGGCGCGGAGCAATTTGGCCTGCGCATCGGCATGCAAGTCACCGACTTCGTCCAGGAACAGCGTGCCGGTATGCGCCAGCTCAAATCGTCCAATACGTCGATCGGTCGCGCCAGTGAAGGCTCCGCGCTCATGACCAAACATCTCGCTTTCCACAAGATCCCGTGGAATCGCCGCGCAATTGACCCGAACGAATGGGCGCTCGCGACGTGAACTGGCCAAGTGCAACGCGGCCGCGACCAGTTCCTTACCGGTGCCGGACTCGCCGGTGATCAACACCCTCGCATCTGTTGCGCCCACTCGCGCAATCAGCGCCCGCACATCGTGCAGCATCGGGGAATCGCCGATCATTTCGCCCGAAATACCCAGATCCTCGCGGAGCGCCTGAGCCGCGCGACGCGCCTGCCGCAGTTCGTAGGCCGACCCGAGCGCCAGAAGCACGCCTTCCGGCGTGAGCGGTTTTTCGAGGAACGTGAAGGCGCCGAGTTTTGTCGCGCGCACCGCGTCGGTGAGAGCCGCCCGCCCGCTCATCATCACGACCGGTAAATCAGGGCGGCGCTCGCGCAGCTTGCTCAGTAAACCAAGACCATCGAGCTCTCCGGGCATCATCAGATCAACCAGCGCGACATCCGGTTCGAAGGCATCGGCGAGCGCGAGTCCTGCGGGACCATCGGCCGCATCGCGCACGTCGTACCCCTCGGCGCTTAACAGCGCGCCGACCATCCGCCGAATGTTCGGCTCATCGTCAACGATCAATACGCTGGGCATGCTCCAGGGGACGCTGGTCCAGCAGCTTGGCGGTGAAACGCTGCCCTTCGGCCACTCGTTCCAGTTCGACGGCAACCGTGTCGATATTGCGATCCATCGAGTCGAGTCGCTGTTGCACCTCACCGGAGAGTCGCGTGGCACTGCCCCGTCGGTCGAGCCAGCGGGCGAAGGCACGAGCCAACGGATAGCCCACCACCATGAAGGCGAGCGAGCCAAACACGCCGTAGGTGATTTGCACCGCGCCGCGAGGTACGACGTCGTGAATCGGGATAATGGTGCTCGACTCGCCCTGCCGCACGTGGATGCCGCGGCCATCGACGCTGATCTGGATGTCTTCGCCGGCGTCGCTGGGAAATACGATTGTGCCCGGCGCGGCTGGCGCCCGCGCCGGTGGCGCCACATCGGCGGGCTGCGCCGCCGAACGCGCCTCCCTGAGCGCGTCCTTGGCGTTCTGCGCGGCCGAGCGCGCATCCTGCGCCGCGTCACGTGCCGCCTGTTGCGTTTCGCGAATCGTCTGCTCAAGTCCCGCGCGTGTACCCGTTTGCTGCATCACAACCTCAACGCTGCTCATGTGGCGTTCTCCACTTTGGTGACCGGTAGTCGCAAGCGCAGTTCCGTCCCCACGCCTGGCGTGCTGCTGGCGCTGATGTCGCCGCCATGCGCCGCCATGGTTTGCCGCGCAATCGCCAGTCCGAGTCCCGTCCCACCGGGCTTGGTTGTGACGTACGGATCGAACATCTGTGCCAGTGCCACCGAGGACATGCCGAGACCGGTATCGCGCACCAGGATAACCACGAATGCGCCGTCGTCCCGCTGCTCGCGTGTCACGCGAATCGTGAGGCGTCCCTCGGCCGGGCACGCCTCAACCGCGTTGAGCAGCACGTTTGACAAGGCCCGCGCCAACGCCTCGTGAAATCCAGCGATCAGGGGCAGGCCGTCGTCGATGGCGAGGTCAACGACGATGCGCTCGGGGATCGTGTGGCGCACGGATTTCGACACCAATTCGGCCACGTCGATGTCTGCCCGTGTTCCATCGGGCAATCGGCCAAACTGCGCAAAACTGCGTGCCATCGCGTCCAGCCGCGCCGACTCTTCCGTCAGCACGTCAACCGTATCCCGCAACTCTTCCGGTGCGCTCCGGCGCAGTCGTTCCACGGCAAAACGAATGGGCGTGAGCGGATTCTTGAGCTCATGTGCGAAACGTCGCGCCGACTCACGGAACGCCTCGGCGCGCTCGGCGTCGAGTGCCCGCTGTTTGCCTGCCGTGAGTTCGCGCGCCATCGTTCGCATGCTTGTTCTCAGTACCTCGAATTCGGGTGCGCCACGCCGTTCGGTGTGTTCGGGAATGGCGCTGCCCTCGCGGATGATTCGTGTCCATCCCACCAACTCGTCCAACGGTCGGCTGAGCTGGCGGCTCAAGTGCCCCGCCACACGCGACGCGCCAACCGCCACCATCACCACGACCAGCAACGCCCCAACGGCGATCAGTCGAATCGTCCGATTCGCCACGAAATCGAATCGTTTGGCCAACTCCACCGATTGCTTCAACTCGGTCTCGTGCGCATCAAGCAATCGACGCTGTTCCACCGTCAGTGACGAGGTGCGCGCCGCGCTCAAGGCTGATTCACCACTGCGAGCGACGCGTTCCCACGCCGAGCCGGCCGACATCAGGGAGAGCGCTCGGCTGGCAGTACCTGTCCACAGCAGGCTGATAGCAATCGTGGGGATGACCGCAAACAGCAGCAGCGTGGTGAACAGTCGCGTCCGGAACGGCGCCTGCATGCGCATGCGTTGACGCAATGGTGAGCGGTCCCTACGCGTTGCCGGAGCAGACGGTTTCCCCTCGAACTCCGGATGTGTGATTTGTGGTTCAACCTTTCGCATCTCCTTCATTTTGGATAATTTACGAAGTTTGTGAGAACTTTCTTAGAGAAACAGGGAAGTTCGGTTGAGTATATCCCGGAGCGGAATGGCAACGTCGTGGTCCCTGGCCCCCCTCATCGAGCAGCGTGCCCGGGAGCATCCCGCACGGCCGCTCGCGGTGGTTGGTGATCGAACATGGAGCTACGGCCACGTCGAAACGCAGGCGTGTTCGCTTGCGGCCGCGTGGTCCGAACTGGGGTTGGGAGCGGGCGATCGAATCGCGGTCAACCTTCCCAACGGCATCGAATGGATCGTTTCGTTGCTGGCGGCCGCGAAGTTGGGTGCAGTGGTAGTGCCGGTGAGTCCGCAACTCAGCAGTCTCGATCTGCGCTACCAGTTGCGTCACGCCGAAGCCAGCGCGGTGGTAACCATCGAACGGTGGGGCGGGGTAGACTACCTGCAGCGGTTCGAAGATCTGTTGGGCGACTTGCCCGACTTGCAGTACGTGGTCACGGTTGGCGACGAAGACCTGTGGTACGACGACCGGATCTTCCAGTTCGAAGATCTGATTTCGAGTGGCTCGGGTCGCGCAGTGCCGCTGCTGGTTGACCGGGATGACACGCAGGACCTCGCCGTGGTGTATACGTCGGGGACGATGGGCAAGCCGAAGGGTGTGAGACTCTCACATCACGCGGTCGTGGAGAATGCAGTGCGGACGGTCGAGGTGCTCGAGCTATCGCCCGAGGACCGCGTGCTGGCGGCGGTGCCATTCTTCGCGATCTTCGGGTTGAGTATGATGGTGGGAACGATCGCTGCCGGCGCGACACTGGTGCTGCAGCCACTGTTCGACGCGGCAACGGTCCTGACGCTCATTGCGAGCGCTCAGGTGTCCGTGCTGCACGGCGTTCCCACACAGTTTCACCTTCTCATGCGTGAGGAGGCGTTCAACCCGTCACGTCTGCGCTCGCTGCGCACCGGCATCATTGCCGGCAGTTCGGTGTCCGAAGAGCTTGTGCGTCGGGTGCGTCGCTGGTGCGATGTGCTCGTGGCCTATGGGCTCACGGAAACCGGTCCGACCGTGACCCTCACCCGCTTTGCGGACAGCGACGATCGTCGCATCGGCAGCGTGGGACGCGCCTTGCCAGGCGTCGAGGTCATGGCGGTGGACATCATGACGGGCGTATTGCACGGCCCCGAAGCAGTCGGCGAGATCGCCGTCCGCGGTTCGAACCTGATGCGCGGATATCTGCGCATGCCCGCTGAGACCGCCAAGGTCCATACGGCGGACGGGTTTTTTCTCACCGGTGATCTGGGGATCATCGACGAGGACGGGTACGTGAAGATTCTCGGGAGGCGGCAGGAGACGATTGCGCGCGGGGGCATGCAGCTCTATCCGCGCGAGCTCGAAGATCGTCTGCGGGCGCACCCGGCTGTTGACGATGTGTGTGTGATCGGCGTCCCCCACGATGTGTTGGGTGAACTGATCTGCGCCTGCATCGTGCCCGTCGAGGGCGCCGTCATCACCGGCAGCGAAATCAAGCGATTCGCGCAGGAGACGATGGCGGCATTCAAGGTTCCCGATCTCGTCCGGTTCTTCGATGGCTTCCCCATGACGGGAAGCGGCAAGGTCCGTCGACGAGAACTTGCGCGCGCAATTGCGCTCGATCACACCGTTACGCATTCAGGTTAGGACATGAGTCGACATCTTCCACGGTCGGGTGCGCCCCTGCCGTCCCGCATCATCGCGCCATTCCATCGCGGTCCACAGGCCGTCGCACCCGTCACATCATCCAACGCGGTCCCGCCGGCGCATGCGCCCAACGCGGCGATGCTCATCGACTTCGACAATGTCACGATGGGCATCCGATCAGACCTGCAGCAAGAGCTCAAAACGCTCCTCTCGTCGGACATCATCAAGGGCAAAGTCGCCGTGCGTCGGGCCTATGCCGACTGGCGTCGTTACCCGCAATACATCGTGCCGCTCACCGAGGCCTCCATCGACCTCATCTTCGCACCCGCCTACGGCACGGCGAAGAAAAACGCCACCGATATCCGACTCGCCATCGACGCGCTCGAGTTGGTCTTCACCCGCCCCGAAATCGGCACGTTCGTGTTGCTCTCCGGCGATTCCGACTTCTCGAGCATGGTCATCAAGCTCAAGGAATACGGCAAGTACGTCATCGGTGTCGGCATCCGTGAGTCGTCCAGCGATCTGCTCGTCATGAATTGCGACGAGTACTACTCGTACAACGCGCTGGCCGGACTCGTGAAGTCGGGCGACGACGAAACCACGCGCTGGGATCCGTGGCAGCTCGTGACCGAAGCGGTCCAGCGAATGAAGCGCAACGGCGACGTGATGCGCTCCGACCGTCTCAAGCAAGTGATGCAGGAAATCGATTCGTCGTTCGATGAAAAAAACCTCGGCATGCCAAAGTTCTCGCGCTTTGTGCAGGACGCCGCGCACAAGGGTCTGCTCAAGGTCACGAAGCTCGACAGCGGGCAGTTGGAAGTGGACGTGCCGAGTGGCGACAGCGTGGTGGTGGTAACCAGTGATGCGGCGAGTGTCGACGCCGAGGTGCGTCGTGACGCCGTCGACCGCGATCGGGATGCTCGTGGACGTCGTGGACGACGTGGGCGTGGTCGGGATCGCGACCGCGGTGAACGCGTGGAGGGTGAACGTCCCGACGAGCCGTCAGCCGAGCCGGAGATGTCGGCGCTCGTCACAACGCCCGCGGTCGCGACCGTGGACGCGCCGCCCTTGGCGGACCTGCCGGCGGCCGAAAGTGGCGACGGACAGGGTGACGATCGCGGAGGTCGTGGGCGCAGTCGACGTGGTCGCGGACGCGATCGCGAGCATCGGGATGATCGGGGTGGGCCGCCGCGCGACGGCGAATCAAACGCCCCGACCACTGCCGACGCGCCTCAGGGCCGACCGGAAACGTCGGTCGTCGTGGCCGGCGCGTCGTTTGGCGTCTCGGTTGCGGACACCATTGGCACGAGCGGCGAGCGTCTCACGCGGAGCGAGGCCTTCGATCTCGTGCGTCGCGCCGTGGAGTCGCTGGTCTCGGGTGATGAATCGACCAGTGCCAGTGCGGCGCGTGAGCGGGCCTTCGCACTGCTGGGGCGCAACAGCGAGTCGTTGAGTGCGCGCAACTTCGAACGCGTGCTGCAGGATGCGCATGATGCGAACATGATTGATCTGCGTCGTCGCGGAAACGACTTTGAAGTCGCCCGCGCCGCCGAAGCCGCGTCGATCGTCGAGCAGCTCAAGTCGGTGGACGACGCGCAAAAAGCGGTCACGGCGGCAGCGAATGCCCTGCTGCCCGCCGCCCCCCGCGGCATGGGTGCGCGTGGGATCGGCGGACGCGGCGGGATGGGTGGCAGGGGCAAGGGTCCGTCGGGGCCGCCGCCTGAGCTCCTGATGGTGGGGGTGGTGGGGCAATCGACAAGTGCCGCCAATGGAGCGGCGGTAGTCGCCCCGCCGGCACTGACCGCAGCGATCGTGGCTGCGCCGGTTCCGGCAGCGCTGGACACCGCTTCGAAGGAGGCCAAGGTGGCCCTAAAGGATGCCAAGGCGGCCGGAAAGGTGCTATCCGAGGCTCCGGCCAAGGCCGCTGCCAAATCGCCTGCGAAAAAGGCCGCCAAGCCGACGACCAAGGCGTCGGCCAAGGTCGCCGCAAAACCACCAGCCAAATCGGTGGCCAAGGCGGCAGCACCAGCGGCAAGCCGAAAAACGCCGGCCAAGAAGGCAGTGAAGCGCTGAGCGCGGCACATCCGCTGTGCGGTCGGGACGACCAGTAGGCACCGAAAACCCGAACGCCGCCTCAGGGCGGCGTTCGGCATTGGCGGCAACACCGAAACCCGCAATCGGCGACCCGCTTCCTGCCGCGTTCTACGATCGCGACCCGGCGGTGGTCGCACGCGACCTGTTGGGAGGGATTCTGAGGAGAGTCGACGCCGAGGGAGCGGTTTCCGGACGCATTGTCGAAACCGAAGCGTATCTCGGCCCGCACGACGCGGCCTGTCACGCCGTCGCTGGACGTACGGGGCGCACCTGGCACTTGTTCGGCCCTCCCGGCACAGCCTATGTGTACTTCGTTTACGGCATGCACTGGTGCGTCAACGCGGTGACACGCGAAGAGGGATTTGGCAGTGCAGTCCTGATCCGCGCCCTCGAACCGCTCGAAGGCGTTGCACGCATGCGCGCTCGGCGACCAAAGGCGCGACATGACGCGCAACTCTGCGACGGACCGGGCAAACTGTGCGCGGCACTTGGCATCGATCGCGCGTTCGATGGCGCATCACTCACCGATGGCAGCGCCCTTGCTATTCACACCGGCGTGCGCGTGCCGGACGATTGCCTGCTGACCGGTCGGCGTGTCGGCATCAGCAAGGCGGTGGAACTCATGCTGCGGTTCAGGGATTCCCGAGCTGCGTCCTCACGTCCTTGAACGCGGCCACCACCGCATCCAAATCATCACGCGTGTGCGCCGTCGAAATCTGACAACGTAGTCGCGCTTGTCCCCGTGGCACGACGGGGAAGCCGAATCCCGTGACGAAGACACCACGTTCGAGCAGCATCTCGCTCATCGTGATCGCCAGTGCCGTTTCACCCACGATGATCGGTACGATGGGTGTTTCGCCCGGCAGCGGAGTGAATCCCGCCTCCTGAATTGCGGCGCGAAACCAGGCGGTGTTCTCACGCAGACGTGAGACGAGTTCAGGATGCGCCACCGTGAACTGAATGGCGGCCAGCGAACTCGCGGCCACCGTAGGCGGCAACGCATTGGAAAACAGTTGCGGACGCGAGCGCTGCGTCATCATGTCGCACA
Source organism: Gemmatimonadaceae bacterium (assembly GCA_031370885.1). GTDB lineage: Bacteria > Gemmatimonadota > Gemmatimonadetes > Gemmatimonadales > Gemmatimonadaceae > Gemmatimonas. The sequence continues at coordinate 11,385 of JANMRE010000287.1, forward strand.
GCGCCGCGGGGCCCGCGATGAAACCTCCGGCCGCGCCCCCCAGCGCCTTGCCGAGCGTGGAGGTAATGATGTCGACGTCACCGATCACGCCGAAGTGTTCGGCCGTTCCACGGCCCGTTTTGCCCAACACCCCCGTGGCGTGCGAGTCGTCCATCACCACAATGGCGTCGTGCTCGCGCGCCAGTTGCAGAATGTCCGGCAGCTTGGCAATGGCGCCTTCCATGGAGAAGATGCCGTCGGTCCAGATCATCCGGCGCTTCGCGTTTTTCGCGCTGCGCAACTTGTCGCGCAGGTCATCCATGTCGGCGTGCTGATACACGGCCGTCGTGCACTTGGTGATGGCCTTGGCAAGGCGCACCGAATCAATGATGGACGCGTGGTTGAGCGCGTCGCTCACCACAAAGTCGCCTTCGCGCGCAATGCTGGGCGTCAGCGCCTCGTTGGCATTCCA
>JANMRE010000289.1:0-15084 GCA_031370885.1 Gemmatimonadaceae bacterium
AGCAGCGGGGTATGATCCCCGAGTGCCGCGTCGATCGTGAGCGTGATCGTGAGCGGCCCGGGCACAAAGCCCAACGATGAGTAGAATCCGATATTCTCCATCGTGCGCGGCATCGTTTCGAGGCCGATCACTTTGGCGCCCTGTTCTCGCAGCCACCGCATGCCGCTCTCCACAATGACCTTGCCGAATCCCATGCCCTGCAGATCGGGACGGACACACAACGGACCCATCCAACCTTCGGTGCCCGAATGGTGCACGATATTGAACGCTGCGATCTTACCGCGTTCGTCGCGCCAACACAGCGCGCCGGCGCCGGCGTCCACAATCGCGTAGCGCCAGATCGCTGCGTGCAGCGCCGGCACCCGCACACCCGACATGCCGTCACGGCGATAGCGCTCCGTGAAAGCTTCGGTGAATATCTCGTTCAGCCCGTCAATGTCGTCGACGGTCGCCACGACCGGTCCGTCCATCGGGCGCGTGCTGCGAAACGCTCGTGTCGTCACGGTCAATCCACCTCGGCCATCGCAGCCATCGCGACCGATCCCGGCGTGACCGTGCTCGCGCCACGTTCTTCGTCGAATCGCACCACCAGCACGCGGTCGAGACCTTCACGGACTTGTTCGATATGGGTGATCACAATGACTTGCTCGAATCGATCGTTCAGTCCCCGCAGGAGTTCGACCACATTGCCACGACGCGCGTCATCCAGTGATCCGAACACCTCGTCCAGAATCAGCAACGAAAACACCTGACCAGCCCGTTCGGCGATCATCTGCGAGATCGCCAGGCGCAGCACGAGATTACAGAGATCTTCCTCGCCGCCCGAAATGACCGGCTTGGGCAACCCGTCTTCCAGCACCACCAGTGTGTAATCCTCGTCAAACTCCAGCGCATTGTAGCGCCCATCGGTCAGATCGGCGAGAAATCGACTGGCGATGTCCGACAGCTCGGGTCGAAGCTGGAAATTGAGATCGGTGCGCAAGTCGGTCAGCGCGCGGTCCAGTTCGTCGTGCAGCCGCTTGTCCCGCTCCAACCCGTCAAGCTTTTCCTGCAACCGCGCCAATTCGCGTCTCCCGCGCTCGGCAGCCTCCATCTCGGCCCGTGCACGCGCCGCGTCGGCCAGCGCGGCAACGGCCTCCAGTTCCGCGCGTCGCGCCTCCACGGCGGCCTTGTCGTGCGCGTCGCGCACCGCCGCGAATTCTCCCTCCGACTGTCCGGCGCCGCCCCCCCCCCGCTGCGCATCCAGCGACACCACGCGCTGACGAGCCGTCTCCAACAAAATGCCAACGCGCAGTCGTTCGGCGCGTGTCACACTCTCCCGCTCAACGAGACCGCCAAGCCGAGCGGCGCGCGTTTCGAGATCGGACAGCCGCGACACCGATGCGCGCAACACGCCGTGGTGTCCGGCATCGTAGCCCATGGGGAGCGCCGCCAGAGACTGGCGGGTTTCTTCCAGACGCGCCGTCCGTGCGGTGCGCTGTTCGGCCAGTGCCGCCAGTTCGGCAATGGCCGAATGAATGCGCGTCAATCGTCGCTCGATGGTCACCACTTCCTGCTGGGCGTCGCGACGCTGTTCATCAAGCGCGTCGATCGACTCCGGTGTCTTTGTCAACTGCTCAACGCGCTGTCGATAGTAGTTGCCGTCGATGCGCACGGTCTCGATCTGTTCCGACAGCAGATCAAGCACGGTGCGATACGACGCGCCGAGTGGTCGTCCACACGTGGGACACGGACTCTTCTCGCCCAGGCCTTCCAGCGTGTCGCGTTGCTGCACCAGCTCGGTGTACTGCGAGCGCAGCGCGTCGAGGCGCGTTTCGGCTTCCTGCGTGTCGCGCACCCACGCCGTGCGTTCATGCTCGAGCGTTTGCTCCGTTGCGGCCAACGCCGTGCGCGCGGTGTGCAGTTGCTGACTTGTCTCGATTTCCAGCGCGGGCGCCGATTCCAATTTGACGACGCGCTCGGTGAGGCGCGCTTCTTCCTCGGCCGATCCCCGCAGTCGCTCGAGCAATGCCTGGCGACGCGATTCGGCAACCGCGAGCGCGTCCTGCACCGTGAGTTGCGCGCGCAGATCGGCCAGCGGAGACATCTCGGCCAACAGCGGCGCCAGTTCACTGTGGGCCAGCGCAATCGCCGCCAGATCGCGATCGAGCCGCTCGGCATCCCGGGCGAGCGCGAGCGCTTCATTCTCGGCGACACGAAACTCGCCTTGCAGTTGTTGCACGCGCTCCCGTTCGGCCTGGGCGCCCGCCCACTGCGGTGCGAGTGCGGCCAGGCGTTCGGCGGTTTCGGCGCGCGACAGCTCGGCCTCGCTGGCACGCGCGCGCGCCACCGCGACGCGCGCTTCGGCCTCCGCCAACATGCGCCACACGGCATCGGCGTCGGGCATGCCCTGCTTGAGTCCATTCGTTTCAGCCAACAGCGCGCGACGACGTTCGCGCACCAGTTCCTGGGCGCTGCTCAGACGGTCGTACCCCAGCACACGCGACAGGAATCGCGCGCGTTCGGCGGGGCCGAGCGCGGCCATGACATCGAGTTCCTTCTGTCCGGTGAAATAGGTGTGAAAGAATTCCGACCGCGTCATGCCGAGCCGACGTTGCAGCAGTTCGGTGACGCCGGTAATGGTGCTGGCAATCGGTGAGTCGCCGCCGTCGAGGAAGCACTCGGCCGAGGTGAGACCGCGCAGCACCCGATAGCGATGGCCCGCCAGTTCAAAGTCCAGTTCGACTTTCACCGGTGCGCGCGAATCGGCGCGCGAGTTCCGAATGCTGTCGCGCGTGCCCCGCGCTGCGGCATTGCCGTATAACGCCCAGGCAATCGCCTCCAGAAGCGTGGACTTGCCCGAGCCGTTTGGTCCGATAATCCCGGTGAGTCCGCCCTCAAACGTGAGTGTGGTATCGACGTGCTGTCTGAAGTTCTGCAGATGCAGCGCGTGCAATCGCATCAGCTGTCCACCACCGGCAACGTGGCGGTCACAGCATCTTCCGCCTGCTGCAGATAGCGCATGCCGAGTGTCACCAGGTGTTCGCGCTCCATGCCAACCGGCAGCGCGCGCTCCTGCAAGCGTTCGGCAAGCATTTCTGGCAACGTGGCGCGGCGACCCGGCGCACCTCCTCCGGCGCGGCGCGGCACCAGTGGCTCAGGGCGCCTGGTGTCGAGGTGGAAATTCATGGCGCGTTTTCGATATTCGCGCAGTGACGCATGGTCGAGTTCACGCACCACATGACGCGGTATGTTGCGCACACTCGCGCGTACCACACGTTCATCGATTCCGCCGGGTGCTGTCTCGACGCGCGCGCGAAGTGCGGCATCAACGTCGGCCGCGCCCATTCCCGACGCGTCGATGGGCTCCAGGTCCAGCAGCGGTCGCGAGGGTCGCACCGGATGAAATCGATGCGCACCGGTGGTCAGGTGGTGTTCGATGAATCCCTTGCCGGGCACACCCTGCTCGCGTTCTTCGCGCAGTTCACCCCACGGATTGGAACTCGTGTAATCGATTGATCCACTGTAGAACGCGCGCGGCGCCACCTCACGGTACACGTGATAATGACCCAGCGCCACGTAACTCCACGATTCGGCGTGCAACTCCGTGACAGGGATCTCGATGGCCGCACGATCGGCCAACGAGGCATAGGTGGGCAGCATGCCGGCAATCTCCCCATGCATGAGCAGCACCGTATGCTCGAACCCCTCGGGTGGCGTGAGCGGTGGCCGATCGATGCCCGGTACGTCGGGCACGGCCAGCACTGCCAATGAGCGCGAGGGAAAGGTGAACAGCTCAGACTTGGCGTCGGCTACCTGTACACCGATTTCGCGAAAGAGGCGGAGGATGCATCCCGTCTCGGTTGTGCGGGGCGCATCGTGATTGCCGGCCACCATGACAATCGGCGTGTCGGGCAGGGCCTCACGCAACGCGGAAAATGCGCGGAACGCGTGCAGAATCGCCGGATTGGACGGACGGACCGAATGAAAGATGTCGCCGCCAACAACGACAAGCTCCGGCGCCAGCGCGACAATCTGCGCCACGGCGCGCTGTACGGTGCCGGCAACATCGGCCTCCCGCTGATTGATCCCCGACGGGGTCAGTCGCTGATACTGGCGAAAGCCGAGATGAAGGTCGGCGAGGTGCACAAGGCGCATGGGGGCAATTTAGAGGAGAGACGGGAGACGGGAGACGGGAGACTGAAGACATCCCGCGTACCGAAACCCGCGCCGACGGCTGGACATTTGCCGTCTCCCGTCTCCCATCTGCCTTCTCCCGTCTTAAATCACCTCACCCGCACCCGCTGCTGAATCCTCAAATCCAGCAGTACTGGCGCGGCCCCGGAGCCAGGCCCCGCCGACACCTCCGACTGCACGTCCATGACGGTGCGCGCATCGACGATCCAGGCGCGCTGTCGATCGACGACGAGCATGCCGCGCATCGTGCCTGCGGTGATCACCCGCGTGCCTGCCGGCAAGTCGCGGGCAGCACCATCCCGTTGCAGCGATCCCTCCATGGAGATCCACGCGTCACGTCCGCCGCGCGTGAGTGAATCCAATCGGAAGTTCGCGCGCACGATGCCATCGGCGCGATATCCGCTGACCGGCAGCGACGGAAGGACGATGTCGCGCTCCCAGCGATCGCCAACGCGAACGGCTTCTGACGGAAGCATGCCTGGCATTGACGCGAGCGTGGCGCCCAGCTCCATCGCGCCGGGCGGCGGATCGTTCACGCGCATGGCGCCATCGGATGTGACGCGAACGCGCACCTGACGCCCTTCCATGGGCAGCGGAAGCAACTTGGGCCAACGGGCATCCAGCGGCGTACCGGCGCCCATCGCCATCGAGTCGGTGGTGGCCAGCAGCGTCGTTGTGGAGAGATCACTCGCCTCGACCAACGAGTGGGCGTACAACAGCAGGCGGGTAATGCGGGTGGCGGCGCGGGTTCGTCGCGGCCCGTACTCCGGTGAATTGGGCCGAGTAGTTGGTCGGCTGGATACTTCGATGGTTTGCTCCATCTGCAACCACAGCGTGTCGCCCACACGCGGTCGCACGATCAATGACACTCCCGATACGCGGGACGATGCGGCGCGCGCAGCGGCCGACTGCGCAGTGGCCTCGCGAAACGCCGAGGCCACCAATACAGCGGCCGCCACGAGTGTTCGTGCGTTGATGGCCTCCGTGATCACGAAATCGGTTCCAAGTGAGCTCTATCCACCGTATTCATCCTTGGCAAACGCACGAAGAGTCTTCGGCCTTGGCGTCATGGCTTCGGCGTCGGTGGCCCCGGGGCGCGCGCGTCGCTGCAATTCGCGCATGAACGTGGCCTTGACGTCGTCCGGGCGGCGGCGAAGTACCGCATTTCGTGCCGCCAGCACCTCGGGTTCATGGTACAGTCCAATCGCCTGCTGTACCCATCCCAGATCGATACCACGGTCGAGGCGTCGAAGATCCCTCGTCACCGCCGTGGCCAGCAACGGTTCAGCCGCCTGCGGAAAGCGTTCCACGCCTTCCCGACCCGTCATCACGGCCGGCCGGGGAAATCGCACAAAAACGGGCTGCGCAAAATGCGGATGACGCACCATCAACTGTCCCTTGTCCAGCGTGGCGAGACGCGCCTTGACGGCGGGCGACAGCACCTGATACCCCGGAGTGGCCAGTTCGTCGGCGTCCATCCGGCCATACATGGTTGTGCCGGCATTGCCCACCACCCGCCGGTGAACCTGCGACCGAAACTGCTGCGCGCCAAAGAGCACCAGTCCGAGGTATCGTCCGCGTTCGGCGATGTCCAGCAACATTTTCCGCACGTAGGTATCAGGGCCATCGTGCGGAGCGTACCGGTTCAACTCATCGACAAAAACGATCACGTGATCGACGCCCAGATCCCGACGTTCGAGATGTTCCCGCAACTTCGAGACGACACGCGCAAACACCAGGTCCTGCGCGTCCTCCTCCACGTTGGCAACGTCAAGCACGTACACGGCGCGATCGGTAAACGTCCCAAAGGGCAGATCCGAAGGAACACCGTCATCGGTCACCAGCCCGGCACACCGTGTTGAGATATTCGACAGGCGATTGCGCACCTTCCGAATCGTGGCTGCGTGATGTGTGCGCCAGGTGTCGCCGTTGGAGTCCTCGACTTTGCGCAACACTTCGCGAAACCACGCGTCGAGATCGGCAAACGACTGCACGCGATGCACCCGGGCAAAGCCGGCCTCTTCAAAATCCTTCCCCGCGACGCGCTCACGAATGAAGTCAATCAGGGCATCCGCCTTCGCGTCCACGTCGTCCTTGTTGAGCAGCACTTCGGCAAACTGCAGAACTTCACCCAGTCCCCAGGTGAGCGGCTGCACGTCATCGGCCAGCGCCGGATGGGAGCGCAGCGTATTCAACGCGAGGCCGCGTGCCGTGTAAGGCGCGAAGTACCGTACGTCCTTGAACGGCTCGGCAGGCACCTGGAGCAATTCGTACAACTCGCGATCGGCATCATCCAGCCGCCCCGGCTGATCGAGAAAGCAGAGGTCGGGTCCCTTCACATTGAAACACACCGCGGCCACAGTGCCCCGTTGCGCCGGGAAGTGCGCGAAGATGCTTTGCAGCAGCCATTCGATCGCACTCGTCTTCGTGGCCAGTCCGGACACGCCGGAAATGTTGAGGTGCGCGGCCTCGGGTCCAACCAGAAAGTCGGCGTCGACATAAATCGGCGACATCATTGCGCCGGCGCGATACACACCAACCGGTATCGCCGTGCGCGACCCGGCGCGCAGATACCCGTCCATGCGCAGCGCGATCGCCACATCGGCGTCGTCGGCAAGGAACACCTCACCCAGCGGCACCGGTTGCAGCGGTTCCTCGGGAATGTGGCGCAACACATGCGCCGTGTACAACCGGATTTCCGTGCGCTCGGTCGCCGCGCGAGGTCCACCGGACGGACGTCCGTCGTGCCCCAGCACATCGTGCAATGGCGATTGCAAATCGGAGTAGCTGAACCCCTCCATCACCACGCCATACACACGCGGCACATGCGCGCCCACCGCCACCGGGCTTTCTACGCGCACGATGGTTCCGATACCAATGGGCGCATCAACCGCCGTCCAGAAGTGGAATTCGTGCGGGGTGTTCGGCTTGCGCTCAGTCGCCACGACGCGCCCAATCACGGTTGGCGCGTTGTTTGTCGTCCCGTCTGTCATGTCTGCCTGTTACATCCGTAAAAGGTCGTCACGCACCAATAAGAGCTTTGAGAAACTGTTCGCACGCATACACGCCGTACGTCAGGGTGTCCCACCGTGGGTCGGGCAGCGCCAGCGGTCCGCGTTCGGCCAGAATCCAGCCGCTCACCGCGTTGGCGCGTTGCGAGAGCGCGTGAACGGCCACGACGTCCGGATGCGCCTGCGCGGAGTCTTCCGCCCGAAACAGCGTCGCCGGCGGCGCCACTTCCACGCGCACGAGTCCGTGCAACGGATCGCCATCATCCGACGGATGCACGCGCAGATACCAACTGGCCACACCGCGGCGCGCACGATGTTGCACGAGAAACAACGGGCCACGCTCCCCTACGGACAGTGCCAACGTGGTGCGCAATGCCACCGTGTCGCCGTACAGCGTATTGTGGGACTTGACCACGCCGAATGCCGGCGACGCGGCATCGACGGCCAGATTGCCGGAAACTCCCCCGTCGATCCAGAGCCACTGCGACTCGTTGCTGCACCAAGCGGCGGCCAACCGCCGCTCAAGAGTTTCGCGCTCCTGCGCCACCACCTCCAGCGCGCGGGCGCGTACAGCCAGCGGATGCAGCGGACGTTCCGTACGACCTCCTTCGGACACATCCATCGGCTGAACGTTCGTTTCCACCAGCGCAGCCCACTGGTGCTCGCCCAGATGTGCCCGCGAGGCGAGGATCATGTGACGCACACGCGGCTCGTTCCAGGTGCCCATCCGACGGTCGATGCGTTGACGCACGACGGCCGCCACGGTCGCAAACACAATCGGTGAGCCGTCCACATGCCCAACCACCCGGCTCCGCTGGATGCCGTCGAGAAAAGCGCTGACGCCAGTAGCCGCGTCCATCGCCATCGCGCGCGCGCCGAGTCCTTCGAGCATGACGCAACTGGCAACCGTTGGCGGGTCGCCGGCCATAGCCAGCCGTTCAAGCGGCATGCAGGTGCCCGCGGAGTCGATGGCGCGCCCGCCTACCAAGGGGCGCAGCGCTCGCAGCGCGGCACGGAAGCCGCCCTGTGGCCATATTCCTCCCACCGTACGTTCGTCGGTTACCGCTATCGGTACCGGAATCTGAACCCCGGGCGCGACTCGTTCGTCTTGCACGAAGCGGACGCTAGTGCCCTGGCCTCGCCGGGACAACGAGGGCGCGCTGATCGGGCATCTCGCCCGGCATTTGCTGGGCCAACCTTTGGCCGACCACCGAAACTGCTTCCGAAGTCTTCGCATTTCATGATTCCTTCGCGTGTTTGCCGTGCGTGGCGCCGTCGTGCCCGACCCGCACTTGTGTTCGCCCTGCTCGCGTTTTCCGCCGGATGCGATCGAATCAGGCGCGCCCTGAACGATGAAGCGGCCGCCGGTGCGGGCGATCCCGTGTGGCAGAGTGACAGCACGATGTTGGCCAGCAAACCCAACATCCTGTTCCGTGTTTTCAACCACCCGAAAGGCCGTGCCGTTTCACCGATCGCCACCTTCGGTACGCAAGGATTTCGACAGGTAACGATGGGCGGTCGCGGCTGGCGGGCATTCGACCTCAACTATCTGCAAGCCGGCCATACACTGCGCGCCGTTCGCGACGGAGTCGACGCCGGTGAAGTGCGACTCACCAAAGGCATGTGGGAACAAGGCGCTCAACTCGACACCTTGCGCTGGTGCGGACGTCCGGTGCCGGCTGGCCTCGTCGACGCGCCGTCGGGGGTCACCTTGGCGATTGCCGGTGCGCGACCCGTGCTCAAGAGAGTCTTACCGTTGTCCGCCGACGAATTGCAGGAGGCGCTCTCCACAATTCCAACACTCATCGCGCCTTCCAGCGGGATCTCCACGTCGATGCTCGCGCGTTACACGCGTGAAGTGCGTGTGCTTGCCACCGGCGCCGGCCCGCGACCATCGATCCTGGTGATCTACAACGACCCCGAGCAGGTTTCGGACACCTTGAAATCGATGGCGCAGCGACCAAGGCAGTTTATCGTCGTCCTCGACAAGGGGGTATACGGCTTCCGGCCCACGTTCACCTTTGCCACGCTGGGAAACGCGCTCAGCGAGCCGCGCATGTCGTTCCTCGACTACGTCGACGTGGATGGCAACGGGAAGGCCGAGCTGTTCTTCACCTTTCTGGTGGACAAGAAGCACGAAGTGACCTCGGCACTGCGCTTCGAGAATGAGGTCTGGCGCGAGGTCTTGCGACAACTGGTGCGCTGCGAGGGCTGACCTCGCGTCACTCGATGCCGATGGCCCAGGCCTGGTCGAGGTCCTGACGACTGTAGGCCCGGAACGCCGTGAGCGTCTGGGTACGCATGATCCCCGGAACCTTCGCGAATTCTTCCGTCACTACCGTCGCTATGCGATCGAGATCCACGACGCGCACAATCGCCACAAGATCCCACGCGCCCGACACCGAGTACACCTCACTCACGCCGTCGATGCCGGCCAGTGCGGTGGCGCACTGCGGAATGCTCTTCGGTTCGGCTTGTACCAGTACGATTGTTGTGATCATGTTTGTTCAGAAGGGAGAAGGGAGAAGGGTCCGCGCGATTCGCCTGACCCCTTCCACCGCCAATGCTTCGGTGGTCGCGTAGCTCATGCGAATCCAGCCTGGCGTCAGAAACGCGCTGCCCGGAACGACGGCCACATTCTCGCGTTCGAGGACGCGTTCGGCGAACGCCGCACCTGGATCGGCCGCGCCTTCGAACCCTTCGACGTTCACGTACAGATAAAACGCGCCGGAAGGATGTACGAACCGCACGGTCGGGAATACCTCAAGAGCCCGGAGCACCGCGTCGCGGCGACGATGGAACTCCTGCACCATCTGCGCGATGGCCACATCGGCCTCGCTGGTACGCGAGAGCGCCGCCAGGGCAGCGTGCTGCGACACGGCCGCCGCATTCGACGTGGTATGTGACTGAAACGCCGTCATCGCCTTCGTGACCGCCACCGGAGCGATCGACCATCCAATCCGCCACCCCGTCATGGCGTACGCCTTTGCGACGCCGTTGATCACAATGAGGTTCTCGCGCGTCGGAGCAACCGACAACACCGACGCGGCCGGACCGTCGTACGCGATCCGCATGTAGATCTCGTCGGCGATTACCCACCAACCCCGTTCGGCCGCCAGCACCAGAATCGCCGACAGCTCGTCGCGAGAATACACCGCTCCCGTCGGATTGCTGGGCGAGTTGAGCATCAGCCCTTTCGTTTGCGACGTGGCGGCCGCCGCCAGTTGATCTGCTGAAACCTTCAGTGAATTCGCTGCATCGCCGAACACCGGGACGACGGTGGCGCGGGCCAATTCCACCATCTCGTAGTAGCTCGTCCACGACGGCGTTGGCACCAGCACTTCGTCGCCGTGGCCAAAGCAGCACACACACGCGTTGTACAGCGACTGTTTCGAGCCGTTCGACACCACCACTTCATTGGGCGTCACCGACGGCAACCCGTGCACATACCGATTGGCGTCGGCCGCGATCGCCTCGCGCAGCGGCAGAATCCCTTCCGTGGCCGTGTATCGGGTCGCGCCGTCGGCCAGCGCCCGCACCGCCGCGTCCCGAATGAACAGCGGCGTGTCGAAATCGGGTTCGCCCGCGCCCAGATCGATGATGGCCTTCCCCGCCGCCTTGAGCGCCCGCGCTTTCGCCGCCACCGCCAGCGTGGCAGACTCCTTCATGCGGGCGATGTTCGAGGATGGCTGATACGTGAGCGACATGACGCGGGCGGCTGACGGTGGAGATCCCTCGCCCGTTCGACTAGCTTGGAGGGACGGACGCTGGGCGTCCGCAAACTAAGCGTGCCCGCGAGCGGCGCGCCACGCGTCAGGCCATTGATATGACTGACGCGTGTTTCACGGCCGTTGGGCGGCCAGGCTGACAGACAACTGACGGGAGCCGGGCGTGGGCGACGAAGAACGGGAAGGTGCGGCGCGCAGCCAGAATGTCGTGCTGCAGGGACCGGCCGATGCGCGGACCATGGCGGCAGCCATGCGTCCCGGTGTGGAACGCAGCCGCGACGTCACCGACAGTGCCGCGCCGGCTTGCCTCGTCATTACGCCCACCCTCGAACAGGCACTGTCGGCAGCAGAACAGGCGCGCTTGCTGTTTGCCGATACCGCCGCGCGAGTCGTTCCGGTCAGTCAGGTGGCGCGTGCGCGCCGCGTGCTGGCGTCCGGGCCGGTTGCACTCGTGACCGGCACCGTCGCCGACCTGCTGGCCTTGCGTCGGGAGTCGGCTTTGCGAGTTGACGCACTGCGGGCCGCCATTATCATCGGCCTTGACGATGTGCTCGCCGATGGCAACGGCGACGCGCTGCAAGCCCTGCTCGGCGATATTCCGCCTGAAACCCTGCGCGTGGCCACCATCGACCACGGTTCACCCGCCACAGAAGCGTTTCTCGAAGCGCAACTGCATCGTGCACGACGCATCGCACCGCCGCCAGCAAGCGATACGGCCCTCGCCGTGACGCCAAGCTATGTGCTCACCTCGATGGCCGGTCGCGCTGATGCTTTGCGGGCGATACTCGACGCCGTCGATCCGCCCTCTCTCGTCGTGGTGGCCACGAACGATCCTTCGGCCGACGACGCGCGCCGCGCATTGTCGCGACTGGGGCTGCTTGTCGACGGGCTCCTCGTGCAGGTGGTGCGACAGCCCACGTCGCAACACGTCAGCCTGGTCGTGCTCTGGGACGCACCCGCCTCGTCCGAATCGCTCAGCGAGGCGCTGGCGACACATCCGGTCGGCGCCATCGCTCTGCTCACTCCCGAAGAGTTGCCGGCGTTTCGGCGACTCACACACGGTTCTGCCGTCGCGTGGACACCGCCAACACGCATCGCTGCCGCGGGTTCGCGCGTCCAGCGTTTGCGCGCTGCCGTGCGAAGCGCACTGCAGCACGGCGGTGGTGCATCGGCCAGCGAGCTGGCCCTGCTCACGCCGCTCCTCGATTCGTTCGACGCCGTCGAAATAGCCGCCGCCGCCTTGCGCCTGTACGAGTCAGCGCTTCGTGACATGGCCGTACTGCGTACCGAAGCGATACAACTCGCCGCACGGCCAGCCGTCAGTGCCAGAGGCCTGTCCGTTGTTCAAGGCGGATCGTCGGGCGGCGGCGCGCGGCAACGGGTATTTCTTGCCGTGGGCAAGCGCGATCAGGTGCGCGTTGGCGACATCGTTGGTGCCGTGGCCAACGAAGCCGGTATCGACGGCGACCGCATTGGGTCGGTCGAGATGTTCGAGTCGCATACCACCGTGGAACTGTCGGCCGACGATGCGGCTCGCGCCGTGGCCGCATTGGCCACTGTGTCGTTGCGAGGGCGACAGCTCAACGCCCGCATCGACGAGCGCACCAGCACTGATCGTGGCAGCGACCGAGGCGAACGGCGCCCGCCGCGGACCTTCGGCCCCCCTCGCGGTGCTGGGCAGGGTGAGCGCGGCGAGCGTCCCTCCGCTCGCGGGAAATCGTCGTACGGTGACACGCGTGGTGAGTCGCGCGGCGATTCGCGCGGCGATTCGCGTGGCGATTCGCGTGGCGATTCGCGTGGCGGGCCGCGTGAGGGTGGATCGCGCGGTGGCCCACCGCGTGCCAGTTTCGGGACCACGGGCGCGCGACGCGATTTCGGAGATCGACCGGCACGCGAGCGGACGGAGGGCACCAGCGAATGGTCCCAGCGCGGCGAGCGCATGAAGCACGCAAAGCGGCCGCCCACAGAAAACGCCGAGTAATTCGACCGGGATCCGATGCGATGAATGACGGGTTTCAGGTGGCCGGTGGATGGATCGAGGTGGTGGCGGGCGTGATGTTCAGCGGGAAGTCAGAGGAACTGATGCGCCGCGTCCGTCGCGCCATCATCGCGCGCAAGCGCGTGCAGGTATTCAAGTCGCACCTCGACGACCGTTATGCGGGCATGCTGGCCATCTCCAGTCACGACCGACGCACGACTGAGGCCGTTCCCGTAGACTCGTCGGCGCAGATCATGCTGCGCCTCGATCCCATGGCGCAGGTGATCGCCATCGACGAGGCACAGTTCCTCGATGCAGGAATCGTACAAGTCGCCTCGGCGCTTGCCGATCGTGGTCGTCGCGTGATCCTCGCGGGCACCGACACGGATTTTCGCGGTGAACCGTTTGGTGCCATGCCGCAGTTGATGGCGGTGGCGGAAGTGGTCGACAAGCTGCACGCGATCTGCGTGTTGTGTGGCGCGCCCGCCAGTCGCAATCAACGACTCATCGAGGGCAAGCCGGCACCGTACAACTCACCAACCATCATGGTGGGGGCGGCAGACAGTTACGAGGCTCGATGCCGGGCCTGTCACGTCGTGCCGCGGCGCGACGAAGGACAACGCGAACTGCTATGAAGGCGCGAGCGGCGCAAACACCTTCTCCAGCGCCTGCAGCAGTTCATCGGCACTGAATGGCTTGGCGAGAAAGGTGACCGCGCGCGAGTGCAACTCCTGTCGCACGGCAGCGTGCATCGAAAACCCGCTGATGGCGAGTATTGGCAGCTGCGGATAGCGTCGTTCCACCTCGGCGATGAGGTCCATCCCGTTCATCACGGGCATCGTCAGATCGGTAACGAGGACGGACACGGTTGCAGCGCTTGAAGCAAGCAGTTCAAGCGCCTCGGCAGCTGACGCCGCGACCACCACATCGTGACCAATGCGTTCGAGCATTCGACTCGCCAGATCCCGCAGCAGCAGATCGTCGTCGACCAGCAGGACGCGCCGCGCCTGAATCACGTCCGACGAACCCGGCGGCGTAACCACGTGCTCGGCCCCCGTTGCAAGAGGGAAAAACAGACGAAGGGCGGTGCCCTGTCCCGGCGCCGAGTCGCACTCGATGTATCCGTGGCTCTGCGTCACCATGCCGTGCACCGAGGCCAGTCCCATGCCATGGTTGGCACCGAACGGACGCGTGGAGAAGAAGGGCTCGAACAAGCGCACGCGTACCTCGTCAGTCATCCCGGCACCGGTGTCGCGTACTTCCAGCACCGCGAAGCGCGATGACGCGTTGTCTGCTGTTGTTTTAAGTCGCTCCGCCCGCCGCACCGCCGTCGACAACGTCAGTGTTCCGCCATCCGGCATCGCCAATCGCGCGTTATCAATCAGCGCCCCCAACGCGTCCAGCGCGTGTTGTCGGTCCAGTCGGGCCAGCACGCGCTCCGCATCGAGCAACTGTATCAGGCGAATATTCGGCGGCACGCTGTTGCGGATCGTCTCGAATTGATCCTGTACCAGAGTGCTCAGATCCACCGTTTCCACACGCAGCATCTGGCGCCGCCCCACGGCCAGCAGACGACTTGTCAGTATCTGGGCACGCTCCGTCGCGCGCTCGATGGCGTGCACGTCCGCGAGGGCTGGCGAGCCATCTTCCAGCGCGTCGGCGAGAAATCCGGATGCCCCTCGAATAACCGTCAGCAGGTTGTTGAAGTCGTGCGCAATACCACCCGCGAGCTGTCCAACGGCGTCCAGTTTCTGCGCCTCGCGAAGGCGCGCGTCAGCGTGCCGTTGCTCGGTGACATCGGAAAACACCGCCACCGAGGCGAAGGGCAGCGGTTCGCCCGAGAGAATGAGTGGATCGGCGGTTACCTGCAGCCATGCGTGTTCGAGGTTTCCCCGGCGAATACCCATGAGTGCCTGCGGTTGTCGGCAACCGGTGCGGAGCGCGCGCATGGCCGGATGATCGATCGTCGGCCACGGCGCCCCGTCTTCGCGCACCGCGTGCCAATCATGTTCCGTTGCCTGCAGCCCCTGCAACTGCTCGGCGGAGAGGCCGAGGAGTCGCTCCGCTTCCTTGTTGTACACGCGAATTGCCCCTGTAACGTCGTGTACGACCACCCCTTCGCTCAGCTCGTTGATGACCGTGCGGAATCGCGTCTCCGACTCGCGTAGCTGCCGTTCCGCCTGAACGCGCT
>JANMRE010000333.1:0-6814 GCA_031370885.1 Gemmatimonadaceae bacterium
GCAACGGCAGCCCGATGGTGCCGGCACGGCGTTCACCGAGGTACGGATTGCTCACGTTCATCAGCGTTTCGGTCATCCCGTATCGCTCCAGGATGACATGCCCAAAGCGTTCACGGAACGCGTCCAGCACATGCGGCGGAAGCGGCGCTGATCCAGACACAAACAACCGCATCTGCGCGCCGATCGCGCGGGCGATCCCGGCGTCGAGATCGAGCAGTCGCACATACATCGTTGGCACGCCGAAAAACACCGACGGCCGGTAGCGTGTCAGCCACTCGGCGGCCTTCGATGCGTCGAAGCGGGCCACCAGCTTCATGTGACAGCCGCTCAACAGCCAACTGTGTAGCGCGTTGCCCAGCCCGTGTACATGAAACAGCGGCAGCGTGTTCAGCAACCGATCCGCGGCGCGCATATCCCACGCGGCGTTCAGCACCAGCGCATTCGCCGCGAAGTTACCGTGCGTCAGGATCGCGCCCTTCGACGCACCGGTGGTGCCGGACGTATAAACCAGCGCCATTGGTGTATCCGCGTCGCACACCGTGTCGCGTACGGCCGCAGGACGGCCGTCGATATCGACCTGCCGCGCCGCATCACTCCAGAGCGCGTCGACGTCCCACGCGCGTGTGGTACCCGGGAGATCGGCGACACGCTCGGTCGTCGTCACCACCGCCGTGGGCTCGGAGTCGATAACGATGTGCGCAATTTCGCGTGCCTGATACAGCACATTGATGGGCACCACCGTCACCCCAAGCTTCGCGCACGCGATCCACAAATCAATGATCTCCACCCGATTGGCCAACAGAAACGCCAGTCGGTCGCCGCGCACGATGCCACGCTCGTGAAGTACCTGCGCCAGCCGGTTGCTGCGTACCTCAAGGTCGCCAAACGTGTACGAGTGCGTTTCGCCGGCAACCGTGTCTGCATCCAGCGCCACGCGCAACGCCGCACCCCGCAGCGCGTGATCGAAGAGCGCAACGAGTGCCACGCGTCAGCGCAGACCGACTTCGCCGGCCATCGCCCGCACCCCGTTCAAGCGCAAGCCGTCCTCCTCGAACACCAGCACGCCCACCAAGGCTCGCGCCACATCGTCCGGCAGCCGATCCGCACGGAATGCCTGAATCACCGGGCCCATCGCCATCGCGTCAACCAGTCGCGCATGCGACCATCCGGCTTCAAGCGTTGGCTCGGAATCGAAGCCCTGGTGAAGCACCTCCATCAACGCACTCGCGCGCACGCCGCGGTAGTGCAGTCTCGGCGCGTCACCGCCGAAGCTGCGTTCAAACAGCGCCTGCCACGCCATCGGGCGGGCGCCCGTGGTGCGAGTACCCGTCGCCACCACCACGCGCGGCGACTGAGTAATCACATGCATACGGCCAACCGCGTCTTGCAGATCCGAGAGGATACGGGCTTCGCGCTCGGAACTCGGTGAAATCTCGGGCATGCCTCAATCTTTCCCACGGTCCGCGCTGCTGCTACCCGTGCCGCCCGGCGTGATGACCGGGCCCCGTCGCCAGATCTCGTCGAATGCGTTGCGATTCCACAGGTCATCAAACGCCGCGCCCTCGTATGCACCGTCAAACGCGCCGTCATCCGCGCCGAACGTGCCCTGACCGCCCGCCGGAGTCATCTTGTAATTGTCCGGCGGCATCGCACCAAGCAAATACTGCACGAAGTAGTCCCAGCGACGGCGGATGAAATACGGCTCGTTCAGCGAGTGCGGACGATTCGGCGCGATAATCAGATCGAACGTCTTGTTGGCCTTGATCAATTCGTCCACCAACTGAATGGTCATGGCCGGGTGCACGTTGTCGTCCATGTCTCCGTGCATCAGCAGCAGATGACCACGCAAGTTCGACGCATACGACTTGTTCGCCGACGGAGTAAAATTGTCATCGCCGCGACGCATCGTATCGCGGGCCAGCAACCCCTGGTATTTCTCCGACCAATAGATGTTGTAGCTGCGATTGTCGTGATTGCCGGCACCGGACACCGCAACCTTGAAGAACTCGGGGAACTTGAGGATGGCATCGGTGCTGGCAAAACCACCGCCCGAATGTCCAAAAATGCCCACGCGGTCCAGATCAATGAACCGGTAGCGCGCGCCCAGTTGCTTGATCGCCGCAATGTGATCGGGCAGCCCGTTGTCGGTGAAGTTGCCATAGTAATTGTCGTGAAACGCCTTCGAGCGGCCTGGCGTCCCCAGATGATCGATCTGTACCACCACGAAACCCAATTCGGCCAGCGCGAATGGCTCACCACTGTTCTTGAACGTCCACGCGCCCACCGATCCAACCTGCGGACCGGGATAGATGTGCGAGATGATCGGATAGCGTTTGGTGCTGTCGATCTTTGGCGGCAGGTACATCACACCGTGAATGTCCGTCAGTCCGTCGCGCGCTTTGGTGGTGAATGGAATCGCCGCCTTCCATCCCAGTGCCGTCAACTGCGACACGTCCGCCTTTTCCAGCGTGCGCACCACACGCCCCGTGAGCGCATCGCGCAACACCGCGATCGGCGCCGTGCCAATCGTGCTGTACTTGTCCACCACGAACTTGCCGCTCGGACTCATCGTCAGTTCGTGATTGGCTGACTCGGCTGTCAGCCGCGTGAGTCCGGCACCGTCCATGCCCACTTTGTACAGCTGCGTGTTGTACACCAGTTGGTCGTCCTCGCGCCCACGACCGCTAAACCACACCGTGCGCGCGGTTTCGTCCACGTGCATCACGGCGCCCACCTGCCACGGACCACTGGTGATCTGGTTTTTCACGCTCCCATCGTGGTTGAGCAGCCACAGGTGACCATAGCCATCACGCTCTGACCACCACACGGTCTCTCCCGTTTTCAGCACGTACCAACTTTCCGGATCGCGCGGACTCGAGATCTCCACGTATGTCTTGCCCGTGTCCCTGGCGATCAGCGCGCCGGTGCCAGTGGCCGCGTTGACCTCCACCAGATATGTCGCCTTCGACGCCCGCGCCAGTCCGCTGATGTACAGCTTGTCCGAACCCGGCGCCCATGTGGAGTCGCGCGTCGAGCCGCCGATGTTCGCGATGTTGAAGCGCACCGGCAGCTGGATCTTCGTGCTCTGCTTTGTCGTGACATCGATCACGTAGAAGTTCGGCGTCGGCACCAGCGAATCACCTGGCAACGCGTAGGGCTGCGTAAAGGCCCGCGGCCGCTGCGACGTGTACGAGATGTACGGCATCAGGCCCACGCTCCGCTCATCCTGACGCGCCACCAACAGCTTCTTCGAATCGGGCGACCAGCGCACGTTGGGACGACGTCCCAGCGGACTCGGACGCAATGCCTGTTGTGGGCGAATGGCCAATATGCCGTAGCTGAAGTACTCCTCGCCATCGGTCGTCAGGCGCACGGAATCGCGGCCACCACGCGACCGCACATACAGGTCATGCCGCACCACAAACGCTTCCCACTTCTTGTCCGGCGACAGCACGAACGGTGACTCGTTGTACGTCGTGTCCTTCGCCGCGCAGGTGTATTTCACAATGTTGCAGGCGAATTGCCGACGACCGGCGCGAAATTCAATCGACGTTTCGTCGTCACCATCGTTGCCGAATCGGAACGCCCGGAACGGCAGTCGATCGCCATCGTAGGTGGAATCGGCCGCCAGACTCATCACCGCCGCCAGCCGTGCATGATCGAACAGCAACGCGCGCGTGTTCGCGAGCGGATTGATCACCACATACTCAGCGCCACTGCGCGTTTTGTTGCGATACCAGAAACGATTGCCGTCCTTGAAGAACTGCGGGGCCACCTCGTCGCCGGTCGTCAGACGCGACGCGTTCCACGGCAGCATCTGTTCTGCACGGGAATAGTCGACCGCAGTGACCGATGGTGTTGTCGGCGGCGGGACAGGTCCCTGCGCACCGACGGGTGCGAAGGCAAGCGACATGGCCATCAGCATGGCAGTGACGGCCGGAGCAGGTCGGGAGAAACGCGTGCGAAACATCGGAGGACGGGTCGAAGGGGATATGCAGAAGGCGGCGCTCCGAAGGACCGGGCGCGCCTCCATTGTGTCCCCGCCGCCGCTTGCCCGCCAGTAGAGACCGGTCGGACTGGCCATCGACAGCCTATTTCGGCAACCCGCCCACCACCCGCTTGACGATTGCGCCACGCGACAGGTTGCTCGCCGCTTCGATCCCGTTGATGATGTACACCTGCTCCGTTGCGATGCTGCTCGGGTAGCGTTGCACAAACGTTTGCCCCGTCATCGCCTCGGTCAGCGTCACGAGTTGTACCCTGGCGGGCTGTACGTTCAACAGCGACGCGTCGGTCAGTGCCTTGAACGAACGGATGGACGCGTCGATCTGCGGTCCATTCAGATCGAACTTCTGCGCTATCGTCAGTCCGACAATCAGATAGGTGACGTTCTGGTGCTGCAACGAGGCAGCGAGTCCACGCAGCGTACCCTGCTGAATCGTGGCTTCGAAGTCGGCATAGACCGCAGGGATCCCGTTCACCGACGTCTGTCCACGTTGACGGACTGTTATCCCTTGCTGACCAATGAACTCCTGCAGTGCCTCGGTCGGCGTGCCCTTGCCCGCACCCAGCTGCAGTTGCGCACTGCCATCGGCGCTCTGCGCAACCACCGCATCGGGCATGTTGGCCGTCTTCCATCCCGCCGGAAACGTCAGCTCGAAGCGCAAATCCGGGTGAAGAAACCGCTGGCCGCGAAAGTACCCCAGCCGAGGGTTCTCACCAAACACCATCCCGTCCAGCAATCGCAGATACCCGTCGCGATTCACCCTTGTCGTTGCCAGATCCGCCGCCGCAACACCTGCCAGGCGCTGTTCGGCACGCTGGACGCGATTGCCGGGATCCGGGTGGGTACTCTGCCATTCGGGAATGCGTGCACCGCTCGCGGCAGAAAGCCGACCCAACGTGTTGAACACCTTGGGCGACTCCCGAACGTCGTAGCCAATTGCCAGCGAATACTTGAAGCCGAGTGCATCAGCCTGCAGCTCGTCGTCTCGACCAAATTTGAGAAACAGCAGACCCGCACTGGCGCCAAGCACGTCACCGAATTTGGCAACCTGCGGCGAAAGAATGCTCGCGCCTACCAGACCGATCTGTGTGATCTGCTGCTTGCTGAGCGCCGCCACCGTGTGCTTCGCCGTCACGTGGCCAATCTCGTGCCCGATCACCTCGGACAGTTCAGCTTCGCTGTTCAGGTGCGTCATCAAGCCGCGTGTCACGAATATGAATCCGCCCGGATAGGCGAATGCGTTCACTGCCGCATCGTCCAGCAAGTGAAACTCCCAGGGCAGGCTGGGTCGCTCCGACTTGGCCGCAATCTGTGCGCCAATGCGCTTCACCAGTACCTGTGCTTCGCCGCTGGCCAACTCGCCCACGCGCTGCACGTCGCCCTGCGACGCCTCGCGCCCCATCTGGATCTCCTGGTCCTGCGAGATCAGCGAAAGCTCACGACGTCCGGAGACGGGATTCGTAGCGCAGGCGGCTGCCGACATCAACAGCGCAACGCGAATGGGGCGCAATAGAGACTGAGTCATGGATTCCTCAATATGGAACGCGAGCGGCGCGAAATGCGCACGCTCCTTTATCCTAGAGCATCGGCCGCGTCGGCGCCATGCGTGCCACACCTTCCACGTACCCAACGCGTCACCCGCCACAAAACCACCAGCAGCCCGACGGCCACAAACACCGCGACCACCGGGAGCAGGAGCGCCAGCGCACTCAACCCCGCCGACCCCACCAACTCCCCCGTGGCCACCAGCGGATTGGCCAGACCGCCAGTCGTTCCCGTCGAGATCACCCTCGTCTTGACCGTGGTGAGCTGCACGGCGCTGGACAGCCCGCCCCCCACCAGCAGCGCCAGCAGCCACCCCAGCAGTCCATGATCAGACCCGATGGACGTGAACATCACCAACACTCCCGCTGCCGCCGCCAGCGGCGTCGCAATCACGTCCAGCGCGTGATCGACCACCGGCACGTAGTAGCCTCCAACCTCCAGCACGGCGGCAGTACCAAGTGCGACAAGCCCCGTCGTGGTTGCCAGCCACCCATACCGCGTGTCGATGGGGAACAGCCCAAAGTGTGAGGCCAGCCCCACCGCCAGCAGCGGTATAAACGTGCGGAAACCACACGCCGCGCTCAGGCACACGCCGGCGCCAATCGGCAGTACCCACGCCGACCACCACGTCGGCAGCGACGAGGCGACCTCAATCATCACGTCACCTTGAACGGTTGCTCCAGACTCGGCGACTGCGGCGTGAACAGCTCGGCGCCGTTCTCCGTGATCAGCATGTCGTCTTCCAGACGAATGCCGAATTCGCCCGGGATGTAGATGCCCGGCTCGTCGGAAAACACCATGCCCGGTTTGAGTGGCAGCGTGTTGCCTCGCACCAGATACGGCCACTCGTGACCGTCCATCCCCATGCCGTGTCCTACGCGGTGACCGAAGTATTTGTAGTCGGGGCCGAAGCCCGCGTCCACGATCACCTTGCGCGCCGCCGCATCCACCGCCTCACATGGCAACCCCGGGCGCGCGGTCTTCACGGCAGCGGTCTGCGCCCGATGTTCGATCTCGAACACATCCTTCATGCGCTGTGTTGGCTTCCCCAATACAAACGTGCGCGAAATGTCCGAACTGTATCCTTCCACCTTGCAGCCGCCGTCAATCAGCAAGATGCTTCCCTCGCGCACCACCTGCGGCGTGGCACTGCCGTGCGGCAACGCCGAGTATTGGCCCACCTGCACACCGGCCGATCCGTCATAGCCCAGCTGCTTGTGCGCCAGCGACACCAGTCGCGCGAAATCGTCCTGTGACATCCCT
>JANMRE010000348.1:0-5130 GCA_031370885.1 Gemmatimonadaceae bacterium
GCGCATTATTTCATGCTGCTGGCGATGAACGCAAGCGTTTTGACGGGCGAGGAATCTGAGCAACATGTCCCTGGTCGAAGTCAGGGCGTATGATCCCGAATGGCCACGCACGTTTGAGCGCATTCGCGCCAATGTCTGGCCTGCCGTCCAGCACGCGGCGAAGAGCTTGGAGCACGTCGGAAGCACGTCCGTGCCCGGGCTCCGCGCGAAGCCTGTCATCGACGCGTGCATAGTGGTTGCCTCGCGGCGAGATATTCCGCACGTCGTGAAGGCAGGGAAAGTGCTGCATCGCCCGAGGGACAATCGACCGGATTTGCGGGATACATCGCAGCGAGGTGCACTTTCGGTATGTTGAAGGGCGAATGATGTCCAACCGCCATCCGAGCGCTTGCTTTCACGGAGCGAAGTGGAATGAAGATCGCCTTCCGACAGTGCTACATCATCGGTGTCTGGCTGTTCGCAATCCCCGCCGTCTTGCTGTGCGGCCTGTTTGGACTTGGCCTGAGCGCGATG
This sequence comes from Gemmatimonadaceae bacterium, assembly GCA_031370885.1. Taxonomy (GTDB): domain Bacteria; phylum Gemmatimonadota; class Gemmatimonadetes; order Gemmatimonadales; family Gemmatimonadaceae; genus Gemmatimonas. Next base: position 514 of record JANMRE010000348.1, read on the forward strand.
ATGCCCTTCTTCATGGCCGCGCCCCTGCTTGTTGCGCTCCTGCTCACGCTGCCCGTCATTGACAACCGCCCGCTGTACAGACCCGTTCTACTCCTCGGTCTGTTTCTCGCACAGGTTGCCGCGGCCTACGCAACAGTCTGGCTTCTTGCGGGAATACCTTCGGCGTGGAAGCGCACCACCGGTCTTGCTGTCTGGTTTGTGGCGATTCTTCTTCCCTTCTTCATTATTGCGCTGGCCTTGATCGGAGCGCGACGAGACCACAGGGCTCGACCACATCCCGCCTGACGCATGGACCAACCGACCCTTCAGACGCCGCGCTTGGCCCTCCGACCCTTCCAGCTCACGGACGCTCCGGCCGTGCAGCGCCTCGCAGGCGCGGCTGCGGTTGCGGAGATGACGTTGAACATTCCCCATCCCTATGCAGACGGCATGGCCGACGCATGGATCGCCACACACCGCGCGGCGTGGGACGCCGGCACAGCGGTCTCGTTCGCCATCACGACCGTGGACAACGAATTGCGCGGCACCGTGAGCCTGCAGCTCGCGCGTGCTCATCGTCGCGGTGAATTGGGCTACTGGATCGGACAACCCTACTGGGGGAACAGACTCGCGACTGAAGCCGTGAGCGCCATACTGCGATTCGCGTTCGAGACGCTCGAGCTCAATCGCGTCCAGGCCTCGCATTTACCACGCAATCCCGCGTCGGGCCGGGTGCTGCAGAACGTGGGCATGCAGCGCGAGGGGCTGCATCGCGAGCGCTTCCTGAAGGGCGACCAGTTTGAGGACGTTGTGGAGTACGCGGTGCTGCGGCGCGACTGGGTTTCGGCAACGGACCTCGCACCAGAACACCCACGTCCTGTCGCGAAATGATCGACTGGTCGACCGCTCCCACGTTCGGGGTGTCCGCCGGTCGGTTTCCCATCAAGGACCGTCCAAGTGCATACGCGATTATTTCGAATGCCGCCGCGCAACTCGCGGTGGTTCGCACCGCTGCGGGATACTACCTACCGGGTGGCGGTATCGAGGCAGAGGAGTCTGCGGCGAACGCGAGGCCACGCTGGCCTCGCCCCACCCCTCCGGCAGCGGCGAGTTCATCCTCGAATGGCAGTCCGTTGAGACGGCCGCCAATATCCTCGCACCGGCCAGTCATCGCTGAGCGGTGCGCGAATGGGCGCGCGAGTTCGTCGGCGCGACCGACGCGCCCGCGTGTCCCGTCGCGACGCGATCGAGGCGCGGCTGGCGGACTTCCAGGCGAGCGTGTTGTCACCGCTTGAGCGTTCTTCATTCACGGCTTCTCACCAGCCAACTTCTTCTCAACCGCCGCCGCCGCGGCGCGATCCGCGTCGCTCGCTCGCGGATTGAGATTGAGCGCCTTCTGCCAGCTGGCCAGCGCACTCGCCTTGTCCCCGCTGACTTGCTGCGCATCGCCGAGTGACGCGAATGCGCGGTGCGAGTTGGGGAACATCTCGGTCGCGAGCTGCGCAAGGGCGAGCGCGTCAGTCGCGCTACGACGGGTTATGGCAGTGCCAACCAGCCCCACCACGACGCCCTCGGTCGCGTTGTAGTCGGCAATCCGCCCGGACGCGCGCAGTTCGCGCACCATGGCCGCCACGGCCGAGCCGCTGCGGCCAGCATCGAGTGAGTCATTCACGACGACGGCGATGGAAGCGCGTCGTGGCGAGATGAGAAGGATGCGGTCACCCAACGAAGTGGCCGCGACGGCGCTCGCCTGCCGAACGAGTGGATCGCCGAATGTCGCGATACGCTGCCACGATGTGTCACGACCCACCCGAAGCGCGACGAGTCCGTTGCCCTGGGCCATCACGAGCGTGTTTCGGGAGGTCCACGCGTGCGTGCCTGCGCCACGGTACACCGGCGCGAGCGTGGTGATGCGTCCGGTGCCGAGGTCGTACGTGCGAATGTCGAGCGGCGTGCGTGCGTTGTCGGCCGTTGTCTTCACGTAACTGATCGCGCGTTCGCCGGGCACCTCGCGCACGACCGCCGAGACCGCGCTGTCGATGACGGTCGTGCGATTCGTCGCCGGGTCGAACAGGGCGAGTGTCCACACCGGCGACCGCGGTTGCACCAGCACGTATCGGCCATCGCGAAGCTCGGTATAGTAGCCGACGGTGTCGGGCGCCGGGAGCAGGCCGCGCAGTGGTGTCCCGTCACTCGAATAGAACCAGACTCCCATCTCCTTGAACAACGTCGCGGGCTGCCAGCGCACTGCGACGAGTTCGCCATGCGCGTTGATGGTCGGGGAGTTCTCGTTCTCGGGTGTTCGCGTCACACGCGTTTCGACGAGCGAGCCGAGATCCATTCGGTACACGTCGCTGCGCGCAGACGATCCGGTGTCGCGCGTTGCCGTGTACAGCACCGCCCGTCCGTCCAGTGTGAACGCTGGCTGCGAGGGTCCTCCACCGATCGAGTCGCGCGTGATCCTGACCGGTGCGCCAGCGACGAGCCGGTCACCCTGCCAGGTGAGGGAGACCGACCAGAGGCTGTTGGGGTTCTGCGCCGCGGCGGATTGAGCGGCGGCGACCATGAGGGCGAGTGCAAGCGTAGTGCGAGGCATACTTTTCGAGGCTGGTGTGCGCGGCCAACAGAAGACTCGCCAAAATGTTGCATCGTCGCATGCACGGGCGTAAGGCGCGGCCGTTGATCACCGCTTCGGCGTCACCCACCATAACGTGTGCGGCACGATGCCATCCCACGTGGGGCGGTTCACGTTGTCCGCTGCCAGCCAAAGCGCACCGTATGAAAGCTTGGACACCGCCACGATCTTGGCGATGTCGAGCTTCTGCGGTTCGTCGGTCGGCCGATGGTAGTCGGAATCCGAGCCATTGAAGAACTGCATGATCGGAATCCCGCGCTCCAAGTACGGACCGGCGTCGGTGCGCGGATAGAAGAACGCGCTATTGACGTCTTCATACACGCGGTCGGCCTTGATGTACGGAAATTCGACGAGCGCCTTTTGCAGGATGGCTTCCGTGTTGCTGCTCAGCACCTTGGGGCCGGTGATGTAGATCGTGTCGGGCGCCGAGAGTTCGCCGGTGCGCGGACTGTTCGCTGGCCGACTCTTGCCGATCATGTCGTTGCTGACGTGCAGTACGAGTTTCTCGGACCACGGGCCGTAGGCGATCGTTCGCGTTCCCCAGAGGCCAACCTCTTCTCCGGAATCCCAGACGAGCAGGATCGAACGCTTGGGTCGCGGCCCCGCGAGCAGTGCGCGCACGACGGCGAGATTCCCCGCGCTTCCACTCGCGTTGTCATCGGCCGCGTTGTACTGGTCGGGAAGCGTGTTGCCGGGCACGCTCCCGGCCGCCGGCACGGCGCCATCGAGGTGCGCTGCGAGTGAGATCCACTCTTCCTTGAGGCGTGCGTCGGATCCTTCGAGAAAGCCGACGACATTGTATGGACGCGCTTCAACGGTTGTTGCCGCGAAGTCCACCTTGAGGCGCTTGCCGAGGTCGGCGGAAGGCGGATACTGGCGGAGCGAATCGGCGGCAAGTACTTCGTTGGCGGAGAGGCGCGTGCCGACAACGAGGCGACGGAACGCGGCCTCCGAGAGCAACACGCGCGGAACCTGGAACTGCGCGTACGCAACGCCGACCGATGGATTGAGATCCTGCCCGACGGTGGCGGTGCGAATCCACCGCGCGCGCCAGGCTGGCGTCGGGACGATCAGGATTCCCAGAGCGCCACCATGGCGCGCCACCTCATTGATCGTTGTGAAGTCCACGCCGACGATTCCCGCCGGGACTGCGTCCCGCCCCGCGATCGGTGCGCCACCCGACGCTGCACTGCCGCGTCCCGCCGCCGGCGTCGGCACGTTCACCAATAGCCACTTACCGCTGATGTCGAATCCAGCGTACGGATCAACCCCCTGCTTGAGAAGACGGATGCCGTTGCCGACGTAGATGACGTTCGCGTCGCGCACGCCGGCCACGAGAAAGTTGTTGACGATGAAGTCGTCGCCCCACGTGAGCGGCTCCGCGCCAATTGTGCCGGACGCCCGCGTCGTATCGAGCACCGAACGCGTGACGGTGTAGTGCTGGAAGTAGGTGCCGTTGTCACCCATCGGTTTCACACCGAGGTCTTTGAGGTGCTTGGCGATGTATGCGGCCGCCGAGTCGTAGCCCGGAGACGGCGCGCCGGGGTGCGGCGTGCGGCGACCCATGTTCGCGTCGGACGCGAGGTAATCCACATCGCGACGCACATCATCGGCGCGAATCAGATCGGCGGCTTTCTTCGCTGCGGCGAGGCGAGCGTCCTGCGCCTGAAGCGATACGGCGCCCATCGCGGCGGCGACAAGCACGATAGACGCGCGGCGAGCGAGAAGGATGGTGGGCATCAGCATTCCAGGCACGAGGGATCAACGGAACCACAAAGGTATCCACTGCGACCCGGTCCGACCGGGCGCGTGCTCACACGCTCCAGACTCAGCGGGGCATCGATGAGCTTCCGTCATCCACACGTCGTTCCTGCGCGCACTAGCCAACCGCAGTTCGTCGCGGCAATTTGCGTGACTTCCATCAGGACCCGCATGATGCTGAACCGACCGCATCAGTGCCTGCCGTGCGCCTCGCCTGTTTGTGCAGGAAGTCTCCCTGGTGA
>JANMRE010000420.1:0-3334 GCA_031370885.1 Gemmatimonadaceae bacterium
GATGCCCCGGGGAAAAACCCCGAGGTGCCGACGTACACGGTGGGCGATGTGGTGAAGGTGGACATTTTCACGCCGGGTGAGCGGGTGAAGGTGACCGGCACGTCGAAGGGTCGTGGCTTCCAGGGTGTGGTGAAGCGCTACGGCTTCCATGGCGGACCGAACACGCACGGCAACACGAAGCATCGCAAGCCTGGCTCAATCGGCGCCGGTACTGATCCGTCGCGCGTGATCAAGGGCAAGAAGATGCCCGGCCAGTACGGCAACCATAAACATACGGTTATCAGCATCCGCATCGAGAAGGTGGACGCGGAACGCAATCTCATTTACCTGCGCGGCAGTGTGGCGGGGCCGATCAACGGCATCGTGCTCGTGCGCAAGCAGGGCTGACCATGACGGAAGAAACCACGACATTCGAGGCGCCGGTGTACTCGGCGCAGGGCAAGAAGGGCGCCATGCGCCAATTGCCCGAAACGACGTTTGACGGCACGGTCAACATGCCGGTCATGCATCAGGCGGTGAAGGCGTTTCTCGCCAATCGTCGCCAGGGCACGGCCAAGACCAAGACGCGCGGCGAAGTGACGGGTGGCAACCAGAAGCCCTGGAAGCAGAAGGGCACCGGTCGTGCGCGTCAGGGATCCATTCGCGCGCCCAACTGGCCGGGTGGTGGAACGGTGTTCGGTCCGATCCCGCGGTCGTATACGCAGATCGTGCCGAAGCAAGTGCGGGCGTTGGCGCGCAAGAGTGCATTCAATGCCCGGGCGCGTGAGAACGCGGTGCTGCTGATCGACGCGCTCGAGTACAGCGCGCCGAAAACCAAAAGCATGATCGCGTTGTTCGAGCAGCTGGGGGTGGCAGACAAGAAGGTGCTGCTCCTTACGGACGGGATCAAGCCAAACGTGTATTTGAGCGCGCGCAATCTGGGACGCGCCCATGTGATGCCGTACAGCGATGCGAGCACGTACCACATTCTCTGGTCGGATGTCGTTGTGATCGAGTCATCGGCACTCACCCCGACATTGGCGGAGGGCTAAGCGATGACCACGTTGCATCGCACCATCATGCGCCCGATCATCACGGAGCGCAGCTCGGCCGCCTATCAGGAGCGCGGTGAGTACACATTCGAAGTGGCGCCTGACGCCACGAAATACACCATCAAGGACGCCATCGAACGCCTGTTCGGCGTAAAGGTGACGGGCGTCTGGACGTCCAATGCGCGGGGCAAGTCGCGCAAGGTCGGCCAGTCCGTCGGCCGTCGTCCCCACACCAAGAAGGCGATTGTGAAGCTGCGTGACGGCGACACCATCGCCATCTTCGAGGGCTGATTCGCATGGGAATTCGTCAGTTCAAACCGGTCAGCAAGGGATCGCGATTCCGCTCGGTGTCGGACTTCGCCGAGATCACGCGGTCGACCCCTGAGAAGTCGCTGGTCGAGCCAATCAAGAAGTCTGGTGGCCGCGATAATCACGGTCACATCTCGATGCGTCGCATCGGCGGCGGACACAAGCGGCAGTATCGGCTCATCGACTTCAAGCGCAACAAGGACGGGATGCCGGCCGTGGTGCGCGAGATCGAGTACGATCCAAACCGTTCGGCGCGCATTGCTCTGGTCGAGTACACCGACGGCGAGAAGCGCTACATCCTGCATCCGAAAGGACTCAAGCAGGGCGATTCGGTGGTGTCGGGTCCGGGTTCGGATGTGCGCACCGGGAATGCGATGCCGCTCAAGGAAGTGCCGCTGGGCACGTCGGTGCACAACATCGAGCTGAAGATCGGCAAGGGCGGCCAGATGGCGCGCTCTGCTGGAACGTTTGCGCAGGTGGTTGCGAAAGAGGGCGAGTACGTGACGCTCAAGCTGGCGAGCACGGAAATGCGTCTCGTGCACGGCAACTGCATGGCCACGATCGGCGAAGTGGGCAATTCCGAGCACGAATTGCAGTCGCATGGCAAGGCGGGCAAGAGCCGGTGGTTGGGCAAGCGTCCGAAGGTGCGAGGTGAAGTGATGAATCCCGTTGATCACCCGCATGGTGGCCGGACGCGCGGTGGCCGAAACGTTGTGAGCCCGTGGGGCAAGCCCGAGGGTGTCAAGACGCGCAACAAGAAGAAGTCGTCGCAGCGTCTCATCGTGCGCGGCCGCAAGCGCGGCAAAGCCACTCAATGATCCGCTAGCTAAGCCAAAGAGCCGATATGTCGAGAAGCATCAAGAAGGGTCCATTCGTAGCGGAGCGCCTCGAGGCGAAAGTTCTCGGGATGAGTGCCCGTGGCGAGAAGAAGGTGGTGAAAACCTGGTCGCGTGCCAGCACGATCCTTCCGGAATTCGTGGGACACACGTTCGCGGTGCACAACGGGAACAAGTTTGTCCCGGTGTACGTGACGGAAAACATGGTGGGCCACAAGCTTGGCGAGTTTTCGCCAACGCGTCTCTTCCGCGGTCACGCGGGGCAGAAGGCCACCGACAAGAAGGCAACCGGCGTGCCGAAGGGAGGCAAGTAAGCGATGGCCAAGATTCTGAAAACGGGTATCATGGCCCGCGCCATTCAGCGCACGACGCGTCAGTCGCCGTACAAGATGCGGCTGGTGATCGATCAGATTCGCGGACAGCGTGTGAACGACGCGCTGGCGCTGCTCAAGTTCTCCAAAAAGCACGCGGCGGAGCAGATCGAAAAAACATTGTTGAGTGCGGTGGCAAACGTGCAGCAGGCGGCGCGTGCGGCCAACACGTCGGTGGATGAAGATGCGTTGGTGATCACGAAGGCCATTGTCAACGAAGGCCCGAAGCTCAAGCGCTGGATGCCGGCGGCGATGGGCCGTGCGACGCCGGTGGTGAAGCGAACGAGTCATGTGGAGATCATCGTGGCGGAGGCGGTGCGCTAATGGGACAGAAAACCAATCCGATCGGGTTTCGCCTCGGGATTTCGAAGAACTGGCGGTCGACCTGGTACGCGAAGAAGGACATGCCGGCGTTGCTGAAGGAGGACGCATTGCTGCGCAAGTATCTCAAGGCGCGCCTGGAGAATGCGGCCATCTCGGATGTGCGCATCGAGCGCAAGCCGGGCAAGGTGGTGGTCACGGTCCACACGGGTCGTCCGGGCGTGGTGATCGGCAAGAAGGGTGCAGAAGTCGACAAGTTGCGTGACGAACTGGCGCAACTCACGGGGAAGGAAGTCGGCATCAACGTGGAAGAGATCAAGCGTCCGGAAATCGAGGCGCAGCTGGTGGCGGACAACATTGCCGCGCAGCTCTCGCAGCGTATTTCGTTCCGTCGCGCGATGAAGCGCGCGGTGCAGAGCGCGATGCGCATGGGCGCGCTGGGAATCAAGGTGAAGGCAGGTGGTCG
>JANMRE010000483.1:0-4894 GCA_031370885.1 Gemmatimonadaceae bacterium
CACCGTTGGCGGTGTCGCAACGGTATCGGCGTGTCCGACTACATCCAGCGATCGTCCCTGCACCACGTCGTCGTCTTCCGGAGTGCCGCGTCCGGTGGCGCGTGGTCCAGCGCCGCCGCGACCACCCACACCACCGGCGCCGCCACCTCCTCCGCCGCCACGACCACCGCGTGCGTTGGCCACACCAAATGTCAGGCCATCGCTGCTCATCACCGCGAGGTTGTCGATCACACCATACACAATGGGACTGGTTTCATCGGCCAGTCGGGTGCGCAGCAATGTGCCGGTCACCACGCGCGTGGTGGGTGTAGTGGAACTCACGCCATTGGCCAAACCAAACTGCATCGCGAAGTCCGTCGAGCTCTCCGCAGTGATCAGCACGCCACCCTCACGCACGAAGGCCTGCACTTTGGCGAGTCCGTCCCATCCAAGACCGGGGCGCATGTCGTCGGTTTGCGCATACGTACCGATGTTGGGTGTTTCGGGTGAGTTTTTCCACGGAATCGGGTTCCGCCACTGCGGCATGCCCTGAATAATGCCCAACGGGTTCCCGCCGCCGGGCGCCATGACCAGCACGTCGTACCTGGCGCGCAAATCGGCCAGCTTGGGGATGTCCTGGAAGCTGATGTAGTCGTACGGGATGCTGTATGAATCAAAAGCAAAACGCCACCAGCCTTCGGTTTGCGTGCTGGTCCAGGCGTGCACCATGACCACACGCGCCGCGCGCAGCGGATGCGTCTTCACGCTTGGTGCGGTTGTCAGCGCGGTGGCGCTCAAGCCCAACTCACGCGTGGCGTTGTTCAATGCATCGCGGGCAACGCCACGCACAATGAACGAACCGCGATTGAAGCGCTTGCCGCCAACCTCAAACGATTCCTCGGCGGCCTGGAAGTCGGCATCCTTGAACCGATAGCGCAGCGTGATGAGCGCGTTATCGGCGTTGTGATTGATGGCGAACACACTGCCGTCACCGCTTACACCACCGGCGGCAGTGACGGTGGTGGTGACCGCTGTCATGGGTGCCTTGAGCGCCATCGTGTCGACGACACGGATCGCCTGCACACCGAATCCTTCGGGAAATGTCCAGCCGGTGTCGTCGTACGGATTCTTTTGCGGATCGTTGGGGCTCCAGAACTGATAGTCCAACAGCGCGTCGGCAATGCGCGAATACGGCTGGTCCATGCGCACGATGTACGAACCGGCCGGGAAACGTCGTACTTCGGTAGTCGGCGCCGCTGGACGCGCACTGTCGGTCGCGGGCGCGTTGGCACCTGCCCCGCCACCCCGTCCGCCCCGGCCACCACCGCCCGCTGCAGCCGCCCGACGCACGGGCACGGTGACGCTGAACTCGGCGGTGGCGCGCGAGATCTCCACCCCTTGCATTTGCAGCACGCGCAGCAACTCGGCCTGCGTACCCAACCGCGTATCGCTGGCCGGCAATACATACGCCGCCGGGCCTTCGGTTGTGGGCTTCTGCACCGAGCGCTTGGACTTCTCATAGAAGTTGCGCAGCATCTGCACGCGGGTATTGGCGGTGTAGCTGAGCGAGACCAGCAACCCCGTCATCTCGTAGTTGTTGTTGTTGCGCAATGACCACTTGAACCGCCCGGTGATGGGCGGATTCTGGCGGTACCATGTGCGCGCCGTTTCGTTGGCGGACAGTTGACGCTCGACGGTTTCGGCAGTGCCGCCGTTGCCAAACGTTTCGTAGAGTCGACTGATGCCGTTGTGGGTAGCGGCCATGAACATCAGGTAGCCGGGCGACCACGTATCGAAACCGCCGAACGGGAACACACCCGGCATGCCCAGTCGGGTCATCTCCTGTACGTTGTTCCAGCCGATCAACTGCCACTCGTTGGTGAGCAGCGGATCCACCCAGGCATTGTACGGACCGTCACCGATGGTGTTGTCGTACAGGAACGACCCCGATTCGTGCAGATCGTGCAACACCTGCGCCTTCCAGCCGAGATAGGTGTTGAGCACGTGCTGCGTGAGCTTGAGCGTCATGCCCATGGCGTCGCGATTGTTGTCATGCGCGACGTACTTGCCCCAGTAAATGACGTTGGGCGGCGTTTGTCCTGGATGCGCCATCTTCCACTTGAACACGTCCACCACGCGATCGCGACCGTCCACTTCCACGATGGGGGTGATGAGCGTGATCACATGATCACGGATGTTCTTCACATAGGGGCTTTCGTCGACCGCCAAACGGTACGCCAACTCCATGAGCGCGGTGGGTGCACCGGCCTCGGTGGAGTGAATGGTGCCGGTGATGTAGTACACCGGCGCGGCACTGTGCGCGATTCGGTCGGCGAGCGCGTCGTTCATCTGGATCGTGCGCGGGTCGGCCAGCTTGGCGAGTTTCGCCTTGTTCTCGTCCATTTTCGCCAGCAGCGCTTCCGATGCCACAGCGACGGCGATCATTTCGCGTCCTTCCTCGGTGGTACCTATTGAATACACGCGCACGCGCGGCGACGCCTTGGCCAACAGGCGCATGTACTCGTACACCTCTTTCGAGTACGGCAGCTTGTTGGGCGCACCGGCGATGTCGCCCAACACGGCAGAAGGCGTCGGGATGCCCTTGGCAGTGGGCATGTAGTCCACCAGCGACGACAGGAAGAACGGTTCGGTAGTGTACTCCTTGATCTTCTTCGTGTACTCCTCGTCGATTGGCTGACTGGGATTGCGTCCCGGCTTGGCGGTCGAGATGGCGCTCTGCGCGTACAGAGAGCCAAGCGCCAATGGCGACAGCACCGCGCCGCCCAGCAGGAGAGACACACGAACGCGCCGGACGAATCGGCTGCGTGAGGAGAACCGTTGCCGCATGCGAACCTCGGAGGGAGTCAGGGCCGGGGGATTGAAGTTCGTGAAGGCACCCCAGCACACGATGAAGATGCAGCACTCTCCCGCTTTCGACTACCTCGGCGATGTCGTGAGGTGGTACCATATCGCGGGTCCCGAATAATGGAACAGCACCACTGCGGAGCACTCTTGCGCCAGCGCTCGCGAGTGGGGAGGTTCTTACCATGACCGACTCTACCCTGGCACGCGCCGTTCGCCGCGCCGCCGCACTGATTTTGCTTTTCGTCGCCTTTCCGCGCGCCGCACACGCCACCTGGTCCGTGATTGCCATCGACATGGCCACCGGTCGTGTGGTGATCGCGTCGGCCACCTGCGTCAACAACAACGACGCATTCCTGATGGGCATTCAGGCGGTGGTGGTGCCGGGGAGAGGCGTCGCCGCTTGCCAGGCCGGCGTGGATGGCACGCACGCCAACCAAATGCTGGTGTATGCCGAATTGCAAAAGGGGACCGATCCGGCGCGCATCATCGAGATGCTGTCGGCCGACCCGGCATTTCAATCTCGGCAGTTCGGCATTCTCGATCTGCAGGGCCGAAGTGCCGGTCACTCGGGGCTCACCAACGGTTATGTGTCGCAGGACATTCAGGGACGTGTGCCCGGCACGCAGATCTACTACTCCATTCAGGGCAACATCCTGCGACCGGGTGAAGTCATCCCGAATGCGGTGAAAGCGTTTCTGTACACGACGGGTGCGCTCACCGATCGCGTGATGGCGGCATTGGAGACGGCAGATTCCTACGGCGGTGACAGTCGCTGCACCTGCCCGCCGCTGCCGGCGGACGGTGCAAAACCGCTCATTCCGTGCGAAGGCAAGACCTCGCACATCTCGTACATCCTGATGGCCGACAAGAGCGACACCAACGGCGATTCGCACAACAACGGCAAGTACGCGATGTACCTCACGGTCACGCAGCCCGGGCAGGGTGGCGCAAACGTGATCAAGCCGGGGGAGAATCTGAATCCGGTGAAGACGTTGCGGGTGCGATACGACGCGTGGCGGAAACTTCAGCCGGCATCGTTCAAGTGAGCAACGGCGTACGAATCAAACGGATGCGCATCGCGGAGGTCGCCATCGTAGCCGCGGCGTTGTGGGCAGACATGCTGTGCGCCGATGCGGCGTGGGCGCAAACGCCACCCCCGGTCGCCGCACCAACGGTGCAACCACCGGCCCGCGCCGCCGCTGGTCGTGGACGTGGCGGCGTGCGCGTCATGACACTCTCGTCCACGGCGTTCACCGATGGCGGACAAATCCCCGCGAAGCATGCACAAACCGGACGGGACGTCTCGCCCGCGCTCTCGTGGAGTGGTGCGCCGGATTCCACGCAAAGCTTCGTGCTCATTGTGCACGACGCTGACGCGGCCATCGGAGATGGAACTGACGATCTGCTGCACTGGATGGTGTGGAATATCCCGGGCAGCGCAACCTCGCTGCCGGAAGGGATTCCTCAGGGCGCGTCGGCGGGGCTGAATCTGCGTCAGATCAGTGGCACCGGACCGTACTACCGCGGGCCTGCGGCGCCGGCTACCGGACCCGCGCATCACTACATCTTCGAGTTGTACGCTCTCGACGCGTCGCTCAATGTGCCGGCCGTGGGTGCGGCGCCACCGACAACGCGCAGTGCGGTCATGGCGGCGATGGCCACGCATATTCGCGGCAAGGCGGTGCTGGTGGGATTGTACCGACGGCCCGCGCCGTAGTGGGATGACACCGTGCGCCACGTTGCTTACGCGAGCGCACTGACCGCAAGCTGACCGCAGCCGGCGGCGATGTCGATTCCGCGACGTTGCCGCACCGTGCTGGGCAACTTGAACTCTTCGGCCAGAATCGATTGGAACGCTCTCGCCGCGCTGTGGTGCGTTGGCGCACCCGCGTAGCCGGCAGTGGGGTTAAGCGGAATGAGATTGACTTGCGCATTCAACCCCCGGAGCAGCGCCCCAACCGCGCGCGCATGCGCGGGCGAATCGTTTTGCCCTTCGATCAATGTCCACTCGTAGAAAATGCGGCGACCCGTGGTGTCGCTGTATGTGCGG
>JANMRE010000520.1:0-10705 GCA_031370885.1 Gemmatimonadaceae bacterium
TCCACGATGGCGCGACGGGCATCCTCGCCCAGGTCCATGGGCGCCAGATCGAAATAGCCGCCCACATCGTGCGTATCGGTCGTCGGTCGACCATCGGGCGTTGGCTTGAACAGGAAGAATTCCGCTTCCATGCCGGCGTTCATCACGTACCCCAGCTCGGCGGCGCTGGCCATCTGTCGCTTCAGCACACCGCGCGGATCACCGGCGAATGGCGTGCCATCGGGCAGCGTCACGTCACAGATCACACGCGCCACACGGGCCGATGGATCGCCCCACGGGAAAATCTGAAAGGTGCTCAGGTCGGGTACCAACAGCATGTCCGATTCCTCGACCCGCACAAACCCCTCGATGCTTGATCCGTCAAACATGATGTCGCCGTGCAATGCCTTCCGAAACTGCGACGACGGAATCTCGACGTTCTTGATCACGCCAAGAATATCCGTGAACTGCAAACGCAGAAAACGCACCTGCTGCGCCTCCGCGAGTTCGAGGATGTCACTCGCGGTGGCGCCGGTCAGGCTGGAGGGGACGAGAGATCGACTGGGAGCAGGCACTGGCGCAAGGGCTGAGAGAGGGACTGCCGAATTGTAGCGATGGCGTGGCGAGTCCCGCACCGGCTATGCCAGCGGTTGTCCACGCCGATACTATTCGCTCCTCATGATCACGTCGAATCAACCGGGGATTGGCGATCCGGCCCCCAGATTCTGTTCCGAGTGCGGTGCCGCGCTGTCGGCCGGCGCCAGATTTTGCCATCGCTGTGGCACGCCGCTCTCACACGCAAGCAAGCCCGCCCTCACGTCAAGGATCGGCGTGGCGTCAGCGCTCCCGTGGGGAGTGGCCGGAGTGGCCCTGCTGCTGGTGGTTGCCGTGCTGGCTGGCCGGGACCGCAAGGCCGAAAGTGCAACCGGCCGGCCGCCAGCCGCCGCCACCGATCAATCAGACGCTGGACGAGTCGTTGCACCCACCTCGGTGAATCCCTCCGCTGCTGGCCGCCCGCCCGATCTCGCCACCATGACTCCCTCGGAGCGCGCCAATCGCCTCTATGTCCGCGTGATGGAGTACGCTGAGACTGGCAAAGTCGACTCCGTCGCCCGATTCGCGCCGATGGTCCTTGCCGCGCATCAGATGCTCGAACGGCCGAGCGCCGATGAGCGCTATCACTATGGCCGGGTTGCCGAGGTGGTCGGTTCCAACGAGATCGCCAGGGCGCAGTCTGATACCATCCTCAAAGACAATCCGTCGTCGCTGCTGGGATTGTTGCTCGCCGCCCGCGCGGCGCGATTCGAGAAGAACGAAACGGCGGCCAAAGCGTTCGACAAGCGGTTGCTCGCCGCCCTCGCGCGTGAACTCGCCATGCCCAACGCAGACTACGACAACCATCGCGCGGAAATCGACCAAGCGGTCGCCGAGGCGCGTCGCCCCAACTGACAGCCGTGGCCCACGCAACCACCAAATGGCATACTCCCCTCGGCGCATCGTTCCAGCTGAAGGGTCGGACATTCATCTGGCGCTTGACGTGGAAGGCGTCTCTATGTACTAGGTGTAGCCATAGACGGGTGCCATTGGGATTCGCCAGCGGCATGCAGAACAAATCCGGCCGGAATCGCAGCGCCCGTGAGGGCTGTGTGTGACGTGCCATCCGCAGCGAACGCTGTGGAATCCAGATCTACACCAGTGAGGGAGGCAGTCATGCCGCGTGGCGACGAGAAGTCCGAAGAGCTGCAGTTTATCGAAATCGACGCGGGCGACCTTGAGGTTGGGTTCGCAGGCTCGTCGTACGACGACGAAGAGGAAGACGACGGCTATGGTCTGCCGGCAGACGACAGCGACAGTCTGTGGGACAGTGCCGACGATGATGACGAGGACGACGACGAAGAGGACACTGATAGCTTTGAGGAGGAGGCGATCGACGAGGAAGAAGAAGAGGAAGACATGTTCGGCGGGTCCATGCCGCGTCGCGGACCGGGTCGTCCGCCCAAGAATCCCGGCGCGCCCAAGCCCGCGCCAAAACTGAAGGCACCTCCTGCACCTAAGGTCGAAGCCCCGGCCACCCCACCGCCCCCGCCACCCGCTGCACCCGCTCCGGCTCCAGCGGCAAAGCCGGCCGCAGCGCCAAAAACTCCGGTCGCCAAAAAAGCGTCGGCGGCAAAGCCCGTCGTCACGCCAGTCGCACCGTCGCCAGTCGCGGCAGCGCCAAAACCCGCCGTCGCCTCGAAACCCTCGGCCCCGACCCCAAAGTCGCCCGCGCCAGCAAAGTCGCCCGCGAAGAAGGCCGTCGCCACAAAGAAGGCGGCCCCTGCAAAGAAGGCGCCGACCAAGAAGGCGATCTTCTCCAAAAAGAAGTCCGCACCGGTGAAAAAAGTCGCGCCTTCAAAAAAGCCAGCACCGAAAAAGAGCGCGCCCGTGAAAAAAGCGGCGGCAAAGAAAGCCCCGGCGAAAAAGGCCGCCGCCAAAAAACCGGTCAAGAAGGGCCGACGTCGCTAGAACGTTTCTGAATCGGCATGGGTGAACTGGGGCGCGGATCGCCGTCACCGTATATTCCGCGTCCCATGGCCGAATCCCCTGTACCACTTCTGCGCGCCCACGCGCGACACGCTCCATGGAATGCCCGTGGGCTGGCCGCGCATGCGGCCGCGCTCGCTGATGCGGCAGGAATGAAGCCCACCAATGCATCAGCGCGCGCCACACCAAGCGCGCGCGCCGTGCGGTTCTATGTCGCCAACGGGCTGCTCGATCGCCCCGAAGGCGCCGGAACCGCCGCCACGTACGGGTATCGCCACCTCCTCCAGCTGCTGTCAATCAAGATTCGACAGCGCGAGGGTCAAACACTCGACGCAATTCGCCAGGAAATGCGCGAGGTCACCGGTGATTCGCTCGAACGCCGCGTGGCACAGTCGCTCGCCCCCGCGTTGTCGCTGCACATGGAGCAACTCATCCCGCGCGAAGTGGGCGTTGCCATGTGGCGACGTCTTCCCATCGCCGATGGCATCGAGATCCACGTGCGTGACGATTCACCAGCCGCACGCGATGATGTCCTGGTGGGCCTGCGTGACGCGCTTCGCCATGCGCTCGGTCGCTACGACCTCGGCAGCTGATCGCGCGCCACGCGCTTCCTTTTCCCCGTGCAGCATCCATGACGTTTCGAGTTCTGGTCACCGACGATGTCGATCCGGAAGGCGTGGCTTTGCTCCTCGCTGAGCCGGAGTTCATCGTCGATGAAGTCCCCACCCTGCCGCGCGACGAATTGCTGCGACGCATCGCCGACTACGACGCCATCGTCGGGCGGAGCGCCACACGCATTTCGGCCGAATTGCTGCAGCATGCCACGCGCCTCAAGGTCGTTGGCCGCGCCGGTGTTGGGGTCGATAACATCGCGCTCGATGATGCGACCGCATTGGGCATCGCCATCATCAATGCCCCGGAGGGCAACACCGTCGCCGTGGCCGAACTGTTTTTCGGTGCCGTGATCGGACTGTTGCGCGAGTTGCCAAAGGCGGCGCGCATTCTGGGCGACGGCGGATGGGATCGCACTTCGTTCATGGGGCGCGAACTGAAGGGCAAGACGCTGGGCATCGTCGGCCTCGGTCGCATTGGTGGCGAAGTATCCGCGCGCGCCCACGCCTTTGGCATGCACGTCGTGGCGTACGATCCCTATATCGCCGACGAACGATTCACCACCTTGCGCGTGCGTCGCGCCACGTCACTCGATGCGCTGTTGACCGAAAGCAATATTCTTACCGCGCACGTGCCGTTGACCGACGAGACACGGGGCATGATTGGCAAGCGCGAGCTGAGCCGACTGCCGTCGCGATCGGTGGTCGTGAACATGGCGCGTGGTGGAATCATCGATGAGGCAGCGCTGGTGGCGGCACTCGAGACCGATCAGTTGCGCGGGGCCGCGCTCGATGTGTTCAACACCGAGCCGCTGCCCGCCGACTCACCCTTGCGCAGCGCGCCGAATCTGGTGCTCACACCGCACCTCGGTGCGAATACGGTTGAAGCACAACGCAACGTGTCGCGCGATGTCTGCCTCGCGGTACGCGATGCCTTGCTGCACAAGGATCTGTCGCGCTCCATCAACGTGGCCGGCGCCAGCGCCGAATGGGGAGAACTGCAAAGTGCCCTGCTCGTGGCGCGGCGTGCCGCCGCCGTGGCGCGCGCGGTGCTGGCCGATCAAGGCATGCGTGCCGTCCGGCGCGTCGCGTTGCGAGTGGGCCCGGAACTCGCGCACGGCGCAGGGGCCCTGCTCGCCGCTGTCGCCGCCGGCGTGTTGGAGGGCGTCATCGCAACCGATCGACTCAATCTGATCAACGCCCGCAGTCTCGCCGAGTCGCGCGGTCTCGAGCTGTCGGTAGGAGAATCGAACGACCTGGGCCATCCACGCGCCATTGAGGTGGCGCTCTCGGGCGGAATGCAGCAGTTGGCCGTCGCCGGCGTGGCCCCCGAAGGCAGCATCCCGCGCCTCACGCGCATCGGGTCGTTCCACGTTGACGTCAATCCGCGGCAGACGTTGGTCATTCTCACCAACAAGGACGTACCGGGCGTCATCGGCCGCGTGGGCACACTGCTGGGCGAACGGCAGGTGAACATCGCCGAGTACCATCAGGCCCGTCTGGCGCAGGGCGGCGACGCGCTGGCGGCGATTTCGGTTGACGGCGTCGTGGACGAGGCCACCCGACAGGCACTGCTCGGCTTGCCCGACATTGTTTCCGCCAGCATCGTGCAGTTCCGCGCCGAGTGATGCATGACTGCCGCGGCAACGCGCATGAGTGACGTCGCCGCGTGCGTGTCACGCGATCTCGACGTGCGACAGGCGTATGCGCGTGATGCATCGGGTCTTGAACTGCTACCCGATGCAGTCGCGCGTCCGGGCGAATTGCGCGAGGTCGAGGAGTTGCTGCGCGAGGCGTCGGCGTCGCACACTCCGGTCACACCGGTCGGCGCGCAATCAAGCACCACCGGCGCGTCTATCGTCGATCATGGTCTGCTGCTGTCGATGCGTCGCTTCGATCGCATCCTCGATCTCGATCGTGCGGCGCGCACCATCCGCGTGGAGTCGGGCGTGCTGGTGGCCGATGTGCGCCGTGCCGCCGAGGCCGAAGGACTGCTGTTCACACCCGACCCCACCAGCGAAGACGAGTGCACCGTTGGTGGCGCCGTCACGTGCAACGCATCGGGTGCCCGTTCGCTGCGCTATGGTGCCACCGGACCGCACGTGCGTGCGCTCACAGTGGTGCTGGCCAATGGCGAAACGCACGAGTTGCGCCGTCCCGCACTCGAAAAGAACACCGTTGGGTATCCGCTCACTCACGATCAAGTGGACTGGCTTGTGGGAAGCGAGGGAACATTGGGCGTGATCGTGGCCGCCGAGTTCGCGCTGTATCCATTGCCATCGCAGGTGCTGGGACTCGCCGTGCCGTTCGCCACCGAATCCGATGCCCTGGCGTTCGTGATCGCCGCCCGGCGCAGTGGCGCGGTGCATCCGCGCTGTCTGGAGTATTTTGACGCGCTGGCCTTCGACATCGCGCGCGCAGCCGACGGCCATGCGCAAGGCACGACACAGTGGGCGCCCGGTGCGCACACGCTCGTGTATCTCGAAGAGACCGGTGCACACGAAACCGGTGACGACGAGTTGCCACTCGATCTCTGGCTGGCGATGGCCGAAGCGCATCACGCACACACGAACGACATTCGGGTGTACGATTCGCCGGCGGCGCTGCACGAGGCGCGCCGCATTCGCCATGCGATTCCAGCCACAATGAACGAGCGAGGGGCCGCTTGTCGATCGGCCGGTGGTCGGAAAGTCTCCACCGATTGGGCCGTGCCCTATCCACGATTGGCCGAAGCACTGCGTCGCGCGCGTGAGATTGCCAGCGCGCATGGAGTTCCGCAGGCGGTCACGTACGGGCACGCGGGGAACGGACATCCACACCAGAACTTCATTGCTCACAATGCTGACGAGTTGCGTCGCATTGAAGCGGTTGTTGAGGCCATGCTGCGCGACGTGCTGGCCATGGGTGGCACCGTGGCGGCGGAACATGGCATTGGCAAGCTCAAAAAACGGTGGCTGCCTATGCAGGCCAGCGCGCTGCAGTTGCGGGTGATGCGGGCACTCAAGCGTGAGCTCGATCCGATGGGATTGTTGGCGCCCGGGAACGTGCTGTGACGCGATTGGCCGACCAGTTGCGGTTTGCCACGGTGATATTCGATGTCGACTCCACGTTGGCGGCCATCGAAGGCATCGACTGGCTGGCCGAACTGCGCGGACCGGATGTGGCGCGCGAGTGCGCCGATCTCACGGCGCGCGCGATGGCCGGCGAGATGCCGATCGAGGCGGTGTACTTACGACGGTTGCGCGAGATTGCACCTTCCGCCCACGAACTCGACGGGCTGGCCGAAGCCTATCGTGCGGCCGTGCAACCCGGCGCGGTGGAACTGATTGCCGCCTTGCACGACGCCGGCTGCGATGTGCACATGCTCAGTGGTGGACTGCGTTCCGCGCTGCTGCCGCTGGCCCGCGATTTCGCCATCGAACCGTCGCATGTACACGCGGTCATGCTGAAGCCCGACGTGTCAGGTCGATTTGTCGCGTTTGTCGGCGAGCAGCCGCTGGCCACGCAACAGGGCAAGGCCATCGTGCTGGCTTCACTTCAACTGGCACGACCATCGGTGATGATTGGTGATGGCTCAACCGATGCGGCCGCGCGTGGCGTCACCGACGGCTTCATCGCCTATACCGGCGTGGCGCGTCGGCCGGCCGTGGTGGCTGTGGCCGATGCGGAGGCATCGAGTTTTCCGGCGTTGGCATTGCTGCTGTTCGAGACAACAGCATGAGCGACGCAACCGCGTTCGGCACGTTCTTTCTGCCGGGTCCCACGGAAGTGCGTCGACCCGTGCTTGAGGCCATGCTGGCGCCCATGCTGCCGCATCGCGGCGCGGCGTTCGAAGCACTGTTTGCGCGCATTCAGGATGGACTACGGCCGATTTTTCGCACAACACGACCGGTATACGTGTCCAGTTCATCGGCAACCGGTTTGATGGAAGCCGCCATTCGATGCTCGCCGCCGGGTCCGATTCTCGCGTTGGTGAACGGCGCGTTCAGCGAACGGTTTGCGCACATCGCCGCGGCCTGTGATCGCGACACGCAGCGGCTGTCGAGTAGCTGGGGTCACGTGGCCGATCTCAATGCTGTTGAGCGCGCGTTGCAGTCCCGCGCGTTTGCGGCAGTCACGGTGGTGCATTCTGAAACGTCCACCGGTGCGCTCACGTCGCTGCCCCCGTTGGTGGAACTGGCACATCGATACGGCGCCGCGCTGCTGGTGGACTCGGTCACGGGGCTGGCTGGTATACCGGTGGAAACCGACGCGTGGGATATCGACTTCGTGCTCACGGGCTCGCAGAAAGCCCTCGCACTCCCACCGGGGCTGGCGTTTGGTGTCGCGTCACAGCGATTCATCGCGAACGCCACCAAGGGGATATCGCGTGGACTGTACTTCGATCTGGTGGAGTTCGAGCAGTACATCCACAAGAACCAGACGCCCAACACCCCGGCGCTCTCGCTGTTGTACGCCACTGCCGCGCAATGTGAACACATCGCACACGAAACCATCGAAACGCGCTGGCAGCGTCATGCCGACATGGCGGCGATAACCCATGCGTGGGTGACAGAGCTGGCCGCGTATACATACCTGCCGTTCTCGGTGTACGCCGCGCCTGGACAGCGTTCAAATACTGTCACCGCTGTATCGTTACCCGACGCGCTCACCGGTGATGCCATCGTGAACGCGGTCGCCCAGCGGGGCTTTGTGATTGGCGGTGGCTATGGGCAGCTCAAGCAGCGTACGTTTCGCATTGGACACATGGGCGATCACACGGTGGATGGGTTATCGCGATGCCTGAGTGCGTGTGGGGATGCGATTCATGAAGTGCTTGCGGCGGGGCCGGCGTGAGCGGCAAGTCCGCATATTGAACCGCAGGGGACGCAGGGGACGCGGAGGGAGAACCTGTGAGCCGAGCTTACCTTTGCCGACTCCACACTAGATCATTTTTCAGTGTTGAATTGTTGCTTTCCCCTGCGTCCCCCGCGAACCCTGCGGTTCAAATTTCTCGCTGGAGCCCTACATGAACACTCTCGATTTCTCCAACCGCCTGATCGTCATTACCGGCGTTGGTCGCGCTGGCCAGGTTGGTGAAGCCATCGCACTCGGCTTCGCGCAACGTGGCGCCACGCTGGCCCTCCTCGATGTCCAGCCCGCCGAAGTCGAAGCCCGCGCCGCATCGCTCATCGCACAAGGCTACAGCGCCTCGGCGCACGTGGCGAACCTGGCCGACGCCAACGCCGCCGAGTTGTCGGCTGCCGAGATCATTGCCAAAACGCAAAGTCGGTTCGACGGGGCCGTGCATGCGGTGATTTGCGTGGCTGGGGGCTTTGGAATGACCGGACCACTCGACAGCACCGATGTCGCCGCATGGCAAAAGCAGTTCATGATCAATCTCGATACCGCCTACAACGCCACGCGGGCTTTTTTGCCGGCCGTGCGCGCGGGGCACGGATCATTCGTGTACTTCGGCAGCGCAGCCGCGCTTCCCGGCGGCAAGTCGGCCGGAATGGCCGCGTACACCGCCGCCAAGAGCGGCGTGCTCGCCCTCATGCGGGCTGTGGCGGCCGACGAACGCGAACAACACGTGCGCGCCAATGCCGTGGCACCAACGCAAATACGCACCGCCGCAAACATCAGTACCATGGGCGCCGACAAGGACTATGTGGAGCGTGAGTCTGTCGCCGACGTGGTGGCGTTTCTGGCCAGTCCGCTCGCCCGCAACATCTCCGGGCAGGTGATCACGATGGCGTGACTCGCACAGTCGTGAACGCCAATCGCGTATCAGCCCAGCAGTCGGGGATCGAAGTGAAACGGCTGCTCGTTCACGATACGAATGTTCGTCGCCTGGGGATGGGACGGATTGATCAGGTAATTCCATTCGCTGGGAACAGGTGCGGCGGGCACGGCGAGGATAGGCACTGCCGCCGCCGTGAGCCATGCATCTCCAATCTGCCGACAGGCGTTCACATCAAGGTACTCGTTCCAGCCAAACGGCAAGTCAGGAACGAGAACCCGGTCAAGCGCGATCAACTCGGGAATTTCAATCGTCACCGCAACGAGGTCACTTGGCGCGTCGGCTGCGTCGAGATGCACCAGATACTCCAGCGCGGCGAGTGAAATCGTGGCCGATGCATACACGACCGAGCGACCGGTGCTGTTCCATCGTCCGCCGTAACGTCGAGCGCCCTCGCCATCCAGTGCGCTATAGGGCGCCCGACACAACCGAAATACCTTCACTGCGCGTCAACTGAACACGCCATGTTCGATGCGGCCAAGCACTTGTTCGACCAACTGCGATCCGGCATCACTGTCGAGCAACTGGAACGGACGGTGACTGCCCAGCGCGCGATTGGGGCGCGCGAGCCAACGATGCGCATTGCCTTGATCTCCAAACGCGTCTTCCGCGCGTACCAGCATGCGCGCCACCCGAGCGAGACGGTCCGACTCATCGGTTGAGAGCCGCTGCTTGTTCGACCGCTTCCGCAGCAGTGTGCGTATGTTGCCCACAGTGGCATACAGCTGCGCCTGCGACAATTCGAGGTCGGCCAGATCCTCAAATACCATTTCCAGCGACCGCGCGGGAAACCCCTCTCGAACGGCGGCGATCAGGTCGGCCTCGGTGCGCAATTCGCGTCCAATCACTTTGCGGCCGCCCAGCTTTTGGGCTACGGCAACTACTGACATCGGTACCGCCTGGAGTTGGTGGGTGTCATATGACATTTGAAGTATACCCAAATGGCAGTAGGTTGCAAGGCCCGCGCTCGCTCGGTGCTGCTGGCGAATCACCTCTCGCTCACCCACCTTTAGCGCTTGATGACTCTCGCTGCGCGTCGTCGACCCGTCATTCGCGGAGTTTTCCTCGATCGCTCCCTCGAGGAACTCCCGATCTTCCGTCTTGGTTCCACTCGCACTTCATTGAATCCGGCATCTTCGAACGCGTGACAGACTCTCTCCCGAAGTTCAGAAAGCCGCCAGTAGTTGAGGTTGCGCTATCGGTTCAGTTCGACGAGCTGGCGTCCTTCACATCCGCTCACTTTGGAGTTTTTTGGTCGGCCATTCGTGAGCGCTTTCCCAAGACCGAGCACCATCCGCCGCTGGTTAACGCAAGGGAGGTCTTTGGCACTACGGGTACCGGTGGCGGCACCTTGCAGATAGAGTCGGGTTTTCCAGTAGGTCGTTGTTGGTTCGTGAGCGAAGACGGTGATCAATTGATCCAGCTTCAACCGGATCGATTTGTGCGGCGCAAAACGCTTCATAGAGGCTGCGCATCGCTGGATCGTCATCGGCTTCACCGATATCACTCGATCCGAAAGTCACGCCGACTGGGAGCGATACCAGTGACAAGTGGAATCTCGTCGCGGTCACCGATCGCGCTGTCTCGGCACCTACTCAAGCCGACGGTGGTCTCAACGAATGGCAACGACGATATCACGAGCTTGGATCCCACGACCGTCCCGTTCACTCTGCATTTCTACGATGGAGCCCCGGTAACAGTTCGGTTTCAGGGAAGTGGGAGTGAACCTGCATCGCTTTGGACCACGATTGATTCGGTGAAGCGCGTTGCAGCTCTGGGCCCTGATTGGGATTTCTATGGCGCACGCGCC
>JANMRE010000536.1:0-8755 GCA_031370885.1 Gemmatimonadaceae bacterium
ATTCACTGATGAAGACGATGCGGTGCAGATCGCCAACGACTCCCGATTCGGACTCGGATCTGGCGTGTGGACCAGCGATATCGGTCGGGCGTTTCGCATGTCTGAGCGCATTCAGGCCGGCACGGTCTGGGTGAACACCTACCGCGCGCTCAGCTATATGTCGCCGTTTGGCGGTTACAAGGATTCGGGGCTGGGTCGCGAGAACGGAATGGATGCGATTCGCGAGTACCTGCAGGTGAAAAGCGTGTGGATCAACACCGGTGCCGTAAGCGCCAATCCGTTCACGATGCGTTGAGATGCCGCTGCGCGAGCGCATGACCGGTCGGGCCGCGTTTTTGCGGCTCTTGATTGATGAAGGGGTCACTCATCTGTTCGGTAATCCCGGCACCACCGAGCTGGCGATCATGGAAGCGCTCCCGCACTTCCCGCAACTCACGTATGTG
This sequence comes from Gemmatimonadaceae bacterium, assembly GCA_031370885.1. Taxonomy (GTDB): domain Bacteria; phylum Gemmatimonadota; class Gemmatimonadetes; order Gemmatimonadales; family Gemmatimonadaceae; genus Gemmatimonas. The sequence continues at coordinate 444 of JANMRE010000536.1, forward strand.
CTGGGACTGCAGGAGTCGGTGGTACTCGGCATGGCCGACGGTTTCGCCCGTGCGTCCAACCGACTGGCGGCAGTCAATCTTCACTGCACCCCGGGTTTGGGTCATGCCATGGGCGCACTGTACAGTGCGAAGTTCTCGGGTTCGCCGCTGATCGTTACTGCCGGACAGTACGAAATCGGATACGGGCTGCAGGAGCCATTGTTGTACGAACCGCTGGTGCCGATTGCGCAGCCTCTCGTGAAGTGGGCCGTCGAGGTGACACGCGTTCAGGACCTGCCGCGCATCATGCGACGCGCTGCGAAGATTGCGATGACGCCGCCCACGGGACCCGTGTTCATCAGCCTGCCGGGCAATATTCTCGATGACGAGGCCGAACTCGATTTCGGCAAACCAACCCGCGTCGATGCAACAACCCGACCATCCGACGAAGCGTTGATTCGACTGGCGGACACATTGCTCGCGTCCGCATGGCCGGTGATGATTGCCGGTCGCGAACTGGCCACCCGTGATTCGTTCGACGAGGCTGGCGCACTGGCCACGTTGCTTGGCGCGGCGGTCTACCACGAACCGGTGCCCTACAACGCGCGCTTTCCGTCCAGTCATCCGGCGTGCATGGGCGACCTGACCCGCAATCAGGCCAACGTGTTGGAAACCCTGCGACCGCACGACCTCCTGCTCTGCCTTGGCGCCGATCTGCTGCGCATGTCGCCCAACAGTGCGGTAGACCCGCTGCCGGACAACCTTCCCGTTGTGCACATCAGCGAACGCGACTGGGAACTCGGCAAAAACTATCACACGGCATTCGCCGTTCGCGCCGACGTGCAGGCAACGTTGCGGGCTCTGCTGCCCGTGCTGCGGGCGCGACAGACGTCGGCGCACGCGACCGCAGCGCGGCAGCGTCTTGATGCACTCTCCGCGTCCAACTGGATGTCCCGTTGTGCGCAGGCGCGCGAGGAAGCCCGCGAGAGCGCGACGTCAACTCCGATTGATCCGCGTGTACTGATGATGGGTGTCGTCGACGCGTTGCCCCACAACGCCATCGTGGTGGAAGAAGCGCTCACGGCAGCGGCCCCGCTGGCCCGCTTTCTGCCAATGCGCGATGTGAACAGCTTTTACGGGTTGGCCAGCGGCGGTTTGGGCTTCGCGATCGCGGGAGCCATTGGGATCAGCCTCGCGCAACCAGAACGTCCCGTCGTGGCCATTTTGGGCGATGGAAGTGCGATGTATGGCATTCAGGCGCTCTGGACGGCCGCGCATCTCCGAGTGCCGATTACCTACGTGATCATCAACAACCGCAGTTACCGGATCATCAAGGAGCGACTCGTGGCCGGCCGGCACTCCGACCGCTTCGTCGGTATGGACATGCGCGATCCACCGATCGACTTTGTCTCAGTGGCCAGAGGACTCGGACTGACCGCATGTTGCGTGACAAGCCCGGCTGATATTGACAGCACGCTCAAAGCTGCTATCCACCGTGGTGAACCGAATTTGGTCGAGTTCATTGTCGACGACGGGTTTGGGAACGGCCCTGTCTGAACCCGATACGCTCCACTCCACAGCCCTCCGGTGAGGCATCATGCTGAACAGTCGACTTTTCGTACTCGCATTCGCACTGGTCGTCGCCGGGTGCGCCCACCGCTCCCGCACCATCGATCCGGTCGCTCCAGCGGTCTCCACGCGCAATTCCGACGTGATTTCGGCGCTGGAGCTGTCTGATCCGGCGGTGGCCGGCGACAATGCGCTGGACGCGGTGCGGCGACTGCGTCCGCGATTTCTCGCATCGCGCGGTCGACAGAGTATCATGATCGCCGGTACGGGTGCCGTGCTGGTGTCGACCAACGGTGGCCCCTTGCGGAGTTTGAGCGACCTGAGTCGCATGCGGACCAGCGAGGTTGCCGAAATTCGATTTCTGAGCGCGACCGATGCTGCACAGCGTTTTGGCACCCTGTCCGGCAGTGGGCCGGTGCTGTTGGTGACGAGCAAGTAGAACGGGATCCATCTCCCAAAGAGCTGGGGAGCTTGCTCGCCTGAAAACCACTATCTCCGCCACCCCTCCTCCCCCGCTCCCACACTTCACGCTCGTCGGCCTGGGGCGGAGCCTCGTTAGACTTTGACGACCTTGAGGATACGCTTCAGGGCACTGAAGTCTGATGGGTTGCGTGTATAGAGCGGCAACCCATTCGCCGCAGCCGTGGAGGCGATGAGCAGGTCGGCGAGGCGGGCGCGACTTGATTGTCCGGCTGCCCGCGCGGCGGAAAACACCCGACCGTACACGCGCGCCGATTCCGCGTCGAAAGGCAACGGATCCCAACTGGCCGCCGCCCACTGCAAGCGATCCTGGCGCCGGGCGCGCTCGTCCTTGTTCTCGGTCGCATGAGGGCCCGCAGCGAGTTCGGCGAGTGTCACCGCAGTAATTGCGGATTCATCAGGCAGATGGTCAGCATCAATCTGGTCGAGATCGATCACGACCGAAGTGTCTAGAACGCCGCGAGTCACCTCAGGCATTGGCGCGCGGATCAACTACGGCATCGAGATCCGCATGGAATTGCGCGGCATCGATCCGGGCGGCTCGTCCTGCGGCATCGGCGATGGCCGCCCGAGGCAAAAAGCGATGTCGCCGAATAGGTCGCAGTTCTCCGACCGGCGTACCGTTTCGGCTCACGATGATTATCCCTCCGGCCTCTACCTCACGAAGCACCGCAGCGGATTGATTGCGCAGCTCTCGCTGGGTGATGGTACGGATTGTCATAAGCTCGAATGTAGCATCTGTAGCACACTGTAGCAATGGGGTCACCCAAGGGTGGTCGTCAGGGACTGCACGTCGTCTCGGCTGTCGTAGGTCAGCCGTTCCAGTGCGAAGGCTTTCCGCGCGGTTTGCAACCCTGCATCACCGCTCCGCCTGCTCCTTGATATGCTGCAACACCCGCCCGTGAATCGTTGAAATGAGCTGGTCACCAAACACAGACCAATACCCCTCTGGATATAGCCGCATTTCATACCACGTGCTCCCTTCAAGGCGTGTGTGCCCGTTCGGCAGTGGAATTAGCCGGAACTCACCGCGCCGCGACGCGAAGTAGCCGTCAATGTGCGGCGGAGTAATGTTGGCAAACGGACTCCATTCGCTGAGTGGCGGTGGTGACGAATCAACAGTGAACGACAAGCGGCGGCCTGGCTCCCAGCGCGTGATGGGTTCAACAAACGCGCCCGTGGAGAACACACAGTAACGCACGGCGCCAATACCTGAGCCGCGTATTGCTGCCCGTTTCGGATACGCAATGCCAACGCGAAAAACCAGATCGGTTGGTTCGGGCAACGGCGGAAACGCAATGACATTCTTCCACACAACGTCGGCGCTTGCGGAAATTTCAATGGACGACCGCACCTCGCGAAGGCTGGTGGGATTGAGTGCGCGATTACCGTCAATTGTCGCTGCCAGCGGCAGCATCATGACTGCCAGCAGTGATCCGGGCGTCAGCCGGTTGTCGTGCAACGCAATTTTGCGGCCGAGCAGGGCGCCCATCGCGCCAAGTACGAGGGCGAGTGGTGCAGCCATGGCGAGACACAGCGCGCCTTCAACGGCCATGAGCATGGCAGTGCCTGCCACACAAAAAATGGTCATGGCCACTACCTGCAGTGTTTCGCGAACGCTGGCGGGGTAGCGCCGGTTAAACAGAAAGGCCGTTACCGCACCCATAACAAACGGCGTTCCAAGAAACAACGATGTGCCGTAGAGCTTCAGCGCGTACACACTGAGTGCCATCATGCCAAGGCCAATGGCAACTCCCGCGGCGATTGAGAGCAATGCGCCGGGCAAGCGCACTTCATACGCACGCGGCGGTTCAGGCGCCGGTAACGGGCTCTCATCTGTTGGCAGCGCACACATGGCGGCCATGAACAGATAACTGACACCCGGCACGAAGAAGCACAGCGACCACCAGGCGGAGACACCGGCGTCAAGTGCGCGACGCATGGTCATGGTAATGCCGACCCAAATGAACGGCAGCGCCCACAGTGCCAGCAACGGCAACAGAGACGGCGGCGCGCCCGCCAATTGCGTGGTGAGCAACGAATGCACCGGGCTCAGGTAATCTGTTGGAGCCCACATTCTGCCAGTCGCGGCAAACACCATGAGCGAATCGCCAGCAAACTTCACTGCGGCCAGCGTAACGCCCGCAAGCAGGTAATCCTTGCGTGTTACGCGTCGCTCAAACGTGAAGCAAAGTCTGAGCCAATTGGCGAGTTGCGATGCACTCATGAGGGGGAAAAGCTTGTGCCTTGATCGGCGGAATGCAAGCGCGCAATCCCGCTGGCGGCCGCCGCGTCTGTACCGTGGACTACCGGAAGTTCCGAACGGTTTGGCCCTCTGCCTGATCCACCATTCGGCGTACGCGATTGCAGCCCAATCCGGAGTATCTCGACGACCGGTTCCAGCGGTTCCGCGCGGCGTAGCCCAGCGCCGTGATTGTCAGTCCCTGAGTACAAGTTTGATATTGAACTGAATCGTGCTTTCCGGATTCCCCGATGAGCATTTCGTCCTCGACCCTTCAGCTCGTACGGCCTGCTGGGGTAGCGTCGGAGAGCGCCAAGCGCTAGATCCGCTCTATCTGCTTTCCTCAATGAGAACCGACTTGGCTCAACCAACAAATACGTCGGCAGACGCCAAACTGAAAGTGCAGAGCAGCGTAGGTATGGACCAAGCCACCCACAACAAAATCGTCTCGTTCATCTGGGGGATCGCCGACGATGTCCTGCGCGACCTCTTCAAGCGCGGCAAGTACCCCGACGTCATCCTGCCGATGTGCGTCATCCGGCGCATGGACGCCGTGCTCGAACCGACCAAGCAGAAGGTGCTTGAAACCAAGAGCATGCTCGACGAGGCGCGGATCACCGAACAGCGCGCTGCGCTCTGCGACGCCGCTGGCCAGGCATTTTACAACACGTCGAAGTTTACCCTCCGGGACCTCACGTCTCGTGGCAGCCAACAGCAGTTGCTCGCCGACTTTGAGGATTTCCTCAACGGCTTCTCGCCCAACGTTCAGGACATCCTCGAGAACTTCAAGTTCCGCAACCAGCTGCAAACGTTGTCCAAGGCCGATGCGATCGGCACTCTGATCCGCAAGTTTCTTGACCCTGAAATCGACCTGTCGCCCACTGGCATCGACAACCACTCGATGGGAACGGTGTTCGAAGAGTTGGTCCGGAAGTTCAACGAGGACAACAACGAGGAAGCGGGCGAGCACTGGACGCCGCGCGACGCGGTGCGGCTGATGGCGAATCTGATCTTCCTGCCCATCGAGTCCGACATCAAGTCGGGAACTTATCTCCTGTACGACTGCGCCTGCGGTACCGGCGGTATGCTCACGGTCGGCGAGGAAACGCTCACGGCAATCGCGCAGAAGCGAAAGCAGCAGGTCAAGTGCCTGCTCTACGGCCAGGAGATCAATCCTGAGACGTATGCCGTCTGCAAGGCCGACATGCTGCTAAAAGGCGAGGGCGAGAGCGCCGATCACATCGTGGGCGGCGCTGAATGGTCGACGTTGTCTCACGACGCGTTCCCGGCGCAGGAGTTCGACTTCATGCTCGCCAATCCGCCTTACGGCAAGAGCTGGAAGAAGGACCTTGAGGCGATGGGCGGTAAAGACGGAATGCGCGACCCGCGCTTCAAGGTGATGCACAACGGCGAGGAGCTCTCGCTCGTGACCCGCTCGAGCGACGGGCAGATGCTTTTTCTCGCCAACATGGCGTCAAAGATGAACGAGAAATCCGTGCTCGGCAGTCGCATCGCCGAGGTGCACAACGGATCGTCGCTGTTCACGGGTGACGCGGGTCAGGGCGAAAGTAATATCCGACGTTGGTTGATCGAGAACGACTGGCTCGAAGCGATCGTTGCGCTGCCGCTCAACCTGTTCTACAACACCGGCATCGCCACGTATATCTGGGTGCTCTCCAACAGGAAGCCTGCCCATCGAAAGGGACAGGTGCAGCTGATTGACGCCAGTCAGTGGTTCAAGCCACTGCGCAAGAACCTCGGCAAGAAGAACTGCGAACTGTCGCCCGAAGACATCGAGCGCATCAGTGGCGCATTTCTCGACTTCAAGGAAACGCCCGAGTCGAAGATCTTCCCCAATGCGGCCTTTGGATACTGGAAGGTGACGGTCGAGCGCCCGCTGCGGCTGCACAGCCAACTTTCGCTCAAGGCCATCGAGTCACTCCGGTTTGCATCGGGTGACGAAGAAGTACGCGCTGCGATGTTCGACGAGTTTGGCGACGACCTGTTCACGAACTTCGCCACGATCGCAAGTGCGTTTGAAAAGCGCCTCGGCGAATGGGGTAGCGATGACGGGGAGGGCGACGACGACGAGGGCGGCAGTGCGAAAAATGGCCTGCCCGAAAAGAGGCGGAAGAAGTTGCTCGACCCCAAGACGTGGGAACGCGACAACCGGCTGGTCGATGCCGCAACGACGCTGCGCACGGTGTTGGGCGAAGGGCTCTTCGAGGATTACAACGAGTTCCGAGAACGTGTCGACGCCGCCCTCGACAAGGCGGGCATGAGTCTCGGCGCCGCTGATCTCAAACAGATCCTCAAGGCCGTGAGCTGGCGTGTCGAGACGGCCGCACCCGTGATCTCCAAAGTGCACAAGCCGGGCAAGGCCAAGGCTGATCCGCTGCGCGGTCTCTTCGCGACAACGGTGAATGGCAAGCCGAGCTTCGTGGAGTACGAACCCGACACTGACCAGCGCGACACGGAGCAGGTACCGCTGCTTGAAGACGGCGGCATCGAATCATTCATCCGCCGCGAGGTGCTACCCTACACACCCGATGCATGGGTCAAGGAAGACGCCACCAAGGTCGGCTACGAGGTGAGCTTTACGCGGCACTTCTACAAGCCGCAGCCGCTCCGCACGCTGGAGGAGATCAGCGCCGACATCCTCGCCATCGAGAAAGAGGCCGAGGGGCTGCTGGACGGATTGTTGAAGGTGGGGGCCAAGCGATGAAGCAGAAGGCCGACCCGAAAGCCGCGACGGTTCGTTCGAAGGCCATTTCGAAGGCCACTTCGAAGGCCATGGTGGTGTCGCAGGTCGAGGGCACATTCGACGAGATCGTCGATCTGATCCGGACTGCTCGCCAGCGCGCCTACCAAGCGGTCAACACCGAACTCGTGAGTCTGTATTGGCAGATCGGCAAGTACATCAGCGAGAAACTCGCGGCCGCTGAATGGGGCGAGGGCGTTGTGGACCACGTTGCGCGACACCTTGCACGCACTCTGCCTGGCCTGCGCGGATTCACGCGTCGCAACCTGTTTCGGATGCGGCAGGTTTTCGACGCCTATGCCAGCGACGGGAAAGTGTCACCACTGGTGACACAATTGCCGTGGACCCACAACCTGATCGTCCTTGGCCAGTCCAAGCGCCCTGCCGAGCGCGAATTCTACCTACGTATGGCCATTCAGGAGCGCTGGAGCAAGCGTGAGCTGGAACGGCAGTTTCGCTTGGCCGCATTTGAGCGGGCGGTGCTCAGCCCGCCAAAAGTGTCAGCAGTGCTGAAACAAACTCACGGCGAAGCCGCCAGCGTCTTTAAGGACGCGTACGTGGTCGAATTCCTGAATCTGCCCGATGAGCACAGCGAGGCGGACCTGCATCGCGGGCTGCTCGCGTGGCTCAAGGCGTTTCTCATCGAACTCGGCCGCGACTTTTGTTTTGTCGGTTCGGAGTACCCCGTGCAGGTTGGCGGCCGGGACTTCGCGCTCGATCTCTTGTTCTTTCATCGCGGTCTCAACTGTCTGGTCGCCATCGACCTGAAGGTAGACCGTTTCGAGCCCGAGTACCTGGGCAAGCTGGGGCTCTACCTCGAAGCCCTCGACCGCGACGCGCGCAAGCCACACGAGAACCCCGCGATCGGGTTGCTGCTCTGCGCGTCGAAGGACAGCGAAGTAGTTGAATATGCCCTCAGCCGCACGCTCTCTCCCGCACTGATTGCCGAGTACCAGACCCAGCTTCCTGACAAGACACTGCTCGCGGCCAAACTGCACGAGTTCTACGCCCTGAACGCGCCGGAGCAGGCCCGGGTAAAGCCTGCGAGTAAGTCGGCGGAGAAGCCGACGGGGCGCAAGAACGATGGAGCGGCCACATGAGAGAAATCCTCGGCAAAGCGAAAACCGTCCGAGAGCTGCTCAAGGGAGTGAAGTACTCCATCGATTACTACCAGCGCGAATACAAGTGGCACGAGAAGCAGATCCGCGAACTCGTGGACGACCTGAGCGACAAATTTCTGGAGGAGTATCAGCCTGTGCACCCGCGCAGCAAGGTCGCCGA
>JANMRE010000624.1:0-10819 GCA_031370885.1 Gemmatimonadaceae bacterium
CGCGTCCGGTGCCCCCCGCATTGAGATCGACGTAACTGAGGTTCGTACCGCCGGAGTTCGCCACGAGCAGCGTATCGGCCATCACGCCATCGCGATTGCGTGGCCATGCGCTGAGGCCCCATGGACGCGAACCCACGTTGATGCCCTGCCGGAACGACGAGTCGGCAAGATTGAAGACCTCGAGTTGATTGCGTTCGATATTGGTGAGGTAGAGCCGGTCGTTTCGCGGGAAGTACAGCGCGTCGGCCACCTTGCCGCCGTTGGGCAGCGGATTGGTAAAGCCCGCCACGACCGCGACGGTATCGAGTCGCAATGCACCCGAGGCGTAACGCGTCACGTCGCGTCGTCCGTTGGCATTTCGCGCGAAGCCCGTGATCGTGACGATGGTTGGAAACGTGGTGACCGGGAGTCGCGTGCGAAATGTCCGCAGGAGAGTCGAAAATGCTCCCGTGGAGCTGATCGAGTCGGCCGTGATCAGTTGACCCGTGATGGAGCGGACTTCGTAGCCCAGTGAAGAAATACCGACCGGATCGGAGGCTTCGATGAAGATCGTATCCTTGATCTCCATGCGACTGGTCACGCCCGAGCGTACCACCGGAATGGTGTTGGCGTTGGCCGCACTCTGTACCGCGTACGACACGGCATTGCCGAGCACGCGCTGGTTCAGCGAGTCGACGATAAACGGCGTAACGGTAATGACAGCGCCCTTGACGGAATCGGGAATCGTCAGCGTGTCCAGCAACGAGATGGAATCGCGTAACGGCGCACCGTACAGCACGGAGTCGCGTATGGAATAGGCGCCAGCGACCTGATAGCCGAGCGTGCGGATTTTGTAGCGGGCGCGCGCCGACAGGGAGAGCACGAGGGCCTTGCCCGACACCACCGGCGAACCCGCCGCCGGACTGGTGATGACGGCCTGTGGCGGTTCGAGATTGCCCACAGTCATGATCAGACGCGCGGTGTCCGACGTGTTCTTCGCACCGTCAATCGCAATCGCCAGAATGTTCACGGTGGAACCCAGCGGCGCACTGGACGGCACCTTGATCGTCAACGCCAGATTGGCGGCCTGAACGGAGCTGGTGAACGTCGTATCGTAGGACGCCGCCACGCCACCGCTGATCAGTACGCGAATGGTCTTGAGCCCGACATTGTCGGTGGCGTTCACCGACATGGCCAGCGCCGAGTCGGATTGGCTGTTGCCCTTGACGACCGTGACGCGCGGTTTGATGGCGTCGCGGAACGGCGGATCGATGACTTCGTCGCCATTGCACGCGCCGAGGGCGACAACTGCGCCCAAGGCGACGAGCACGCGGCGGGCAAAGCCCGAGGTGACCGCGGCCGGCCGGGTCCGCGCGGAAGCGCGGATCGGAGTGAATGGAATCATGGGTCGGAGATCCTCTTCGGTCAGCGGCCGGGAGGCGGCACGGGGCCGTCTTCCAGGATATGTGGCGTGACAAGGATCAACAGGTCACGCTTCGTCTCGTTCTTGGAGTTCTGAGAGAAGAGGCGGCCGATGAAGGGAAGATTCATGAGGACAGGAATGCCGCTGCGGAATCGTGTGGTTTCGGTGACCGTCAGACCACCGATCACGGCCGCCTCACCATCGGCGACCAGCACCTTCGAGTCCGCCCGCTGGCGGTTAAAGACCACACCGACATCGGTGTTGGCCAGTTCCGCGCTCGAGTTCTCTGCCTGGATGTCGAGCAGCACCATTCGGTTGTTGGTGATCTGCGGCGACACCGTGAGCTTGATGCCGGCTTCTTCTTTGGACACGGTGGCCCGTGGAAAGAAGGCGGCCGCATTTGGCGATCCCTGTGCGCCACCGCCCCCACCACCGCCACCGCCACCCTGCCCACCGCCGCCTGAACTCGCGTCAATCACGCGAATCGGAATTTCCTGTCCGACGAAGATGGTGGCCGTACGGTTGTTCAGGATGGTCACACTGGGTTCCGACTGCACATCGGCCAGTGATGACGTCTGCAACGCGTTGAGGAAGGCCGTTAACTGGTAGCGACCGAGCGCGGTGCTGTAGATGAGATTGAGCGCGTTGGGCTTGATCGCGTTGTTCGCGTTGGCTATGCCTGCGATGGCATTGCCCCCGAGCGCTATGCGTGCGGGTCCCGAAAAGGGCGACCCGCCGCCCGTCGCGTCTGGCACGCCGTCGCCGTCCGTATCGATGGCCTGGAGCGTGCTGGGGTCGGTGCGTGGCACCAGCTGCTGGAAGAACTGTTTGTTCCCCGTTCCCAGGTCGTACGCGAGCCCGATCTCCTGGATGCCGGTACGATTCACAAAGATGATCTTCGCTTTGATCGCCACCTGCTGTGTGCGGATGTCGAGTTCCTGCAGGCGGGCAATGATTTCCGGAAGCCGTGACGGCACTTCGGTGATGATCAATTTGTTCGTGGCGCTGTCGGCCGCCACCGAACCACGGACCACACAGCCCTGGCCGGTGATGCCGTTGTTGCTGCCGCCCTGACCGCTGCCCTGCTGCTGATTTAACGGCATGCCCAGTTCGCGACCGGTGGCCATCGTGCTGAGACCTGTGCAGTCGCGTGCCAACAGCGCCTGCACCGTTTGGCGGAGCGTAGACGCCTTCGCATAATTCACATCGATGATCTGCGTCACCATCGGCTCGAGTGCCTGATTGGACGCCAGATTGCGATAGCTGTCAACGGTGATGATCCCACTGGCATCTTCGGTCGCGGCCAGACCCTGCGCCTGCAGGATGGCCTGCAGCGCGACATCCCATGGCTTGTCATTCACGTCGGCCCGCACCACGCCCGACACTTCCTTGCCTACAACGATGGTACGACCAGAGAAGGTGGCGAAGGCGGCGATCACGTCAACGATGTCGATGCCGTCGTAGCTCACCGTGATGCGTGGCTTCTGTTGCTGGGCAGACTGCGGTTGCTGATTGCGACCGGAGGCCGCCGCGCGCCCCACAATCGGCGCATCGGCGATGGCCTTGGCTTCCCTGCGCGCCACCTCCGCACGAACACCGTCGGCGCGGGTCAGCTCGGCGTTCAGACTGGCGGTGACGGCGGATGCGCCGCGAGCCTGCTCGGCAAGCGACGGCACGGTTCGCATGGGGCGCGCCGAATCACTCTGCGCGATCACGCGGGAAGGCGCAAACGTCTGCACCGGCGCGTCAAGTCGGCCGGTCGCTACCTGAACCACCGGCTCGCCGGCGGCTGACTTGGTTTCCCAGCGCGCCACCGAAACCGACGGACCATTCACGATAATGTGGATCTGGCCGCCGCTGCGATCGACGGCGTATTGTCGCGCGACATCAAGATCGATCACCAAACGCACGGTATCGCTGCGGTACTGGGCGAGACGCACATTGCGGATCGCGCCACGCGCCTGCCCGTCGTACGTGGCCCCGCGGAGTGAGAGACTGGCGCCGCCAAGGTCGACCACGAGCCGCGTCGGCCCCTCGAGCGTGAAGTGCCGCACCGAGACACCGGAGTCGATTGTAATCGCGATATCGGCGCCGCCAACGCCGGGTCCGACGCTGACCCGTGATACGCGGCCATTCGCGGGCCTCGGATCACTGGGCGGAATGACGCGACGAACCACCGAGGGCGCGGCGGCGGTCACGGCCTCGCGAGCGGTGGCGCTGCCGAAGGTGGCACTTCCCAGCGCCGCGTGTGCGAGAGCCGCAGCCATTGCCGCGACGGTCATCGTTCCCATCATGGGTTCCTCACTTTCGTCGTGTCACTGCTCAACGGCAGCGTCTCAATGCGATTGAATCCGAACTCCTCTACCGTGAACTGCACCGACTTCTGCTTGATGGCGCTTACGTGCAACCGGCCCAGTTGCTGGCCGATCCGCACGCGGTACTGCTGTTTCGAGAACGAGTCGCGCAGAATCGCGACCGAGTTGCCCCCGGTGGCATCGAACACGACAACAGTCAGCCGCAAATCGCTCAGCAGCGGACGGATATCGCTGGTGCTCATGAGCGACTTGTACGGATCGCGCCGCCCGCCGCCACTGTAGTCAAAAACCTCACGCTGGATCGTGATTTCCGTTGGCATCCCGATCTTCGTTGGTGATGCCCCTGGGCTTACTGTGCCGGCGGATTCACGCGTGACCGTTTGCGCCGGTGCGGGTGCCGGCACTTGAGCGCCACCGGTTGTTGCCGTGACCGCGATTGCCACAGCGGCAAGGGCCAGTGAACGCCATATGTTCCGAATCATGACGACCTCTCTTTCGCGGCGACCGGTTTCGGCGGCGTCGTGCGTTCGACATAGGTTTGCAAGGTGATCGTGGACGCCAGTGCATGCTTGTCCGACGTTTTGATCACACCGGGGCGACCCTGGACGCCGGTCACGATCGAGAAGTGCACCGGCGCGACGATGCGAGCCAATGACCCGACGTTGGCGAGGAAGGCGCCGAACTGGTGATAGCCGCCGATGATGGTGATGGTATAGCGATACGTGTCGTACTTTTCGCCCGGAATCACCGCTTCGGGCGTGACGCCGCCGACATCAAGGCCCGCGCGACGGGCGGCCGTACTGACCTCTTCGAGCAACGCCGGGACTTCATTTCCGGTTGGTACCAGTCGACGCATCACCGTCAGCGTCGAACGGTTCTCGGCCGCCTCCGCTCGGAGCGATTCGATACTGCGCGTCGCAAACTCACGCTCGGCGTTGCGATTGGCATCTTCGAGTTGGGCGACGCGCTGCGTGTCCGCAGCGATTTGCCCGTTGCGGGTGGTGTACGGATAGACGTAATACGCCACAGCAAGAGCAGCAGCAGCGAAACCGATCATCAACTTGATCTGGTCGCGCTTGTTGACAGGGATCACGGACATGATTTCCTCGGGTCAGCGAACCGGGATGACAAGCGGAGAGGTCCGGATGACCCCCGGGGAGGGCACTTCGTACGACGCCGACAGTTCGAACTGCGTGACGTCCTTACTGTCAACGATCACGATTTCGGATTTGGTCAGCGACACGCTCTGGATAAAGGGCGAACTTTCGAGCTGCCGCATGAACATCGTGAGCGCCTGGATGTCGACGGTCTGACCCACGATGCGAAATGCCAGGTCGGTGTGCACGTTGACGCTGTCGAGCGGCGCCGCCTTGGCCGTCTTGTCCTTGTCTTCGGCCGCCTTGGCGGCCGGCACCGCACGCGCGCCCACACTCGCCGTGTCGGCGCCCGGCGGGAGCGGCATCTTCGTGGTCTGCTCGAGAATCGTGAGCCAGGTGTACGCCGGCAACGCGCGACTCACCTCGTCAAGGATGTGCGCCCAGTTGTAGCGGTTTTCGTCGATCGTGCGAATGATCTGCAGCTGCCGATGCACCGAGTCGCGTTCAGCGGCCAGTTTGCGGCGCGCCTCGAGCACCTTCGCGAAGCGTGTCGAATCACGCACGGCGCGGTCGACCTTGACGCCAAGCTCGCTGGCACGGGCGTTCTGCGACGTGAACAGGATGCCGACGGCAGCGACTGCGACCACGACGGAGGTGGCGGCCCCGACCAGCCACGGATCGCGTACGCGTGAGCCGATGCTGCCAAACATCGTCGCGATATCAAACGAGGCCGCACCGCGAACCGGCTTCTTGCCGCCGGGGAGGAGATTGACTTCGATCATCATGGCGCGATCCTCAAGCGGCGGTGCGGAGAGCGAGGCCCACCGGCAGCATCAGCAGCGGCGCGACCTCGTCAGTGGACAGGAACTCCATGGCGCCCTCGCGGACCGCCACTCTCGCCAGCGGATTCGCCAGCTGAACGGGCATGCGGACGCGCTCCGACAACCAAGGGAGCAGTCCCGGCACGCGGGCACCGCCGCCGCACGCGAACACCGCGCGGATCTGGCCGAAATGCCGAGAGGAGGTGGCCAGGAAGGTGGCGGCGCGTTCCATGCCGACCGCGATCTCTTCACCCCGCATCGCGATCACACTGTCCAGCGCCATCGTGCGATCGTACCCGCGCAGCATGGCCTCGGCCTCGTCGCCGTTGACGCCGTGCTCGCGTTGCAGATCCTCGCGGAAGCGACGCGTGCCCACCGTCAGATCGCGCGTGAGAATCGGCACGCCGTCATCGAGAATGTTCAGGTTGGTCGCGTCATTGCCGATGTTGAGCAACGCCACCGTCCCGTTCATGGCGTCAGGATGATTGGCCTCGAAGGCGTTGTGCAAGGCAAACGAGTCTACATCGATGATTGACGGTGACGCACCGGCGTCGGTGAGCAGCGTCCGCTTGGCCTCCACCAGGTCGCGTTTCGCAGCCACCAGCAGGACACTCATTTCCAGGCCATCCGCGTGCGGATCGAGAATCTGAAAATCCAGTTCGACGGATTCCATGTCGAACGGCACATGCTGTTCCGCCTCCCACCGCATCAGCTCCCGCGCCTGCGCTTCCTTGACGCGTTCGATCGCGATCTTTTTCACGATGACGTCGCGCCCGCCGACGGCGGACACGATGTGCTTCGTTTTGACGCCGGTCGCTTCGAGGGTTTGACGGATGGCGTCCGCAACGATCGCATGATCCATCACCTCGCCTTCCACGATGGCCGTATCGTTGAGCGGAGTGATGACGACCTTGATCAGCTCGGGGGTACCGCTCGTGTGGTCCATGACGACCGCCTTCACGAGACCGGATCCAACATCGAGACCGACGGTCAATTTTTTTCGACCGAGGAACGCCATGGCAGGGTGGGGTTGTACGGTGGTGGTCGCGATCTCGACGCATGTGCGCCACGTGCAGGATCCAACATGCGGACCTGTCCAATTCGGACGATTCTCCCAACTAACGACCGGACACGAACGAAGTAACGCTGTATAGAGGGGGGCGAGCAGGCCCCAGTGCCAACAGTGTGACAGTGTCGGCCCAAGGCGTGTATTTCTTCAGCGGCATCGCATACGCTGCATCCGCCACGCACGGAGTCCGCTGGTCATGGGCTGTTCCAGACACCAAACGGCAGCCGGTTGGGGGTGGCCACCGCGACCAGTGCGCGGCCGGCAAGGCAGGGCGCGTACGTCACCCGTACGCCGGTACCAAGCTGCGAGCCAAGCGCGGAGACATCGCGAATCACCAGCGCGCCGCGCACGTCAAGCACACCGGCACTGACATCAACCGCTCCACGTACCACCAGGAGACCGTCAACACGGAGGGCGCCACTGACGACCAGATCGCCATCCACCGCGAGCAGTCCGACGTACTGCGACGTATCACCGACCATCACGGCAGCCGCCTGCTGTATTACGCTGGCGCGCCATGACGCCGTGGAAGGAATGCCGCCGGACGACGTGAGCACCACGGGACGGGCCCGCGCGACGATCCGCGCGAATGCGCTGTCAAATCGGGTGCGGGACGCGGCAACGGCAGGAATGGTCATGTCGGCACCGAATAGCAGCGGCGCTACGCGCACACTGCGGGTCACCGCCGCGAGCGCGGCGACACTGGCGCTGTCACGCCACGGGCCGCAGTCGTCGCGTGTGGGCTCGTACGCGACCACCTGGTCACGCCCATCTATGGTGGCTGCGTCCAGTGCGACGTCACCCAGCACCGTGACGGCGGCCAGCAACGGCAGGGACGGCGGATCGAGACGGAGGGCGTACACAACGGTGCGTTGAATGCGTGTGACGTCGCCGATTGCGTCGGGGCTTTGAACGACATCGATCGGGGCCACCGCGCGCGAGCGCTGTGCTACCGCGAGTGCGGCTGCGGTGAGTGTCCCGGTGCGGGCCAGTGATACGCGCGTCGTCCATCCATCGACGTCAGGCTCGATCCATTCCATGCGCTCGCCAATCGGGGTTGCCGCCATCGAGTCGGCGCGCCATGTCGCCAGCGCGCGCACGAGGGCGGCGTCGGCTGAGTACAACCCGCGCTGGCTATCCCATTGCGAACGGGCGCCGCGCGCTGAACGCCACGCGGCTTGTTGCAACGCCACGCTCATGGTGAGCAGCAACAGCATACCCACCATCACGAGCGGCACGATCATGCCGCGGCGACGTGTATTCCGGCGGATGGACAGCACGCTCATGTCGCACCGCTTCGGTCGGCGCGAAGGGCCACGTCCACCCGCATCGAGTCAATCGTCGGGACAGGCGGCGCGGCGCGGCCAGAGCGACGGGGCGCGCGCACTTCGATGCTCACACGCGCCGGTGCCGCACCGTTGGCGCTGCCAACGAACGCGCCCTGGGCGTCATACATCCGAATCACCAGGCCACGATCGCGCGGCGACGAGAGCGGCCCCGCGACCGGTTGTACGACGTCCCATCCCAGCAGTCCTCGGCTTCGACGTCCCAGAAACCAATCCCCGTCGCCGGCACGATAGAGTGAGTAGCGCGTGCGCCGGGTAATTCGCACGGGTGTTCCCGTTGCCACGTCACCAGCGATGGAATCGACCAGGGCAAGGCGCACCGTTTCCGCCGTCCTCCCGCGCACCAGCGGCGAGTGTTCGCACTCGGTACCGACGGAAACGGCGCGGACGATCCCCGACGCCGCACGCAGTGAATCGGTGGGCGACGATCCGCGCAGCCAGACACTCACCCGATCACCCGCCTGGGGTGGCTGGTTCCACACGGTGGCCTGCGGATCGGACGCGGACATTACCGAATCGGCACCAACCAGCAGGAGCTGCGCGCGCCCCAGACGCGCTGCACAACTGAATCCCACGCCCACCGTGCCGTCGAACTCTACGGCCGTGTCACTCCAGATCATCAGGTCGCGCGGTTTGAGCACGCGGAGTTCCGCGGCCAGGATGCCAGTACTGTGCCGCAGTTCGCGCGTTGCGCCCAGTACGCCATCGGCGTGCACAATCTGTCGGTGCGCACCAAGCAACAATTGCACGGCGACGATACCCAGCAGCGCCATGAGTGGAAGCGCCACCAGCACTTCCAGCAGGCCGGTTCCCTGTCGCACGCGCGTCACGGGCAACTCCACGCGGCGCGTTCGGACAGTTGTCGGGGCACTGCGTCCGCCAACGGGGAGGGCAACAGCACAACCCGTACGTCGCGTTCGCGCCATCCCGACAGCGGGTGATCGGTCCATCGGACCACGACGTGTGGTCGCACGTCGATTCCAGACGCCACCCCCGTTGCGCAGCGTGCGGCAACTGCCGCTTCAATACCCTGACTTGCCAGCGCCCACGAGTCCGCCGTGAGCTGTGCGGTACGCGTTGACGCCGACGCACTGCGGGCGAGGGCGACGACGACCAGCGCGCTCACATCGAGCAGCAGCATCGCCACCAGGCATTCGACCAGCAGTCGACCGCGGCGTGCGCGGAAGCGGAAGCAAGAGCGTATCGTCACGCCGACACGATAGTGTGCGTCGGCGAAACTGCTTCACCGTTCTATCGCGTGAAGGGCGATTCGGTTGCGCTCCCGATGATTGGCGTTCCGCTGGGTGTCGTCGCCTGAATCGCGGCGAGGCCGCTCGAGTGCAGCGGAAGCAGGATCACGAATGCCGCACCTCCCTCGCGCGCGCGCTGCACCCAGATCGTCCCGCCGAGGTTCTCGATGGTGCTGGAGACAATGGCGAGTCCGAGACCGGTTCCTTTCCCAGGCTGCTTGGTGCTGAAGAACGGTTCGAAAATCCGCTCCTCGTCTTCGGGCGCCACACCAATACCCGAATCGGCAATCACCACCTGCAGGAACCGTTGGGGTGATTCCGGACGCGCAAGCCAGGCCAGTGCGCGGCGACTCGGACGATGCGTCCAACGCGTGCGTGTACTGTCAGTGCGTCGCGTTTCCGACGCCTCGCCGAACGCGGTCACGTCGTTGATCTGTGTGCGAATCGCCACCAGTCCGTCGCGATCCATCGCATCAACGGCGTTCAGCAACAGGTTGACGAACACCTGTTCCAGATCGTGTCGTTCGGCGTACACCACGTCGGTGGGTGCTTCCAACTCAACGGAAACCCGATAGCGACGCGTGACCCCTTGGTCGCCCAGCAGCCGCAACACGTCGCCAATGACTTCGTCCACCACCACCGGCTTCGGCGTCAGACGTCTCGGGCGCGAGTAATCCAGCAGCCCTCGCATGATCCGATCGATGCGCCCGATCTCACGGTCGAGCGCGTCCAACGCTTCCACCGTGCCGGGAATTTTCTCCGTGCGCATGCGCAGCAGGTGCGAGTAGTTCGCGATGGCCGAGATCGGATTGCCGATCTCGTGCGACACGCCCGCTGCAATGCGGCCCATGGTGGCGAGCTTCTCGGCGCGCAATCGCAACTGATGTGACGCCAGCAGTTGTTCCGTCATGCGATTGATACTGGTGGCCAACTGATCGAACTCGTGCGTCGCGCCCGGCGGTGCGCGCCGAGACGTCTCCCCATCCGCGATCGCTTCCGCGGCGTCGACGCTTTCGGCAAGCGGCGCTTCCACCAGTCGCCCAACCTGCCGACGGAGCACACTGGTCCACACCAGCGACACGAGGAACAGCAGCACGAGAACCACCGGCCATCGATAGGTCTCGGAGAGATACTCCGTGATCCACATGGTCACGATGACACCCACCAGCGCCAGGATGCTGACCGAGACGACGGCGACGGTCAGACGGTGATGGATGCGCGGAAGCTGGGTCTGGAGCACGGCGGAGGATGCCTCCCGGGCTCGCTGCGTGCAACTGCCAATGTCATGAACGCACGAAGGGCCGGGCATTTGCCCGGCCCTTCGCCGCCGCGATTCAGGAGAACCGGGCGAACCTCATGCAATGCTTACTGGCAGACTGGCTCGCCTTCCGCCTGTCCGGCCGGCACCGACGTGCCCACACCGATCCGGCAGGTCTTGGTGGACGACGCATGCGACGCCGTGGCCGACCAGCCCGTCGTCGCGCCGCTGAACGTCAGGGACACGCCCGACGAACCCCGC
>JANMRE010000641.1:0-3422 GCA_031370885.1 Gemmatimonadaceae bacterium
CGTGGGGTTGCAGGCGGTGCCCTTGTCGCATCCTTTGGCGGGACTACGTGGCACCGACAACCAGATTGTCTTCACGACACGACGCTATCACGAGCATCCACTCGTGATCACCGGTCCGGGAGCGGGCCCCGCGGTTACGGCTGCGGGTGTGCTCAACGACCTGCTTCAACTTGCCGCGATATGAACGTCGATCTGTTTCTCACTGCCGGCGCCGCCAGCGTGCAGCGCTGCGCGGCATGCGGCTCTACGTTACCGGAGCTCGACGCAGCGCCGGCGTGCCCGTTGTGCGGCGGGTTGTTGGACATCGTGCATGCACCGCCATGCGACGCGCTGGGCCAGCGGCTCAACGCGGATGCACTGCGCGCCAGCTTTGCCCAGCACTGTTGCGCGCGGCCACTTGGGTCGGCCTCCGGCGTCTGGCGTTTCGAGTCGCTGGTCATGCCTGGCGCCGGTGCGGCGATCGTCAGTCACCCGGAGGGCAATACCCCGTTGATCACGCGCGGTACGATCGATCGCTTCGCGGGAATGGAAGGCCTGCGCATCAAACACGAAGGGCACAATCCCACCGGATCTTTCAAGGACCGTGGAATGACGGTTGGTGTGACGCAGGCCGTGCGACTCGGGGCGACCGCTGTGGTCTGTGCGTCCACCGGCAACACGTCGGCGTCACTGGCCTCGTACGCGGCGCAGGCCGGAATTCCCGGACTGGTGTTTGTGCCCGCTGGCAAGATTGCCCTCGGCAAGTTGGCGCAGACCCTCGGCTACGGCGCTCGCACGCTCATGGTGCGCGGTGACTTTGACGTCTGCCTGCGGCTCGTGCAGGATGCGGCGCGCGAGTTGGGAGTCTATCTGCTCAACTCCATCAATCCGTGGCGGGTGGAAGGGCAGAAGACCATTGTGCTGGAACTGTTGCAGCAGCTCGATTGGCAGGCACCGGATTTCATCGTGTTGCCGGCTGGCAATCTGGGAAACACGGCGGCCTTTGGAAAAGCCCTGCGAGAAGCACTCGCCCTCGGACTTATCGACCGTCTGCCGCGACTGGTGGCCGTTCAAGCGTCGGGTGCGGCGCCATTCGCACGGAGTTATCGCGAGTTGTTTGCTACGCGGCAGGCGGTGGTCGCCGACACGATTGCGACCGCTATCCGCATTGGCGATCCCGCGTCGTGGGATCGTGCCGTGCGTGCCATTCGCGAAACCAATGGCATCGTGCTTTCCTGCAGTGATGACGAGATCATTGCTGCCAAGATCGCCATTGACGCGTCGGGCGTGGGGTGCGAACCGGCCAGTGCCGCCAGTATTGCGGGGGTGCGACGATTGGTGAAAGATGGCGTCATCACGTCCGCCCACCGTGTGGTGGCGGTGTTGACAGGACATATTCTCAAGGATCCCGGTATCTTGGTAGATCTGCATCAACGCGAAGACTTCGCGCTGGCCAACCGACCTGTCGAGATCGACGCCAACGTAAGCGATGTGGCGCGCGTGCTCGAGCGCATGACGCCCGTCGAACGGTCCGCATGAGGGTTGCCCTCCCCATCGCGTTCGTGGTTCGGGCGCGACTCACGGGTACATCGGGTGTACGGATTCAGTGATGTGGTGTGCGAAGTTCACTTAACAACCGGAAGATGCCCATGTTTACTCGATGCATGTGGCTGCACGCTGCGGCCGCGCTGAGCGTTGGTTGTGTGCTGGCTGCGCCACCGGCGCTGGCCCAGCCCGCCGACGCGGAAACCGCGCGTCTCATGGCGCGTCTTTCGGCGCTGTCGGCCGATTCGATGGAAGGTCGACGCGCGGGTACACCGGGGTCGAGGCGCGCGCGTCGGTGGATCATTGGCGAGTTGACGGCGATGGGCGCGAAACCCGTTGGGACATCATTCGAACAGGCCGTGACGCTACCTGCGCGCGCAGGCAGCGACACTGGCGGTGCCAATGTGATCGCGCGCATACCGGGCAAGCGCCGCGATGGTCAGGTGATTGTCATGAGCGCGCACTACGATCATCTGGGCGTGCGCAATGGCCAGGTGTTCAACGGCGCCGACGACGACGCCTCGGGTTGTGTGGCGCTGCTCACCATCGCCGAACGTCTGCTCAAGGACCCGCCGCAACATGACGTGATCTTCGCGTTCTTCGACAATGAGGAAGGAGGCATGCACGGCTCACGCACGTTCGTGGCGTCGGGGTTGATCCCGCTGGAGACGGTGGCGCTCGACATCAGTCTGGACATGGTGGCGCGTCAGGACGGGAAGGCGCTCTGGGTGTCGGGGACATCGCACAATCCGGCATTCAAGCCAATGGCCGAGGCGGCCGCGAAAACCTCGGCGATTCCAATTCGTTTTGGTCATGACACGAAGGATCTGAAGCCTGGAGACGACTGGACCAACTCGTCGGATCATGCGGCGTTTCACGGCAAGGGTATTCCGTTTCTGTATCTCGGTGTCGAGGATCACGCCGACTATCACAAGAGCGGTGATGACGCGGATAAAGTCGACCCGATCTTCTACCGCGGCGCCGTGAACTTCGCGTATCGCCTCATGCGCGAGGTGGATGCGCACATACGTTGAACTCGCGCTTCCGCTCCGCCGTGTAGTGCCATCATGGATGCGGTGGAGATCCCTCCATGAATCGCACGGCGGCCATGAACGTGTCGGCCACACACGGATCCTGTCGACAGTGCGTCAACGCACAGAGGCGGTCGTACAGCGCGTAAGGATCCTGGCCCACGAGTTGTGTGGGTGCAGCAAAGCCGAGGAGCGCGAAGTCGCCGGCCATCGACGGCCCGATGTTGGGGATATCGGTGAACAGGCGCACATCGTTCGCGCTGGCGGCTTTGGTTGAGCGTCGCACGGGCATTGGCGTTTCCTGCGAGTGGTATGGCGTGAGGCACGAAGGGCCGCCGCATCATGCGCGACGACCCTTCCTGTTGCGTGTCCTGTGAAGGACGGTCCTGGCCGGCGCGAGACGACGCTCGAACCGGAACCCGAACTACCGGGTGGCGTTCAGGAGATCGTTTGCCCAGGCCGAGCCGGCGTAGGTACGGGAATCGAACAATTGATCACCTCCTGAGAAAAATGGTGGGACATCGGGCGGAAACCGAGAGGTCATGCTGTAGAGGCACAACGCCCTTACCGTCCAAACCGTGCTCCCTACTATTCCAAGGTACTTCCCATCGTTCCAAGGTACTACCTACTGTTCTAAAGTACGGCTTTTCGTGGAATCGTGTGGGTAAAACGCGTGCATCAAGGGCAGGCACATTGACTTCCGAGGTACCCGAGCGGCCCGTTGGGCTGTCCATTGCAAACTATTTACCGCAGGGTACGCGGAGGGCGCAGAGCGGCCCGTTGGGCTGTTCACTGCAAACTATGTACCGCAGGGTACGCGGAGGGCGCCGAGGACGGATAGGAGTGAGACAACATCAAAAGTATCGT
>JANMRE010000648.1:0-2155 GCA_031370885.1 Gemmatimonadaceae bacterium
CGTGGACTTCCTGCCGAACAACGTCGTGATCTTCAACGTTGGTGGGAACAAGTATCGGATCTCGGCGAGCATCCGGTATCGACTGGAGCTGTTGTTCATTCGCGATGTCATGACGCACACCGAGTATGATCGCCGCACCAAACGCGACAGTCTTTAGGGACGAGGAGATACGCGGTGACTGCTGCACTCGACTTCAATACGCCGCATCTCATTCGCAGTGAGAAGGAGTACGACGTGGTGGTCGCTGAGCTGCGTCGGCTGTTAGATAAGAATCCGAAGGAAGGGTCACGCGCCGAGGAGCACATCGAGTTTCTCAGTGTGCTCGTTGAAGATTTTGACCGGAAGCATCATCGGCTTCCCGGCGGTGCTGTCACGCCGCAGCAGGTGGTGACCTTCATACTCGAGCAACGCGGGATGAAGCGCTCGGAGCTCGCCGACGTGATGGGCGGTCGCGCGCGCGTGAGTCAGTTCTTCAGCGGCCAACGCCCTTTGTCCATGCGACAGCTGCTGGCGCTGCGCGAGCTCTTCGGAATTCCCGCCGATTGCTTGATCGCTAAGCCGGCAGGGCTGGCACGGATACGGTAGGCGCGACCGTCAGCGAACTGCGAATCGGGCAATCTCGGGTTTCGTCCGGTTCTACCACCCACCACCATCACCACCACCACCACCACCGCCGCCGCCGCCGCCGCCGCCGCTCGAGCTTCCGCTGGGCGCCGGAACCGACGCGGCCATTCCGCCCACGACGCGCCGCCGCCAGCACCGGAAAACCCGCCACCGCCGCCAAAGCCGGTCCAGCCGCTGTCGTGTCCACCGGTCGACGAGCTGCCCATTGCGTGTGACGTGGACATCATACCGGTCGCGTGCGCCGAAGCGCCGCCAAATACCCGGAACCACTTGTCGATTCGGTCCAGAGTCGTAAGACGGATGCTTGTACTCTCGGACGCGCGACTCTGTGACCTCTGTGACCCCCGCGGTTCAAGTAGTTGATGACGTGCGGCGCGCCGTTGGCCGCTACCGGACTCGATCAAATGCCAACTGATAGCTGCGACCTGCGATCGCAGCGAATTCGACAGTCTCCGCATCGCGTTGCACCGTGCGCACACGCTGTCCATTGGACGTGACCGTCAGCCTGCCCGTCGCCTGAATGCGACACGGTCGCGACACATGCGCGCGAACGCTGGCCCGCGTCGCTCGGCCGTTCGACCACGCCACATCCACATCAAATCCACCACGCGCCCGCAATCCTTGCACACTGCCCTCCCGCCACTCAGCAGGCAGCGCCGGCAACAGCCGAATCACATCCTGATGCGACTGCACCAGCATTTCCGCAATCGCCGCCGTCGCACCAAGGTTGCCATCCACCTGCAGCGCGCGCCCACACAGCGAAAACAGATTGGGCAGCGACGACTTGGTGAGCAGCGCGCGTAATTGCTCCAGTGATTTCTCGCCGTCGTACAATCGTGCACGCAGTCCCATCTTCCAGGCGTACGACCACCCGCACCCACCGGTGCCGCGTCGGTCAAGCGTGACAGCGGCAGCGGCGGCCAATGCGGGCGTCCGCTCCGGTGTGATTTCACTGCCGGGGTACAGTCCCCACAGCGGCGACAGATGCCGGTGCTGCGGTTCGAGATCGTCCCAGTCCTCCAGCCACTCCTGCAACTGACCGTGCTTCCCGATTTGATTGGGTGCCAGTCTCACGCGCGCCGAGCGGACGTCTGCGGCAAATGCACTATCGGCCTTCAATAGCGCGGCCGCTTCGCTGAACGCGCCAAACACGTCGCGAACGATGTGCATGTCCATCGTGGGGCCCGCAGCCATGGTGCGCGCCGTGAGCGAGATGCCGCTTACTTCGTCAAAGAACTCACCGTTGCCCGGCCACGCGGGATAGTTCTCGGGTGAGTTGGACGGTGCCGTGACCAGCCAGCCTTTGCCGGGATACGGTACCAGCACGTCAAGTAAGAAGCGCGCCTGATCGCGCAACAGCGGATAGATGCGACGCAGATATGCCGTGTCGCCGGAAAACCGGTAGTGCTCGTACAAGTTGGTCATGAGCCATGCGCCGCCCACGGGCCATGCGCCCCACGACGGTCCGTCCATGGGCGCGGTGGCGCGCCAGAGATCGGTGTTCTGATGCACCACCCAACCGCGTGCGCCC
>JANMRE010000651.1:0-18193 GCA_031370885.1 Gemmatimonadaceae bacterium
TTCTGCGCGTCGGCCACCACCAATGCCCAGTCCACCGCGGCGCGTTCCGCCGGCGTGCGCGCCATGTTGGCGCGAATGCGGGCACGATACGAGCGAATAAAACGGACGAAGTTGGCTTTGTCCCAAATAGTGGGAGACTGAATCCAGGTGCTTGGCAAAGGAAAACCCTGATCGCCTGCTACCGTGGCGTTGGTCAAGTCGATGGCACGCTGGAACGCCGCGTACGACGAATCAGCCGCCGTTTTGTATCCCACCAGTACGCCCGGATCCTCACCGGTCTGCCCCTCAGTCACCAGCGCCACCGAATCGTAGATCAACGCGGAGTAGCCGATAGACAATCCACGCAAAGTCTCTGCGAACGCCTTATCGCGGTTGGTGCGGGCCGCAGAGCCAAGATTCAACCCGTCCTTGATTTTCGTGAGGAAGGTTGACGCCACGCGATTCACTTCGCCGTTGAAGAAATACAAACGGGACTGCTCGCCAGCGCACACATTGCCGGGCGCATTCGAGTTGGCGGCGTTGGAGAACGGCGTGCGACCGTTCAGGCAGTTGTTGGCCAGGCTGGAGTAATTCATCAACGACTGCACGCCGGCCATACCCTGAACGTCGCCGGTGCTGCCGTACATCCCTGACATCCAGCGCTTGAAATACGTACCCAACAATGCCTCGGCGTCATTGGGCGTTCCCAGCACGCGGTTGGATTCGCCGGAGTTGGGGTTGGTAACCGCCAACTCCGTATCGTTACAGGCAACTGCCCCGATCAGGGCCGCCGAAACGGCGGCCCATCGGATGAGTGATTTGGTCATGTAGGCCATGTCCTAGAAGCGCGTGGAGATGGAAAGCGTGTAGGTGCGAAGCGTGGGGAAATCGAAGGCGTCAACCTGATTGATCAGGCCAGAACCCGCCTGCCCACCCGCCACACCAACTTCGGGATCGTAGCCACTGTACTTGGTAAACGTGAACAGGTTGCGACCGATGGCCGACACCGTCCAGTCGCCGATACCGCGAAGCTTGCCCACCTGATACGTAAGGCTGACTTCACGGAACTTCGCGTACGAGCCGTTTTCGGTGTTGTAGTTGTTCGGCCCAAGCAGGTCGTAGAACCCACCCGATCCGGCGCCCTCGCCACCACCCACACGCCAGCCATACCCAAGCGGCTTTGCCGTCTCAACCGTCTTGGCCGCCTGATCGAAGTAGTTCGACGACAAGTCCAACAACCCCCAGCCTTCACCCTGGTTCTGGATCTTGTGACCAATCGTGCCGTCCAACAGAGCGTACAGCGACAACTTCTTGTACGTGATCGTGTTGTTGAAGCCGAATCGGAAGTTGGGCAGCGTATTGCCAATGATGTGTGGCGTTCCCACCCCTTCGCCCTTCACGCCCCTGAGCGGACGGTCCACGATGGGATGTCCAAACTGCAGCGGGTAATTCCACGGCGAGTTGGCCGACGACAGCTTGGTGTTCCACAGGTTCTTGGTAATGCCGTCGCGATAGCTGTTGCCTTCACCCGCCCATACCACCCACCCCTGATCATTCACCTGATAGGCCTTGCCTTCGCCGCAGCTGGCCTGAACCGAGGTGGGCATATCGGCGCAGGTCTTGTAGAACTTGCGGCCCCAGATGTTGCCATAGCGATTCACCGGCACGCCATCCTGCACGTCCTTGCGCGCCGTAATCAGGAACAGCGAACCCGTTCCCTGTCCCGTGCCCGCACTGGTGAAGTACTCCGGCAGGAACAGCTCGGTGATGTAGGCGCGGTTGCGGTCCCACGTGCCGCGCATATTCCACTGCAGATCCTTCTTGCTGATCACCGGCAAGTTCAACGCCAATTCCCACGTCTTGTTTTGCAGCGTACCGGCATTCTGCCACTTACTGGTAAATCCAAGCGCGGCCGGCGTGGGGACGTTGAGAATTTGATTCTTGGTGTCCGACGCGGCGTACGTGAGTTCAACACCCAACCGGTTAAACAGCGTCATGTCGGCGCCGAGTTCGGTTTCGGTAGTGGTTTCGGGCTTGAGCTTGGAGTTGCCGGCCTGACCCAGCGAGCATCCTGAGGCCGAGCAGTTGTAGGTCTCGTACTGTGCCGTAAATCGAGGCGTGTTCCCCGCCGACCCGCGCGACGCCCGCACGCGGAAGTCGGAAAGTTGCGAGACATTCCAGAAGCTCTCTTCGGAGATGCGCCACACGCCGGACACGCGTCCGAACGGCGCCCAGCGATTGCCGGAGCCGAACAGTGAGCTGCCGTCGTAACGGTAGGTACCGTCAAGGATATAGCGACCCTTGTAGTCCACATTGGCACCGGCAATGGCACCCATGTTCTTGATCAACTGGCTGTTCGAGCCCGTCGCGAAGTTGAGCGTGGTGTTGCTCAGCGTGTACACATCCTTCACCACGTAGGTATCGCCCGAGCTGGCGTTGCCGATCTGATAGTCGCGATCCAGCAGGCCGCGGAAGTTCACCTTGGCGTTCAGATCACTCGTGATTTGCTTGCGGAACGTCGCCGAAATCTGCGCGTTCATCGACTCGCGATTGAAGTTGTCGATGCTCTGATTGCCGTTGTTGGTACCGGCGGACACAGTCTGCGTGCGGTACCCCTTCACCGAGTACCCGTTGTCGAGACGCTGGCGGTAGTCGTAGCTATAGAGCGCGTCGAACGATGCCCACTCCGCCGGCGTGTATGTGGCGGTCACACTGGCGAGATAGCGCGAGGAGTTGCGGCGAGCCACGCGGTTTTCCGTGTCGTACAGGAAGGTACCGCCGCCGTTGCCGG
The DNA here is from genome assembly GCA_031370885.1 of Gemmatimonadaceae bacterium. Taxonomy (GTDB): domain Bacteria; phylum Gemmatimonadota; class Gemmatimonadetes; order Gemmatimonadales; family Gemmatimonadaceae; genus Gemmatimonas. The sequence goes on from JANMRE010000651.1 coordinate 2,771, forward strand.
TGGGACGGAATCCCGTGCCGCCACCCTTGATGAGGCCTCGGCCAAGCGTATCGCGCCTGAGGTAGTCGGTGCCCGGCGGTGCACCGCGCAGGATGCCGCCGAAAAACGTGCCGCGACGATCTGTCGCCGACTTGTCAAAGAGCGTGCTCACCGACACGGTCATGTTGGGGCGCACATCGTAGTCGAGATTGACGCGTGCCCGACGCTGCTGCTCGCCTTCGAGATTCATGATGGCGCCCGCATCGCTGGTGTACGCACCACTCACAAAGTAGCGCACGTTCCCGGCACGGCCGCTGGCATCAAGGGAGTTGAGCGTTACCGGGTTGGCCTGGGCGATTTGCGCGAAGGTGTTGTAGCGCTGACCCGGCCACGGATTGGCCTGAAACACATTCAACAACTCGCCGCTGCCACCAGGTGAATTCCACTGCGCCGACTGCTGCGTGCGCACCGTATCGGCGTTCACATTGTTGATGCGGAGAATCTCTTCCATCCAATTGAACGTCTTGGAGCACGGAGACACGTTACCGGCGCCGGCCACGCAAAAGCGCTTGCCCGTTTCGTCCAGCTGTAACGGATGGTTGATGGGCTGCCCGTAGCTGGAGCTGTTCACGTCGGAAACGCCATACTCCGAGCGGAAGTTGAACTTCACGCCGTCACGCGACGCGCCGCGCTTGGTTTTGATCACGATCACGCCATTGGCCGCCGACGATCCGTACAGTGACGCGCCGGCCGCACCCTTCACCACTTCCACCGACTCGATGTCGAGACCGCCAATTTCGTTGAGACTCTGGTTGCGCAGAATCGCACCGTCCACGATCAGCAACGGACCGGTGCTGCGGCCGGTGGCATTAATGGAGGTTGGACCACGCAGCAAAATTTCCGGCGTGCTGCCCGGCTGACCGCTGGTAGACGCGATGCGCATGCCGGCCACCTTGCCCTGCATTGCCGTGAGCGGGTTGAGCGCCGGTACCGGGATGTCTTCCGCCGTAATACGACCCACCGCGAACGGCACCTTGGCGCGCTCCGTGCCTTCGATAGAGCCCGTGACCACGACTTCGCTCAGACGATTGATGTCTTTCTTGAGCGAGAAGTCGTGCGTCTGGGCGCCGGCAGTAATTCGAATCGCCACCACCCCGGGCACGTAGCCCACCGCACGCACGCGAAGATTTACCGCCTGACCCAACACGCGAGCGGCCGGAATGTTGATGCTGAATGCGCCCTGGTTGTTCGTCGGAACCGACAGAGTCAGTTCGTTGATGTACACATTGGCGAATTCCAGCGCTTGTCCAGACTCGCTCAGCACCTTGCCGGTGATGACGGCGTTCTGGGACTGTGCGCCGACCGCTGGGGCGGTGAGCAGAGCGCCAAACAACGCGGCGACTGCTCGGGCACGAGGCGAAAAGGTCATGAAAATCGGTCTCCCTGTGGTGATGGAGAAGGGGTACGCACTACACCCGTGTCGTGGACGCACATGTCCGCGTGGGGACAAGCCCGTGGGAAGGAACTGCCAACAACTCTATGGGAAGCGAGCGAACCTTTTGCGACGGTCGGGTTCTTACTGGAGCGCTTGTCCCAGCGCGGCACAGTGAACCATCGATTGCGAAAAGGCGCCCCGCACTACGGTGGGGAATACAAAAACAACTACGGCTCGACACAGTGTGTCGAACTCATACTGCAGAAATCGGCTGTGGTACAACTGGGAAATGGTACGGAGCGGCAGTACCAATGGCAAGTGGTACCGACGATTCGCGCTGGACCAGCACCATCAGACCTGGGCCCACACGGGACAGGGCGGGACCAAGTCTCAGTAGCTACAACAGCTCAATCGGGAATGCGTCACCACAGAGTGAGTTGTTGCGTATTTCTATTTGACGGTAAGTGGAAACTACGCTATCAAGTCAAACTGCGATCGGTGAAACGCAATACGCTTCACCGATCGCCTATTCGCACTTTCGCCATCATAGCGCATTTGCCGTTAGTCCCCTGTTAGTCCCTCATTGCCCTCGCGTCCTCACCAACGGTCGCGGCGTCCAATTGAAACCCACCCCGAATGTGTCCTCCGTCCCCAGCAAATCCGAACCGCTAAACGACCCGGCCACCCGAAGCGCGAACTCCCGATTCACCTGGAAATTCACCCCCAGATCAAAGTTCAGACTCAGTTCCGATCGATTCCCGCCACGCTTTCCGCAACTGCCGCACAAATCCATTGATGCTCGCGGATGCACGTACGGCGTCAGCGACATTCCCTGATCCAGTTCGAACGAATGACCGATACTGATCCCGACCGGCACCCGGATCAGCGACTCCCCGCTGCCAAACGCAGCACCAACGCCCACGGTGAACAACATGTCCAGTGGCTGCTCACCAGTGGCCCGCACCAGCTCGCGACCCAACGACCCGCCAACCAGCAGCAACAACGTTTCGCTGCCTTTCCGATCAGCCAGGCCAAGATCCAGCTGCAGATGTTTTCTCGGCCCCCACCCCTCGCGCCACTGAAATACCACCGTTGTGCCCGCACCACCCGTGAGTGCCGCCGTATAGTCGCGCATGGACGCCGTTGGAAGCTGCAGCGAAGGGTAGTTGAACGCTTGCGCGTGAGACGATGGCGCGATGACCACAGCCGCGAGCAGACCGCACAGCAAAAACGACGCACGACGCACGTGATGCGTCGACGGGAAGACACACATCAAGGAAGCTCCGAAAGTGGGACGAGCGGCAGTGTCGCGGGGACTGCGCCTTTTACGTGCCGAGCGCTGAACAGTTCCATCTCTGTGTCGTGTAACGCACATTTCTCTCATGCGCCACGACGTCGGAAACTATCGGGTGCTCCGCGCGGCCGTTGGCGTGATGCTTCTTGCGTTCGGCGCCGCGATCCCGGACGCAACGCCGTTGGCGGCACAGTCCCGGCGTGTGCGACCCCCAACTGATTCACTGGTGCGCGAGGCTCGGGATAAGGCCGCCAGTGGCGATACTGCCACCGCGCTGGAATTGCTCGAGCGCGCCACCGACCAGTCGCCGAGAGACGTGGACGCGCTGTACTGGCGCGGACTCATGCTCTCGCGCACCACGGCCTTGTCGCTGGTTGATTCGCCGCGACGGTTCCTCGCCGGTTTCCTGCTGAATCGCGCCAACGACATCGACCCGCGCAATCCGCGCTACCTCATCGAGATCGGCCGTATTCGCCTGAAAACGCCCATGCGGCGCATTGAAGCAGAACGGCTGTTTCGCAAAGCGATGAGCGTAGCCGAATCGAATGGTGATCCGGGACAGTTGGCCGAGGTCGCGTTCGAATTGGGCACAATTCGGGAACGACGATACCTCACAGGTCGAGATCGCTGGATCTACACCACCACGAATGTCATCTTCGATCCCATCGCCGCGCGCGCCCGGTTGCACTACACCCGTGAATTTCTGCAGAGTCTCGGGCAGCCCATCGAGAATTCCGGACAGGTGGATCGGCAGGACGCGGAGGAATATTTTCGCCGCGCGCTGACGTCGGTGCCCACGCACGCGCCGAGCGCGACCGCACTCATGGGATTGCTGTACGATCAACATCGCTACGATGAAATGCGTCGCATCGCGGTGCCATTGGTCGCCGTGGACAGCGCACCACCACGTGTGCTGATGGCCAGTGCGCTGGCGGCGTACAAACTCGGCCTGCTGTCCCAGAGCAATACGCTGTTCGAGCGGGCCCTCGCCCGCTTCTCCCCATCGGAACGCGCCGAACTCACGCATCTGGGGCGCATCACGCGCAAAGGTGATTCGGTGCGCATTGACGGATTGAATGCGGAAGAGCGGGCAAACACCGACAGCGCATTCTGGGAAGCGGCCGATCCGATGCTCTCCACACCCGAGAACGAGGCGCGCCTGGAATTTCTCGCGCGCATGGCGTACGCCGACCTGCGCTTCACCGACTCCGACACGCGTCAAGTGGGATGGCGCACCGATCGCGGACTGATCATCGCCCGCTACGGCGAGCCGCCAGTCGTGGCCACGTTTGCCCCGACCTCCGACGCCGATGCCAGAGACGCCGTGGGTCGCGTGATCACCGTCTGGTACTATCCGCGCAACGAAATCGAATTCGTGTTCACGGGACCGCCCGCCATGAATGTCGCCATATTTGCCGGCAACCATCGCGGATTCGCCGAAGAACAGCGTCAGGAAGCGCCGTTCCTCCTGGACAATCTGGCAATGGCGCTTGCCGTCGATACCGTGCCCATCCAGATCGCGCGATTCCGCGGGGTCACGCCGAACAAGGGGCAGTTGCTGATTGCCGCCAGCATCCCGACCGATCGACTGTACGCCGCAGCCGAAATCGATCGCGGGATGCTTGAAGCGTCCGTGCGCATCGGCCCGCTCGCCGCGCTCACGCTCGCGAGACTGGATACAATATCGGTCGCCCTGCCAACCTCACGTCACCTCTCCCGCCTGTGGGTCGATACGCTCACTGCGGGCGCGAATATCCGGCTGCGTGTTGAAGTGCGCGACGCGGCGCTCGTGCACGCCATGGGGCGGGCCCAGGCCGACGTGACGATGTTGTCGGCAGACACCACCAGACTAGCCAGCAGCGATCTCGTGTTTGCCAATCGACTGCCGTCTCCTGGAGCCAGTGTGGGCACATGGAATACTATTGGGCTCGTGCCACGCGGCGATCTGGTGCTCGCGCAGCGCGATACCTTTTCGGTGTACTGGGAAAATTACGGTCTGCGCCCCGACGCCGACGGACGCGTGAAGTACGAGGTGCGCATCATCGTGACCCTCGAACAGATTGAACGCCGTACCGATGGCGTGCGCCGCTTTTTCGGCGGACTCTCCGATGTCTTTGGACTGACCCCCGAGGGCGATGAAACGCTGGGATTACGTTTCGAGCGCAATGAGGCCCTTGGCGCCCGCGATCGGGTGCCGGAACTCGTCACATTGGGGCTCGGGAGCGCGCCCGCCGGTCGATACCATCTCGAACTGATCGTCACTGATCGTGCGAGCAAGCAGGTCACCCGCACGCAACGCCAGTTTCATATCCGAGGGTAAACAACAATGCGTGCTTCAGATACGCACACCGGTCGACTTCGCCGCGCGATGGTGCTCGCGCTGGGCGCCACACTCACCGTTGCGACGGCGCTGCCGTTGTTGGCGCAATCCAGCGTGCCGCGTGCCGGTGCGTTGGGGGGTGCGTCGTCGGGGAACATGCGCAAGCCAATCAGCGGCACGCTGGCGCGCACCAGTGCCTTTGGCGCGCTCACCGGAACGGTGCTCGCAGTGGGGTACTACTTTCTCAGCGAGAAGGGGGCGAGATCAAGCGGTTGCCAGCCGCTCGATTGCGCGTTGCCGTTCCTCGCAGGCAGTGGCGCCATTGCCGGATTGTTTATCGGACGGGAGCTGGATGCCCAACGACGTGCCTTTGCGCCGCGCGCCGGAGAGGTTATTGACTTCAACCTGGGTGAAGTCAAAGTGCTCGCTCCGCCCACGTTCATCGATGTGCGCGATTCGTTGATCGCCGTGGTCAGCGACAGCGGCGTGCAACTGCTCCTGGCTGCACCATCGCCCAAGGCGCTTCGGCGTCGCGCCAATGGACTGAGTGCCCTTCGACAAGTCGCCATCGTGCCGGCCCGCGGATCGCTCGTACTCGGCACCGGAACGGCGCTCTGGGAAGCCAACCTGTTGGCTGGACCGGCCACGCGACTGGCCGATGGCCCCGTTGACGCACTGGCAGCCTCCGGCGACGTGGTCCTGAGTGCGAGTGGCAAGCGCCTGCGCGTGCGATTCGGCTCGGGAGCATCAGCACGGAGTGACAGTCTCGAACTCGCGCAGCCCATATCGGCAATAGCCTACGACTCCATCGCGAACGCGTGGTGGGTGGCCACGGACTCGCAAGTGGTGCAAGTCATAACGGCTAACAGCAGGCTTACGCGCTCGTCGCTCGCGCTCGCCATACCGGCGACGGCCCGCGCCGTGGCGACCAGCGCAGAGTGGATCGCCGCTGCCCTCGGCGACGAAGGAATCATTGCCTGGCGCCGCGAATCGCTGAGCAGCGGCATACCGTCGGTTGTTCGCGTCACGCAGGAGCCACGATTCGCCTACGATGTCGCGTTTCTTGGCGGCGCGTTGTTTGTGGCTGGCGGCGTGGACGGACTGTTTCAGCTCTCACTCACACCAGAGCCGCGCGTGGTCGGCTCATCGCGGCAACTGCAATTCGCCACTACCGTGCGGGCGGGCAATGGCGTGCTATGGGTTGGAGATCGGAATCGGATGAGTGTGGTCAGGGTTACACCTGAGTAGGCAGTAGGAAGTCGGGAGGGGGAAGTACTGGGAACTGCAGTACTAAGTACTCTTAACTGCAGTAGGAAGTACTTCTTACTGCAGTAGCAAGTACTCCGTACTGCAGTAGAAAGTACTCCGTACTCAGTAAACCGTACTTCCCCCTCCCGACTTCCTACTGCCTACTCATCTCCCCCTCACCGACTTGGGCAGCGTGGCTTCCAGCACTGTGTTCGGCCCCATCTTTCCTTCGGCCGAATACTTGGACTGCAGGTTCACACGCACCAACCCGAAATTGTACCACGGCGGCGTGCTGTTGGCCTTGGGCATCGTGTCGGTCGATACCCGCGTCGCCATCGCGAAGATCACCCGTGGCGTATCGAAAATCACGTCAGGCGCCGGATTGGTCTTGTCCACTTCGTACAGTGAAATACGCTGCGGATACGGCGAGGTGCGCCGACCCACGTACACCGTGTCGTTGAAGCGACCCGTCGTGTCGAACTTGACCGCGTACGCGTTGTAGTAGTACCCGACCGGTGGGCGAAAGTAGTTCGAGTCGTTCGCCACCATGATCTTGCCGCGCACTTCGACGCGTCCACGGGGAATGATGGTCATCGCGGCCACACCAGTCGCGCTGCTGGTCGCGATCGTGTACTCCTGACCGGCAGCCGGAGAACCGGCCTGCAGCGGAATACCACGGGCGAAGTCTCCGAAACGGAGACCGGCCACGCGCGCCGCCGAGGCTTGACTACGGCGCGCCCACAACGGACGTACTTCACCCGGCGATGCGCCGGGTGTCGCCGCCGTTTCGATACTGATCACCGCCACGTTGAGCGAATCAGTGGCGGCGATGCCGCTAGCCGCATCGCGGGCCGTGGCGACACGAAATGCCAGATTCGATCCACCGGTGCGAAATCCGCTCACACCCAGACGCGTCGTGGTGCTGGGACTGAATATCGGATCGCCGACTGCGTTCACCGTGGAGTCGACGCGCGTGATCGTGAGATTCATGCTCGTTACGCGCACGTATTTCGTGGCGGAGTCGTTGGCCAGCCACAGCGTGTACGTCCCGGTGGTCAGCGAATCGAGACCGGCCAAGGTGACGATCACCGAGTCGGTGTTGGGTGTTGCAGACGCCACAATGGCCACCGGGAACGTGACCGTACCGCGCGGCAGGTTCGAGGCGGTCTTGGCGAAATTCGTGCCGAAGCCAAGGTTGCCAACCGGTTCCGCTTTGGTTGAGCGGTTGTCGTCGCAGGCCGACGAAACAACCAAGGCAGCGCTCAACGCACTGACGATGAAAAGTCGCATGGATGACATGTGTTAGTTGCCCCCTGTAGCGCCACCCGGGATGTAGCGAAATCCCAGGGTTAACATGGTGTTCAGCGCCGTTTTCTTCGCCGCTGGCGGAACAGGAAAGTCTTCCGGGAACGGCGTAATGCGTTCGGGTCGACCAGCCGCCGGATTCAGAAAATTTCGGTCGTACTTCTGGAACTGCAGTGCGCGCGCATCAAGTTGCACGCCCACCTTGTCGCCCAGCTTGAACCATACGCCGCCGCCAAACGTATACGAAATCTCGTTCTTGCGCGTGGCTTTGCCGTTCACCTGAGTATTGGCGATCATCGTGTACGTGCCCACGCCGGCCATGACAAACGGACTCAACTTGCCGGCTGGCAAGCGCGCGACACCGAAGGCGCCAATGTTGATCGTGTTGATCGGCTGACCGACGTACTGGTAGTAGATCGAATCTCCACCGCCCTGGCCCGCGTTCCCATAGCGCAGACGCGTAAGGAAGTCCTCGCGGTGCGTATTGGTGCGCGTCACGTCAACGCTGGTACCAATGCCAAAGTACTTGTTGAGTGCGTACTCGGTATCCAGGCCAATCAGCGGTCCCGTATTCAGGCTGGCGGCTCGCTCGGGTGAAATGGACCCCACGCGAGTGACCACCGAAAACTGCCTGGTCTGTACCTGCGCGGACAATGTGCTGGCCGACACCACCAGAAGCGTGAGAACGCGAAGCAGGCGGCTCATTTACCAACCTCGAAGGAAAAGATCTGGATGTTCTGCAGCGCACCAGCCGATTCGAACGAATAGTCGAAGCGCAGACTGCGACTACGAATCGGGAGCCGCAGACCGAAGCCGCCGGACAAGCCGATCGACCCGACGTCGCCGCGGTCGCGACCATCGTTGTACATGCGCTTACCACCGCGCAGAAACAGCATATTTCGGAACCCATACTCCGCGCCCAGTGCGTATTGCGTGCTGTAGTCGGTGGCATCGGTGACGGAAAGTTCAGCCGAGAGCGTGTTTTTACCGCCCGCACCGCCCATCAACGAGTTCGCACCGCCCAACAGGTCGGCGCCCAACGAAAGCCTGAACTCGACTGGCAGTTCCGTGTTGTTGGTAAACACCTGCACGCGCCGTGATTCTGACAGCACCGAACCATCGGCCGTTTGGATGACCCGCTGAATCAGTGCGCCGCTGGCACGCGCCGTGCCAGCAACATTCTGGATCACGCCGCCAATGGTAAGTCCGTATAACCCGGTGCTGAACTGTGTGCCGACATCGAATGCGAGCCAATGCGTACCGGCATCGGGGATACCCTCGGTGATGTACTTGACCTGACCACCCACCGAAAGTCGATCGGTCAAACGCTTGGCGTAGCCAAGACCCACAACGGTGGAGTTCCATTCGAATACGTTGCCGCCCAGACGCTCGCCAAACGGATTCAGTTCCGTGGTGCGCCTGATGGGCCCGGAGGCGAGCGTGTTCAGGTGAAAGCCAACTACGCCGCCAAGGACCGGAATGGAACCCGCCGCATAGGTCTGACTGATATCGAGCGCGTCATACAGCTTCTGACGGCCGGCGGCCAACGCGAACGATTCAGATGTCGCCGCTCCGGCCGGATTCCAGAACCAACCGGTAGGTCCGGACACCGAACTGCCCACCGCGCCGGCCATCGCGCCGCCGCGCGCACCAATGCCCAAGTGAAGCCAATTGGCGCCGCGCGTTCCCTGTCGATTCGGGGTGTCCTGCGGCGTGGGAAGAATACCGCCCGGCCCCTGAGCGCGGACGGAAGCACTCAGCAGGACGGTGGCGGCGCCAGCGGCGCCGATAATGCGAAGGATGTTCATCGGCACTCCGTTAACGGATGATCACGAACTTGCCGCGTTGAATCTGGCCATTCCCGCTGGCGCCAGTCGCAGTAAGCACGTAGAGGTAGAGTCCTGAGCCCATATCCAACCCTTCACGGGTACGGAGGTTGAACGGAAGGTCACCGGTCGGGGCATTGTTTCCCTGATAGATGAGATCGCTCTTCGTCCACGTGAGTTCCTGCAGGAACTGCCCAGACACCGAGTAGATCCGCAAAATGCCTTGCTCGGGTACCCCGGTGAAATAAATGCGAGAGGTCGGCGTGCGACCGTTCAATTGATCGATATCCGAACGCGCGATGTACGGATTCGGCACCACCGAAACGCGTTCCAGATCCGCCTTGCTCACGGTCGCGTTGGTCGAGAACGGTGTGGCCACGAGCTGCACCACCGAGCGCTGATCGAAGGGGCGGGCGAGCTCAATGAACTGTCTCCATCCCGTTTGCACCGGCAGGTATCCACCAGCAGCCGTACCGACCGCCACCGGAAGGGTGCCTCGACTGTTGATGACCAGCGGGTTGCAGGTCACCGCGTCGGCCGCTGGACGCACGCCCGATCCCGTGACACCTCCCGTGCACGCAACGAGAAACTTGTTGATGCCGATGGAGTCGGGGACCAGTACCGGAATGGGGCGAAATCCATTCGTGCCGTCGGCCTGCACCACCACGTAGCGTGCCGCACCCGTGCCCACCGAGCTGTCTCGCTCCACCCGCTGCAGCACGAGCAACGTGTCGCCGGGCAACCAGACACTGTCCGCAATCGTCACGCGAACCGTATCGTTGCCCGAGCCCAGCAGACGTGAGTTGCTCGCCCGCTTGAGCATGGCAAACTTCACCGCCTCGGTTCTGCCATCCACGTCTCGGAACGTCATCGTGAACGGCAACCGCACGCGTTGCAACGGGCGCACCGTCGTCGCACCAACCAGCGTGGCGATGGCCGCTGACGTCTCGGTGATGGTGGTGGCCTTGGCGGTCGCGTCCAGCAGTGACGCGTTCACCGCGCTCTGCAGATCCGCCACCGGGTCAAGCTTGAACGGCGCCTTGGAGCCAAACGGATCCACCAGCCAGGTAAGTGAGTACTGACCGCCCTTCACTCGCTTGTTGCCCGCGCCGATGATCGGCTGTATCTGCGGAACGAAAACGCGCGCCGCGACCGATAGCGTGTCGTTGACACCGCGCAGCACGAAGTTGCGATCACGAATGGCGCCGAACGGCGTCAGCTCCTGGACAAGACCGTTGGCCGCGTTCGCCGTGTCACGCGGAATAACCGTGTAACCCGGATAGAGCGGTGACGCCTGCTCGTCGCGCTCACGGTTGGCCGCGTACTGGTCGTTGATGATGAAGATCGGCCGATTGTCACCGGTGACCCACACGAAACCGTGGTTCACCGCCGACGGTGACGCGATGGTGTCGATGAACACCCTGGCCGACCCGCTGGTACCGCGAAGCGTGCCGGTTATCAGGAGCGCCGCGCCGATTCGCACCGGCACGTTCTGGTTCACTGAGAACGCCTGGTCGCGGGCGACAAAGTTCGGTGTGGCCGGACCAACCGCCGTTGTCGCTGCGTTGGGGAGCACCCATCGCACGTTCACCGTAGTGGTGGTGGCACTGGTCACCGTGTCGATCGTTTTCCGCACAATGAATTGGTTCCCCCACACCAGGCGCGTGGTACCCGACACATCGTTGGACACCGAGCCGTAGATCAGTGACTGCGACGCATTTCCTGTAACCGTCGACGTATCGACCCGCGCAAACGAGCGCCCGGCGACGTTGGTGATGGCCGCATAGACCTGGATCGTGGACGGTCCGGCGGTGGACAAGCTGGAATTGATCGTATCGAGCGGGAAGTTCAGCGTGCTCTGCACGTCAGTGGCGATGAAGCCCGCAGCCGTCGAGTCAACAATGCGGAAATCCGAGTAACCGCGCGATCGGGTGACGTACGAGTACAGATAGCTCTTTCCGGCCTGGACGGCCTCGCTGAACGCACCCACAGCCGGCAGGCCCGCTGTGTAGTTCACGGATGCGATCGGTCGCCACGAAAATGCGTTCACGCCCAGATCGACGGCGCGCGTTGGTGCGTCGGTGCAGGTGGCGGAGTTACCGCTGGTGGTCGTGAATGAGGTGCCGCCATTGCATGACTTGAACAGCAGCACGGCCGCCAGATTATCGTTCGCCCTCACCGATAGCCGATTCAACAAACCGGGATTGAGCCGCAGGACGCGACGCACGGCCGCGTTGCCGGCGATGGAGTCGTTCCGCACCTTGTTCACCAGTCGAACCATGTACGGATCGACCGCATTGATATTCGGGAAACGCACCGTGATCTGGGCGCCGACGGTGGCGGACGCTGCGCCGAACGTGGTCGAGTCGATCAGCTCGGCCGAGGAAAGCGTATACGACTTGCCCGAGACCACGGCGGGAAAGGGGAATGGTGCCGGCCCCTCGTAGTTGGTGAGGTAACTGTTCACGACGCCTTCGATGGTCTGCCGGATCGTGGTAGAGTCGCTGTTCCAGGAGAACGCCCAGAGAAATTGCGTGGTGTCGTTCGCCTTCAGCTTGAACGGTCCGGCAGACACAGTATTCAGGATGTTTCCCATGCGCGTCGCGGTGCCGTTATGGATGGTATCGCTCCACAGCGCCGCACAACCTCTCGAGCCGCACCCGGTCACCGAGATCGTGTCCTGCACCCCGTCGTTGTTGTAGTCCCACTTGCCGAACGGCTGGCCGGTGAGCGAGTTGGTCGTGTTACCGGGGACGAACTTCGGGAATTTGGTGTTCTCGAGCGTGGGGTAGGTGCCGCTCCAGTCCTCGGGTCCAATGAGCTGCGTGAAATTCACCAGCGACAGGTCGGACGGATTGCGGCCATCCATGTAGTTGAGTTCCGTCGACGACATCATGCCGAACCCCGACCGCATGGAGCGATTGATGTTCTGCGACGTCTGTCCGAAGGAGTTACGCTTGGCGTGGTTGAACGTGATGGTGTCGTCGGCCAGCGGGCTGGTCGGATTGAAGTACGGGCTGTTGGGGTTGCTGAACAGCTTGTTGCGCATGTCACCCAACGGCGACTTGAGCAGCGTCATGGTGTACACGCCGAATGCGCCAAAGCCGCCGGCCTGACACGCGTCCTGCGATCCATTCGCGTAACGCTTCGGGTACGTGGTCGAGCACAGACCGCTGGTGCCGCCACCCGTCGCGTACAGCGTATTGACGGAGAAATCGTAATACACCGAAACGGCCTGGCCATTCTGCAGGAATCCGGGGCCAAGGCCGTAGTACAGCGAGTCGTAGTCAATGCCGGTACCGTACACGTCGGCCGACTTGTTGACGATCTGGAGTTGGTAGAACTGTGTGTTCCGTGTCGCGGGCGCGGCCAACTGCCAACTGTCCACGCGCATTTCGAGACCCAGCGGATACCCCGGATCGACGGGCGCGCCGGAGCCACCAGGCACCACCGTTCCAAAGCGCAGTTTCTGTTCCCGGTAGTAGTCGCTCATAAAACCGTACACGCTCTGCGTGCCCAGCGTCTGGGTTGGGTCGAGACGTGAGCGCGAGACCCTCCAGTCATCCCAACGGAAGTTGGGCTTGTTGGCGTTGAAGGTATTGACCCACACCGAATCGGGCACCACCAGTTTGGCCGCGAAACCCTGCGAGCCCCAGGTCTCGGGACAATCCTTCATGGCCAACAGGGAGAAGCCCGCCGTCAAGAATGTCGGGTCATCGCGGCAGGAGCTGTTGAAAATCGACGTCACGCCGGCAAACGCCTTGCCGAACTGACCGTCGGCCGCGCCGATCTTCCTGATTTGCGGTGGCACCAGCACCTGCCAGTACGCAGATGAATAGCCGAGCGAACCCGCCATATTGTTGATCCCGCTGTGGACCGCGCGAATCTTGCGGAACTCACTGGGGGGGGCGGCCGCCGTGAGACCCATCTCGAAGAACATGTATCCGGCGTTGTTCGCGATGCGTCCCATCTGAATGAAGTTGTTGCCCTGATTCTCCGACACCGGGCCACCTTGGTTGGTGACACCCGAGCGGAAGCCGCCGGACATGCGAAGCGCGCCGGCCGCCAGATCCTCGGCGGCAAACAGGTTGAAAGGATTCGGCCGCGGAATGGCCACCGCCTTGATGGAGCCGTCGGCCCGCACGCTGTCCAGCGTCCACTGCACGGTCGGCTGCACCCGCTGCGCGTCGAGACACACCGGGGCGATCGCGAGCACCAATCCGCTCAACGCCACCCGCGCGTGGATGAGACGCCGCAACCGACGCGAGGCGCAGTGGCCCCCGGACGGACGCGCATCGGCATCAAAGGTCTTCTGTTCGAAGGTCATGAGTTAACTGTCGGTGCTTGGGGTTACCGATCACCCTCGTCCGGCAATGAGTGCCGGACGAGGGCCGTCGGCGGTGATTAAAAGTTGACGGTGATTCCCGTCGCAAGGCTGCGCCGCGAGCCGATAAACTCGGGCTGATCGAAGGCGGTTGACGTGGTGGCATCGCCAGTGTTGCCGACGCGTCGGTTGCTAAAGTCGCGTAGTCCGTTGTCGCAGGTGCCGGTGTTCACGAACACCTGCACACAGTTGGTCCGGTCGAACAGGTTGGCCACCCGCAGGAAGCCGGAGTACCGCACCGAACCGATGCGGAATCCCTTGTCCAGCAGGAGGTCGAACTGCGAGGTGGCTGGCTGACGTCCGGCGTTGATGTCAGCCGCAGCCGCCGCGTTGTTGACGTTGCCGAACGAATTGGCGCGCACCGGGGTGTAGGGAATGCCGGCCGTGCGATTGAACGTGATCGTGGCGCGCGCATTGCGGAGCAGCTTGCCCGCGTTCAGGGGCAACGTGGGGACGTCCTCCCGCACCTGCAGGAAGAACGACGTGTTTACCCGGTATGTCTGGTCGATGTCGGCCACCGTTTCGATCAGCTGCTGATTGGCGTTCGGCTCGGTACGCTGCACTTCGTTGGCGCGGTCGGGCGGACGGGAGTTGGTGGTCGCGCGGGACAAGCCAACGTTCACGTCATATCCCCACCGGTCGGCCAAACGGCGTCGGAACTGCATTTCCATGCCGCGTGACGCCAGGAAGTCGCCATTCACCAGCACCGTGTACGACGGCAGCGAACCGTCGTACGTGGAACCGATGTCTTGCGTGGAACGGCTTGGGCGCAGACCGGAGAGACCGGTTTCTGAGCGATTGAACACCGCCACTTGAATGGAATAATTCCGGCCCAGTTCTGTTTGATAGCCCACCTCATATTGCTTGGCCTGCTCCAACAGTAAGCCGGGGTTGCCTACGAACGCCGGATTGTTGGTGGAGATGTTTGGCACGCACTCCTTCGTGCCTGGCTTGACTGCGGTCGCGGCGCAGTAATCGTCGCCCTTGCCGGCTACGGTTCCTATACCGGTGTTGCGATACCCGTTCCCATACAGCGGCACCATGGTGTAGCGGCCCGCGTTAAAGAACACCTGCGACTTTTCAGTGAGCGGGAAGGCAATGGCCACACGCGGACTGAACGCCGTGCGCGCCTTCGCTTCGGTGAAGTCGTCCAGTTGCGCGATGGCTGCTGCCTGGTCGAGCAGTTCGGAGCGCTGGGTTTTGGGATCAATACGGCCCGCCGCGCACCCTGTCACACCGTACGGCTGCCCTTGCGGGTTTACCAGTTTCTTGCCGCCCACCGACGAACCCTCACACACCTCGCGAGCGGAGGTGTTGTTGGACGGATTAAACGGGTCGGTGAACCCCAAACCTACAGCGCGTCCGTAGTCGAAACGGCCACCCAACTTGATGGTGATGAAGTCGTACTCGATGATGCTCTGCACGTAGCCCGCCGCTTCAATCGGCTTCGCGCGATAGACCTGCGACGTGAGCGGCTGAATGCCCGAGTTGGTGCCAAACGCGCCGACGTCCTTGTACTCGAGGTCGTGCTGCACGAACTGCGCACCAAACTGCAGGTTGTTGTGGTCGGTGACCTGCGACTGGACGTCGGCCTTGAACGTGCGCGTCGTGAAATTCTCGCCGCCATACACG
>JANMRE010000658.1:0-1125 GCA_031370885.1 Gemmatimonadaceae bacterium
GATGCCACGACCAGCACATGGACGCTCACGCACACAACCGCCGACGGTGCGCCGCAGACGGTCAGCGGCACACACGTGATCTCATCGGCGCCACTGCGTGAGTTGGTGCTGGGCGTAACACCGCCCGTGCCGACCATGGTGCGCGAAGCCGCCAGTAAATTGCGATATCGCGATTTTCTCACGGTTGCCCTGATCGTGAAAGAGCGTGGAGTGTTTTCCGACAACTGGATTTACATCCACGATCCCGGTGTGAAGGTTGGACGCGTGCAGAACTTCAAGTCGTGGTCGCCGGATCTGATTCCCGATCCGTCACTCACCTGTTACGGTCTGGAGTACTTCTGCTTTGAAGGCGATGGACTCTGGACGTCAACCGACGCGGACCTTATTGCGCTGGGCACGCGGGAGATGCAGCAACTCGGTCTCCTGCAGGCCGACGATGTGGTTGACGGATGCGTGGTGCGACAACACAAGGCGTATCCTGTGTACGATGATCGGTATGCGTCCAACGTGGCGATCATACGCGAGCATCTCGATACGGCGTTTCCCACGTTGCACATGGTTGGACGCAATGGCATGCACAAGTACAACAATCAGGATCACGCCATGATGACAGCGATGCTGACGGTCAAGAACATCGTGGCAGGCGATGCGCGGTTCGATGTGTGGCAGGTGAATCAGGACGCCGAGTACCACGAGGATGCCGGTACGTCGGGGTTGCGGGCGGTACCAAGGTCGGTGCGGGGTGAGGCCCGATGAATTCGGCGGAACAGCTGCGAACGGTTCGTCGAACAAGACGTTGTCGGTTGTTGGGCAGAATCTCGCTGCGGCCGATGCATTTGCGCGGCCAGCAGTGTCAAGCAATGGGTTGGCAGTTATTCGTTTTCGGGGTAGGTGCCTTTCCGCAACACCTTGCCGTCGAAACGCACAACCATGCCAACCTGCAAGCGCCAGCTCATTGCCTGAAGCTGCTCCCCGGAAGATGTAATCGACGCGCGAGATCTCAGCCGAACAACCGCAAACAGTTGGGTCGGTCAAGGCGTTGTCGGTTGTCGGGAGGAACTCGCTGCGTCCCGCTCGGACTATGGCCCATCATTTGTTTGAACAGCCACGGCACAATGCGTGGTG
>JANMRE010000677.1:0-4283 GCA_031370885.1 Gemmatimonadaceae bacterium
GTACTCGCCGCGCTGCACGACGTATCGGGCATTGGGAAACGTGGCGCGCACTTCGCCGCCCTCGTTCCTCCACGTGTTGCCACCCGCGTGATCAAAATGCAGATGCGTGTTGATCACCAGCGTGACGTCGTCGGGTGCGAAGCCGGCCTGTGCCAGTCCGGCCTCCAGCGCCGTACGTCCTGACATCGCGGCGTTCTCCACGCCGTAAATCTCGTGGAACTTCGCCGACTCCTTATTGCCCGCGCCGGAGTCAATAAGCACCAACCCCTCGTCATGCTCGATCAACAGACAGCGCATGCCCATGGGAATCTTGTTCTTCGCGTCCGGTTGAAGGCGACGTTCCCACAGCGTCTTGGGGACCACGCCAAACATCGCGCCCCCATCGAGGTGAATTCCACCCGATTGAATGGCGTGAATGCGCCATCGACCAAACATTCGTGAATCGAGCAGCGGTTCCGGAAAACTCACGCGATGTGGTCCTCGACAACGGGAAGGGGAAAGGCACGTCGACGGCGGTCGGCGGCGGAGCGTCGTCGACGCCCCGCGGGAGTCGCCAGCCGAGCGTCCAGCAGCGGCCATGAGGTCAGGCCTTCGTCTTCCGCCACGCGCAACAGTCGCAACAACACGCGTGCCGTGGCTTCCGCATCGCCTGCGGCCCGATGTCGCGCCCTGATGTCAATGCCGAAATACTGCGTGACGTGATCGAGCGACCGCCGACGCAGGTGCGGCAGCAGCACACGCGCCAGCCGAACGGTGCACAGGCGCGGACCGGCCAGTCTCACGCCACCGCGCGCCAATTCGTCGCTGACGAAACGCCAGTCGAACGCCGCGTTGTGTGCGGTAAACACATGTCCCGCCAATCGCTCGGTCACCTGTGCGGCAACGTGACGAAAGGGCGGCTGATCTTTGACCATGGACCACGTGATCTGCGTCAACGCGGTGATGTGCGCGGGAATCAGACGTTCAGGGTTGACCAGTTGCGAGTACAGCTCGACGATCTCGCCCGCCTGGACGCGCGCAATCGCAATCTCGGTGACACGGTCACCGCCGCTCGAACGCGTGCCCGTTGTCTCCACGTCAACCACGGCGAACGAAACCGCCGACAGTCCGACAGACTCCCCGGTTGTGGTGCTGGACACCGCCGTCGCCGTGCGCGCCGTTGGTGTTGACACAGCTGAAAGACGGGAGACGGGGGAATGGAGACGGGAGTCGTCCGGTTGGCTGACTGTGGCCACTGCCGTCGGCGTTTTCAATGCCCAGTGCCCCGACGGCAACTGCACGAACTCGTCGTGACTGGTCAGGAGTGCCATCGCCATGCGTTCGGCAGAGTCCTGCTGCAGGCGGTCCACCTGGCAGACATCGCGCATCAGGGTAAGCGCGTCCAGCGGCCCTCCCGCCAGTCGCTCCGCGGCACGGGCGGACAGGGTGGTCGGGCGACGACCGATCACGGTACCAATCGGCCTGTGCGGTGAGGAGGATGACACTGCCATGGCGGCAAGTTAGCGGAGGGGACCGACTAGTAAATCGGCGAGTCGTTGCCTACCTTTGTGAAGAATTTCACAAGCGCCCGTGAAACGAATAGCCGACTCTACCGTTCGTCGCCTGTCGATGTATCTCCGGTATCTCGAGGAGCTCGACAGTAGCGGCCAAAGTACCGCCTCCAGCGATGCGCTGGCTCATCTGTGCCACACGACGCCCGCGCAGGTTCGAAAGGACCTTTCGTTTTTCGGCTCGTTCGGCAAGCGGGGCCTCGGATATCCTGTGCACGAGTTGATCGCGCGCTTGCGAGATATTCTTGGCCTCGAGCGGGAGTGGAAGATTGTGATTGTGGGTGCCGGCAAGATCGGCGCCGCCCTCGCCAATTACGACGGGTTTCGGCATCGCGGCTTTCGGGTGCTCGGCGTGTACGACAATAGCGCCTCCAAGATTGGTCATTCGTGGGGGGAGGCCGTGGTACGCGACATCGCGCGACTGGAGTCCGATGTGCGCACCGAAGACTCAGTGATCGCCGTGCTGGCGATTCCCGCCAACGATGCCCAGGACGTGGTCGACCGGATTGTCGCGTCGGGGATTCGGGCGATTTTGAACTTTGCCCCCACGCACGTCGTCGTTCCCGCCCATGTGTCATTGAAATCGGTGAACATGGCGATGGAGTTGGAAGGGTTGTCGTTTGCCCTCACCAACAGCCTCAGCGATCGGGGGGGGGAGCTGGGGTAAGTTGGTCGATGGCGCGCACGAGGCGCGCGAAGTCTTCGGCCGAGAGTCCTTCCGGGCGAATCGCGGATGACAATCCGCACGACGCGATCAATGCCGCCGACCGTTCGGGGTCGAGTCGGGTGATGGTCCGCACCACGCGGATGAGTTGTTTGCGACGCAAACCGAAGGCCGCTTGCACGAAGGCGCGAAAGCGTGTTTCGAGTTCCGGTTCGACAGCGGCGTTGGCGCGTGGCGTAATGCGGACGACCGCCGAGTCCACCGTTGGTGCCGGTTGAAATGCGGCTGGCGGGACGCGACGCACCATCGCCACGTCCGCGACGGCCTGCACATTCACGCTCAGCGCGCCGTAAATCTTGTCGCCAGGCGGCGCGGCGAGACGATCGGCCACTTCTTTCTGCACCAGGTACACGGCGACATCGGGGCGCGGTGTTTCCAGCGCGTGAAAGATGATGGGTGTGGTGATGTAGTAGGGAACGTTGCCGACGAGAACAAACGGTCCTCCGGCCAATGATGCCAGAGAAACCGCGAGCACATCGGCCTCGATGATCTCGACGTGCGGGTGACCGGCGTACCGCGCGCGCAGATGGGCCACCAGGTCGCGATCGACTTCTACCGCGATCACGCGTGCCGCGCGTTCAACGAGGCGATCGGTCAGGATTCCCCGACCGGGTCCGATCTCGATCACCGTGCGATCCTGCAACGCACCCAATGCATTGACAATCGCGTCGAGCACCCTCGTGTCTTTCAAAAAGTGCTGGCCGAACCGCTTACGTGGCGGAGGCAGTGGCGGCGGACTGAAGGCCGTTGAGGCCAGTGGACGATGGCGTCGCTGGCTCACGCCGTCCGATCCACAATCACGGCCGCCAGATCATCGCGCAACGGCGTGCCACTGACATGACCGTCCACCAGCGTCACCAGTCGCCCCAGGATGTCCTCCGGCGTCTCGCCGTTTTGCATGGTCGCCAGCAGGTCTAGGATCCGGCGTTCGCCCAAACGCGCATCGCGCGCATCGAGCGCATCGGGCAGGCCATCGGTGAACAACACCACGCGATCACCGGGTCGCCATGCCATCACGCACTCGTCAATCGACGCATCACTGAAACCAATCGGTGGCGCAATCGCCGCCAGTCGCGTGCAGTCGCCGTTGCGGCCCACACGGAACGCATGTGGATGTCCGGCATTGGCGAAACGGAGCTCGCCCACCCGGCTGTCAATCACCACATAGCACAGCGTCAACGACATATCCGTGGACGCCAATTCGTCGGCCAACGATCGCTGCACGGCTTCGACGGCAATGGACGGATCGAACGCCGCCTGCACGTGAATCGCCGCCGCGCTCAGCGCGAGCGCCATGACCAACGCGGCCTGATATCCATGCCCCGCCACGTCGCCAATCAGCACACCCGTGCGGTCACGGTCGAGTCGGGCCAGCAAAAAGAAATCGCCGCCAACGCTTTCCGCAGGCACGACGCGCGCCGCAGCGCGCGCTTCGGGAGCCACCACACTCGTGCGCGGCAACAGTTTGAGTTGGAGATCGTGCGCCAACCGCATCTCGCGTTCCAGTTGCCGTCGTTCGACCGCCGCACGAACCAGCGTGGCGTTGTGCATGGCCGTGCCGATCTGTGTCCCGATCGCGGTTGCCAGCTTGCGATCGCCCACGGTGAATGACGATCCGGCACGAGGGCCGCCCAGTACGAGCACGCCAAGCGGCACGGCGCCGATTCGCTCCAGGAGCGCGACATTCGGACGCCGCGCCGTGATGACGGGGTGGGGTCCGGTGATGCCGATGCCGGTGCTTGGACGCGTAATGGCTACCGCCAGCAGCGCCTGGCCGTCGGCACCCAGTACGGGATCTGCGTCGCGCGCGGCAACGCCCTCCTCGGTACAGGCCGTGGCGCGACGGAACGCCCGCGCGGCGATGTGTGTGGTGGAGTCGAGCGCGACCATCGGGTATGCGGTGTCGTCCAGTCCCAGCGCGGCGACGGACGTCAGCTTTGTTTGGGTGCGATTGGTGCGCAAAAAAACGGCGCGCGTCGCACCAATCGTTGTGGCCAGTTCACGCAGCA
>JANMRE010000679.1:0-2709 GCA_031370885.1 Gemmatimonadaceae bacterium
CGGCGCACGACCGCGGCGAACTGCTCGCGCGCCAGGCGCAGTCTCGAGTAGCAGGTGTTGAGCGGCACCGACAGCGCCGCGGCGATCTCGGGCATCGCGTGCCCGTCGATGTCGTGCATGACCACCACGGCGCGCTTGTCGCTCTTTTGGGGCACAACCACCGGCGTTTTCAACGCCGCGATGAACGCCTGGCCCGTCTCAAAGCGTGCCGACGACTCGGGCGCCATGGCCATGCGCACGACGCGATCGAGATGCTCGGGCACGTCGCCACGGGCGGTGCGCACCGAGGGCGGAAACTCGGTCAACCGTTTGGCCATCATCGCCATCGCGTTGCCGCCGAACGGCAGTTCGCCCGTCAGGCACTCGTAGAGAATGCACCCAAGGCTGTACAAATCGCAGCGGCCATCGAGCGGTGCGCCGGTGACCTGCTCGGGGCTCAGATAGGCAGGCGTGCCGATCACCTGGCCGGTGAGCGTCAGGTGGGGGGCGTCGGCCTGCGTGACGGCGCGCGCGATGCCGAAATCCGCTACGATCGCGTGCCCGCCACTCAGGAGAATATTCTCAGGCTTAATATCGCGATGCACAACGCCGGCGCGATGCGCATAGTCAAGCGCATCGGCGATTTCCTGCACGATCAGCGTGGTGTCGTCCACCGACAACCGTCGCTCGCGGTTCAGCCGATCGCGCAACGACTCCCCATTCACGAACGGCATCACGTAGTACAACACGCCGTCCACTTCGCCCGAGTCATGCAGCGGCAGAATGTGCGGATGCTGCAGATTCGCCGTCGTCCGGATCTCGGCGAGGAACCGCGCGGCGCCGAGTGACTCGGCGAGATCATCGTGCAGTACCTTGAGCGCGACCGGTCGGTGGTGCTTGAGGTCGTGCGCGAGAAAGACCGTCGCCATGCCGCCGGCGCCGAGTTCGCGGTCGATCTGGTAGCGGCCAACGAGCGCCGCATTGAGTTGGCGAATTCTGTCCACGCCGCGCCTAGCCCGTCTTCCGCAGGAGCTTCGTAATCCGCTCGCGGACCGTCGTCACGTTCGGCTGCAGCGCCGCATCTGCATCCTTCCAGAGTTCCACGAAGTCGCCATAGCGGCCAAGCGCCGTCACTTCGGCGAGGAAGACATGGCTCATCCCCCCGCCACCGAGCTCGCGCTCGATGCGGTACGCCGATCCGAGTTGCTGTTCCAGCATCGCGCGGACGTTCATCGGGCATCGGGGTCAAAACTGCAGCGAGTTGGGTCTACCGAATGCCCAAAGTACAGCGCGCCACCGGCAAGTGCGAGCGAGTCGGCAAATGCCACCCTGCTCAAGCCTTCTCCCGTCGCGCGGCCGCCAATCCCTGCGCAGTCCGTGAGGATCTATCGCAGGTCGTTGGCGAGTTCGAAGAAATCGCTCTACTGAATGCCACCGGCGAATCGAAGGTCGCTGCGGCCGTATTTGGCATCGGCGCCGACGCACAAGCGTATCGCCTGGGATACTGACGCACATGGCGTGCGCACCTTATATGTTGTCAAAGAATACCATAGATATAGCACATACATTGATACCGTCCGTCTCCTGCATTCGCAGCTGCTGGACCACCTGACGCACGGAAGCAACGACATCAGACCCTACAGGGCCCAGTAACGACGGACATCGTCGTGCGCTATCACGATCATGAGTCAACCGCGACGCTTCACCAATCGGCGTGTGCCATTCTCGTTTACCAAGTGGTATCTCGATGGCGTCAATGACGGCGGTGACGTGTGCACCATGTACTGCACACACTTGGAGGTCGGGGACCTCGCACTGACCTGGCACGCCGTCGCCGACTACCCCGTGACCGGCGAACCGCAACAGCGCTGGAGCCTTGCACGGGTGGCCGCACCCGAGTTGGTCGGCGCGCGACTGATCTGGGAGGCCCCTGCGCTCGACCTGTCGCTGGTGATGGACCCGTTCGACCGTCCTCGCGATGTGCGCCTGCTGGACCGGGCCGACGGAGCGGTGGCGTGGTACGGCGCCACCATGGCCGCGAACCTGCGGCTTGAGCGACCCGGGCAACCGGTGTTTGCGGGTGCCGGATACGCCGAGTGCCTCTCGCTCACGATCCCTCCGTGGCAGCTGCCGATTGACACCATGGAGTGGGGGCACTGGATGTCGGATGATCGGGCCCATGCCAGCACGTGGTTTCGCTGGCGCGGCGCACTCGGCGTTCGCGATATTCCTCGGGGTGTGGGGAAAGGAGCTGGGGTCGCACCGTGGGGAGCCACACTACCAGGCGATCATGAAGCGGGTCGGCCTCCCCCCTCTCCAATAGGCAGGCATGACTCAGCAGACCGATCGTCTCAACACCGCCCTCGACGGCCGCTATCGCATTCTCCGCCACCTCGGCGAAGGCGGCATGGCCAAGGTGTATCTGTGCGAGGATCTCAAGCACGATCGCCAGGTCGCGCTCAAGTTGCTCAAACCGGAACTCGCCGCCGTGTTGGGCGCCGAGCGGTTTGTGCAGGAGATCAAGACCACCGCGGCATTGCAGCATCCGCACATTCTGCCGCTGTTTGACTCGGGCGCCGCCGACGGATTCCTGTTCTACGTCATGCCGTTCATCGACGGCGAAACGTTGCGCGCCAAACTCGATCGGGAAACGCAACTCGGCGTGGACGAAGCGGTGCGCATCGCCCGCGAAGTGCTCGACGCGCTGCACTACTCACACGAGCGCGGCAT
>JANMRE010000680.1:0-1563 GCA_031370885.1 Gemmatimonadaceae bacterium
AGCGCGTCGCGTGTTCCCCGGTGCCGATCTGTTGGACATGGACCGTCCACGCGCGCGTCCAGACCTTCGGATCGATCGCGCCCTCGCCGCGAAAATCGTGAACCTTTGTCCGACGACTTATCCTACATCTGCGTTAGGCCACCACGACGTTTGTGGCGCGCCAAGTCATCCAAGCGCTCTGAGCGCCGCCTCGACGGATTGGCGGAGCGTCGGAACGGCGTTGCAGGCTGTGTCCCAGACGATCTGATAGTCGGTCGCCCAATAATGGTGTGCCACTCGGTCGCGCATCCGCGCCATTGGTGACCAGTCGATGTCAGGGTAAGAAGACTCGAGGCTTGGATCTACCGCGAGAGCTGCCTTGGCGGCTTCGCCGAGCACGATGATCTGGTAGAGGATCGCGTCACGGACGGCAGGGTCATCGTCAAATGCCTCGCGCCCTCGCCCAACGTAGCTGGCGATCGAGTCGGCGGCTTCCGCCATTTGAAGGAGCCGATCGCGCGCGGCTTCTCGTCCACGCTCAGACACTGATGGCATCGCGTAAGGCGGTGGCGCGAATAGGCTCTCGTAACCCGGCCTCTGTCACCACGTCGACGGCGCGACCGAGTAGGCGCTCCAGTCGGAGTTCTAAACGGGCCAAATCGAAGAGGGATCGCCCAGGCTCGAGAACCACAAGGAAGTCCACGTCGCTGTCGTCACGCTCCTCGCCGCGCGCGACGGAGCCGAAAACGCGCACCTCGCGCGCGCCGCTCTCGGCGGCCGCGCGTCGGATCTCGTCGCGGAGTTCGGGCAGTCTGTCGCGCAGTCGCATAGTGGCAGTAACTTAGTCGCGTTGGCCGCCGGACGACAGCGGGCGCAGGCCAGCTGGGTGCGCGCCGGCGCCCTAACCCTGCGTTGCAGTTGACGAGCGGGCAAAGGAAGCTCGCTTCGCTCGCATTGGTTTCATCCGCTCGCAGCTGAACGCAAACGTTGAGGATGTAGGAAAACCCCTTTTGCGCGTTCCGCGACGGTGCGCGATCGCGCGAGAGTTCGGGCGCCACATCAAATGTCATGCATTCCTCAATTCCGTCCGCTGTCAGCGCGCCATTGGTGCCCGTTCGTGCGTCTTCCTGGTGTGTTCTTACCTCGCGTATCCGTGATGGGCGAGCTTTTCGATGTTGTGGACCAAGCAGAAGAGCTTCCATTGCCCGTCAACCTTGGTGCGTCCGCGTAGGGTGAACCGATCGAGCCCCTTGTTGTACCGCACATTCCCGAACACGGGCTCGACCGCGCTGAAACGTTGGGCATACTGCGCGCCCCTCGGGCGTGTCGATCTTGGCTTTCCTGCGGCTTACCGGCGGGGCAGACCCACGTGCGGGCCTCCTCATCATACGTGAAGTCGCTCGGTTGAAAGAACGGGAGCGTCTTCATTACTGGCGCCTTGTGGTACAGCGGATCGGCCGCGTCCTGGTGTCGCTCGAAGGGACAGATCGTCATTCCCGAAGAGATCCGCAATCGTCTCGGCTTGAAGGCCGGGACCCAATTCGTTGATGAAGCCGTCGGACGTGGCCAAAGCCGTCGCCAAGG
>JANMRE010000688.1:0-1921 GCA_031370885.1 Gemmatimonadaceae bacterium
CGACTCCACACGACGTCCCACGGCAAAGGCCATCAGATTGCGCGTGAAGGAGCGCAGAAATGTTTCCTGTCGACGGAGCAATGCGGCCTGCAGCGCCGGAAGACTTTGCGCCTGAGAACCATCCCACAGATCGCCGCGCGAGTCGATCGGCATACCGTTGTCGCGCACACGCCACCGACCGGTGACGTCAAAATTCTCCATCGCCAATCCGATCGGATCCATCATTTTGTGGCACGATGCGCATGCCGGATTCTTGCGATGCTCTTCCATCCGTTCACGCACGGTGAGTGTTCGTCCACCACTGGCTCCCGGCGTGGCTTCCAGATCCGGCACGCCCGGCGGCGGCGGTGGCGGCGGACTGTTCAGCAGCACTTCCATCACCCACTTCCCGCGCTCCACGGCCGACGTACGCCCGGCGTGTGATGTGAGCGTGAGCACACTGGCGTGCGAAAGAATGCCGCGCCGCGTGCTGTCGGGATACTTCACGCGACGGAACGCACTCCCCGCGACATTGGGCATACCATAGTGTCGCGCCAACTGTTCGTTCACAAACGTGTAATCGGCGCGGTAGAAATCCAGCACACTGCGGTTGTTCCTTACGAGGTCGTCGAAAAACAACTCCGTTTCGCGACGCATCGCGCCGCGCAATTGCTCATCGAAATCGGGATACTGCCGGATATCCGGCTGCACCATGTCGAGGTCGGGCAATCGCAGCCACTGCGACGCGAAGCGGGTAGCGAGTGAACTGGCACGCGGGTCGGCCAGCATGCGCCGAACTTCGCGTTCCAGCACGGCCGGTTGAGACAACTGATTGCGGGTGGCGACCTCGATCAGCGCGCGATCGGGTGGGCCCGACCACAAAAAGAACGCGAGTCGCGACGCGAGATCGATGTCGCGCAGCCGGTAGGTCGCTCCCGGCGCCGTACCGGCCGGGGCACGCTCAAAGCGGAACACGAA
This sequence comes from Gemmatimonadaceae bacterium, assembly GCA_031370885.1. Lineage (GTDB taxonomy): Bacteria > Gemmatimonadota > Gemmatimonadetes > Gemmatimonadales > Gemmatimonadaceae > Gemmatimonas. The sequence goes on from JANMRE010000688.1 coordinate 958, forward strand.
GTCGGGGCTGGCCAGCAACCCTTCGATAACGGAGCGCACCCCCGCCTCAAAACCGGCACCATTGGAGCTGCCCGCGTCATACAACGACAGCAGTCCACTGCGGTCGTTGGTGGTGAGCGGACGACGATAGGCGTCGCTCCCCAATCGGTTGATGATGGATTGGGCGCACGACCGACCGACCGCTGCTGTGGTCGCGCGACAAGTGAAGATCCGACGTCGGGTGGGTGTCTCGGAAACGCCGGTGATCGTGAGTGGGCCCTTCACTGTGAACTCGCGCAAATGCGGGACTTGCGAGAACCCGTAGGCGGTGGCGTTTGATGTGCTGCTCAGGGAGTACTTGAGCGGGGAGATCAGATCTTGCACCACCCCCTGGAAGGCAGGTGGCACAAACGCTGCGGAAATCCGATGCGGACCGGCTGTGACACGCACCTTTTCAGTGGACATGCCAACCCCGTTTGGATCGGAGGCGGTCATGAAGCGATCGATATCCAGCAGTGCCGCACGTTCGCCGTCAACCGAGATTTCCATGCGCTCGCCGCGCGCCAGACCGCCGGCAAATGCGCCAGTCGTTTCGTGAAAGAAGTTCACATCGAAGCGGTAGTCGCCGTCGGCCGGAAACGTGTGCATCACCGATATGCCGCCGCGCGTGCCAAACGGTGCGCCGTCTGCGTGCTCCACCTGCGACGCCATCTTGGGCATCGTGTATGTGTGCGACGCGGCCGATGCGCCGCTGTTGCCGAGGGCCAACCAACTCAGGTCACTGGCGGCGCGCAGATATCCGTCCAGCAACGTGGGCGAGAGCATTTGGACGTCGGCAATGTTGTCAAAGTTGTCGCTCTTGGTGTCGGGCGGCAAATACACGCTCGCGTCCACATCAAGTCCCAGCACCGCCTTCACCGACGATCGGTACTCTGCCCGATTGAGACGCTGAAAGGTGCGATGTCCCGGATTCGGGTGGGCAAGC
>JANMRE010000701.1:0-1398 GCA_031370885.1 Gemmatimonadaceae bacterium
AGACTCATGCCCGTCTCGGTCATGCGCGTGCTGCCCGTGGTCGCGGCGGCGAGCGCAATACCAAAGTCCGCGACGAGCGCCTGCCCCTCGTGCAGCAGGATATTCTCGGGCTTGATGTCGCGATGAATCACGCCCTTGCGATGCGCGTAGTCGAGCGCACTCGCAATCTCGCGCGCAATGCGCACGGCGTCGGCGATGGGCAGTTGCTTCTCGCGGTCCAACCGGTCGCGCAGCGTTTCGCCGTCCACAAACGGCATCACGTAGAACACCGTGCCGTCCACCTCGCCGCTATCGTGCAGCGGCAAGATGTGCGGATGCTGCAGGTTGGCGGTGGTCTCGATCTCCTTGAGAAACCGCTCGGCGCCGATGACCGCCGAGAGTTCGGGACGCAGCACCTTGAGCGCGACCTTGCGGCGGTGCTTCACATCCTCGGCGAGATACACGGTGGCCATGCCACCGGCGCCGAGCTCGCGGTCGATGGTGTAGCGGCCGGCGAGGGCGGCAGTCAAGCGGTCGATCGCGGTCATCAGATCTTTCGAATCGGTCCGGGATATGTCGCCAGCAATGCGTCGCCCGTCACCAGTGTAATGCCTTCGCTCAGCGCCTGCGCGAGCAGCAAACGGTCGAACGGATCCCGGTGGATGTCCGGCAACCCATCGACACCGACCGCGTGCTGACTCGTGACCGGCAGTTCCGTGTACCCGTTATCCAGCAGGCCGCGACGGAGCACGCGCGGTTCCACCCGGAAGTCTTTGCGGCCAAGCGAGTTCTTGATTGTGATTTCCCAGAGGCTCGCCGCGCTGAAGCACAGTTCATTGCCAGGATCGTTCAACAGCTTGCGCGCGCTGGCCGAGAGCCGCTTGGAATTGCCGGCCGCCCACAGCAGCACCTGCGTGTCGAGCAACAGCTTCACTCGCTCACCCCGAACAGCGCCGCAATCTCGGCGTCACCCATGCGATCAAAGTCCTTGGGCACGACAATCTCGCCAGCAAGAAAGCCCACGCGCTGCGGCACATCCGGCGCGTCTAGCCCGGCGACCTTGACCAAGGGCTTGCCGGCCTTGGCGATCACGAAGGCTTCGCCCTTGACGGCCTGATCGACGAGCTTGGACAGCTGCGTTTTGGCTTCGTGGATGTTGACGGTGATCATGATTTGTGGACTAAGGGTAGTAGACTAAGTCTAACTATTCGCGGCGCCGGATCAAGCGGCAGGGGCTAGGCCTCGCTCACTGGATCCCCGCCGCCGCCATCAACGGCTGCCTACGCCGAGATGGCGCGCGCGGCGGGCATCGACATGCCCATCACGCGACTCCTCACCGCGAGTGACGGCGAGCGCCACTTCGCCATTCAACGATTCGACCGGTTTGGCCCCGGCGGCATCGGACGGCTGCACATGCAT
>JANMRE010000721.1:0-13672 GCA_031370885.1 Gemmatimonadaceae bacterium
GCCCCGGCGGCAGGTGGAGGGCGGCCAGGTTGATTATCTCATGCTCGATTATCTGGCCGAAGTCACGATGTCGATCGTGCAAAAGCAGAAAGAGCGTGACCCGAACATGGGCTATGCGCGCGACTTCATCGGGGCCATGGAGAGCGTGTTTCCGGCGGTCGCCGACCGTGGTGTCAAAGTCATCGCCAATGCCGGTGGCGTGAACCCCGATGCCTGCGCCAACGCGGTGCTCGAGTCGGCCAGCACACATGGCGTGCGCGGCAAGATCCGCGTTGGCGTGGTCACCGGTGATGACATTTTGCACCGGCTTGATGAGTTGTTGGCCGCCGGTCATCCCCTGGCCAACATGGATACGGGTGAGCCGCTCAGCGGCATCCGGGATCGCGTGCTCTCGGCCAATGCGTACATCGGCTCCACGCCGATTGTCCAGGCGCTGCAACAGGGTGCCAACGTGGTGGTCACCGGACGCAGCACCGACACGGCGCTCACGATGGCGCCGTTGCGACACGAATTTGGCTGGGCCGCCGACGACTGGGATCGACTCGCCGCGGGTATCGTCGCCGGACACATCCTGGAGTGCGGCGCGCAAAGTTCGGGCGGCAACTGTCTGCACGAATGGCGCACCATTCCCGATCTGGCCAACGTGGGCTACCCCATCGCCGATGCACGGGCCGACGGATCATTCGTGATCAACAAACATCCCGGAACCGGCGGTCGCATTTCGGTGCCCAGTGTGACTGAACAACTGGTGTACGAAATGGGCGATCCGCATGCGTACATCACGCCCGATGTAGTGGCCGACTTCACCAGCATCCGCCTTGAAGCCGTCGGAGAGAATCGGGTGCGCGTATTCGGCATCACGGGGGGCCCACCCACGCCATTTCTCAAGGTGTCCATCGCCTATCGCGCCGGCTTCAAGGCCGTGGGTTCACTCGTGTACGCCTGGCCCGACGCCATGGAGAAGGCGCAACTGGCCGATCGTGTGTTGCGCGAGCGGCTGGACAATCTTGGACTGCGCTTCGATCACGTGTTGAGTGAATTCGTTGGCGCCACGTCCACGCATGGCGCGCTGGCTGGCAACGGACGCGATGCACCGGAGGTGCAGTTCCGCATTGGCGTGCGCGGCACTGATCGCTCGGCCGTTGAGCGCTTCACACGCGAAATCGCGCCGCTCGTACTCAATGGCCCACCCAGCGTGACCGGTTTCGCCGGTGGTCGCCCGAAAGTGGAAGAGATCGTGGCCTACTGGCCCGCGCTGCTGGACAAGCGCGCTGTGACCACTGCCGTTCGCATCCAGGAGTAACTCCCTCATGAACATTCAATTGGTGGACATCGCGCATGCCCGCAGCGGCGACAAGGGCGACACAGCCAACGTGGGGCTTATCGCGCTCAAGCCAGCATGGTACACGATCATTGATCGCTATGTGACCCGCGAGCGTGTCGCCCGGCATTTCGCCGGGCAGATCACGGGAGACGTGGTACGCTTCGAGTTGCCCAATCTGGGCGCGCTTAACTTTCTGCTGCACGGCGCGCTCGACGGCGGCGGTACGCTGTCGCTGAAAACCGACGCGCAAGGCAAGGTGTACTCCACCGCGCTGCTGCGCATGAGTATTGACGTGCCCAATGACGAGGCACGCGCCGCAGGACTTCCGGGCGCATGATGATCCGGGTGCGGCTCCTGCTGCTCGTCGCCGGCATACTGGCATTCGCCGTCGCACTCCGCGGCGGCGTGGAATGGATGCGGTGGGTAGGGATAGGGGGTGTGGCGGCAGCGCTGCTGCTGCGGTTCGCGCAGCGACGGTAGACGGGAGACAGAAGACGGTAGATGCCCGTCGGTGCGGCCTCAAATCCCGCCATCGGGACGTCTCCCGTCTCCCGTCCCCAGTCTCCCGTCTTAAAGCGCTTACCTTTCCGCATGCTTGTATCCGGGATCCCCGAACTCCTTTCCCCCGCCGGTACCCTCGACGCCGTTCGCGCGGCCGTCGCGAATGGTGCCAATGCGGTGTATCTGGGCGCGTCGATGTACAACGCCCGCGACGAAGGCGCGCAGCTCACCCTCGACGAACTGTCGCAGGCCTGTGCGATCGCCCACGCGCGTGGCGTGCGGGTGTACCTCACCTTCAACGTGCTCATCAAGCCGGCCGAACTGCACGAGGCCCTGGCGTATCTGGGTGAGTGCGTCGATCGTGGCATCGACGCCGCCATTGTGCAGGATCTTGGGGTGGTGCGACTCATTCAGCAGCTCTATCCGCAGCTCGAGATCCACGGCAGCACGCAGATGACGGTGCACGATGCGAGTGGCGCGCGCGTGCTGGAACGGATGGGGGTCGCACGCGTGGTGCTGGCACGCGAGAACACACTGGAAGATATTCGCCGGATTCGCGAGGCGGTTCCCGAACTGGGTCTCGAAACGTTTGTGCACGGCGCGTTGTGCATCGCGTACTCCGGCCAGTGCTTCATGTCCGGCATGATCTCCGAGCGCTCGGCCAATCGCGGGTCGTGCGCGCAGTCGTGCCGCAAAGACTACACACTCACCGACGAAACCACCGGCATCACCCTTGACAGCGGCTATCTGATTTCCGCGAAGGATCTTGCCGCGCACGATCACCTCGAAGCAATCGCACTGCTCGGCGTGGGGTGCCTCAAGGTGGAAGGACGGAAAAAGAAGCCCGAATACGTCGCGACCGTGACCAAGGCGTATCGCGGATGGCTCGACGCCTTGCAGCGCGGCGAAACCGGAACGACGCCAACGCCTGACGCGATCGAACCGCTGGTCCAGATCTTCAGTCGCGGCAACACGGGGGGCATGTACGGCGGACGTGAAGGGCGCAGCTACATCACGCGCACGCAGCCGGACAATCGAGGGGTTACGCTTGGTACGGTCATCGGCCGCGAAGGCGGCGACCTCGTGGTCGAAGTCTCGCGACCGCTCGCGGTGGGCGACGGACTGGGTTTCGAACAACCGGAACAACGCACTGGTGCGACCGTTGGTGGTACGGTGAGCGTCGAGCGCACCGTGTCGGTACTTGACGGAGTGCACCAGCAGATCATTTCAGTGCGCATGGCGGCGCCCCGACAACATGTGCCGCTGGGATGGCGCGTTGTGCGCACCAGCGATGTCACATTGCTGCGAACGGCACAGGCCTCGTACGCCGATGTTCCCATCCCTGATCGTGTGGGAGTGGCGCGCGTGGACGTTCGTGTGTTTGGTCAGGCCGGTGGTCCGCTCAAGGCGTCGTGGCACATGGGCGACATCGAAGTGACGGTGCGCGGAAACGTGCCGCTGGCGCCGGCCAGCAAGCGGGCACTCGACGTATCGCAACTGCGTGAACAGTTTGGTCGGCTGGGCGAAACGGCGTTCAAATTGGGGCAACTCGACATATCCGGTCTTGGTGACGGGTTGTTCCTGCCAGTAAGCGAACTCAATCGGTTGCGTCAGGAGGCGACGGCGCAACTGGACGAGCAGGTGGGCTGGGCACGCATGAGCGACGGGGCAGGGCGTGCCCTGCGTATTCACGACGCCATTCAGCTCGCGACACCCACCGGTCGTCGCCCGGCGCCAAACGTGACTGATGTGCGCGCCATCGTGTACGATCTGGGCGATGCCCGCGAGGCCGCCGCTGGCGGCGCCACCGAAATCGTGCTCGATCCGTTTCTGCGGCATCCGTCACCGCCGGTGGCACGCGTCACCGCGTTACGCGATGAACTCGCCTCACAGGGCATTGGCTTTCGCTTGCGCACGCCAACCATCGTGCGCCCTGAGGAACGTCGACGACTCGACAAGTGGCTTGCGCTCGACGTACCATTGCTCTCCGGCCACCTCGGTCTCATTGCCGAACTCGGTGGCGCCGGCCGCGACGTCATCGCGGATTATGCAACCAATGTCTTCAATCAGCACACCGCCGCCCTGCTGTTTGAATTGGGCGCGCGTCGCCTCGTGACGTCGATCGAACTCACCACGGATGAACTTGGTCAGGTGGTCGCCCCCTGGCGTGGCGAAGGCTTCGATGTGCTGGTGTACGGTCGCACCGAAGGCATGACGCTTGAACACTGCGTGCTGTCGGCGGCGTTCGATCGCAAGCCGGCCACCTGTCGCGACCTGTGCGTGCAGAAGCACACCAACGTCGCACTCACCGATCCCGCCGGATACACCTTTGCCGTGGCCACCGACTCGGCGTGCCGCAACCGGCTGCTGCATTCCCGGCCGATCGACGCGTCAGAGTACTTGCCCGCACTGTGGAACCATGGGATTCGCGGTTTCCAATTGGTGTTCAATGTGGCCGGTGATCCCGTGCAGGACATTGTGCGCGCGTATTGCACATCGCTTGACGCGCTGCGCGACGAGCGCACGTCGGATCTTGGTGTGACACGTCGGCTCCTCAACGGCGCGTTCACCCGCGGGCACTTCGCGCGCGCCGTGTAGCACAACCGGTCACGCGATGGCCTTCCATGGGTTTGCGAACGTGCGGCGCGGCGGCGCGCGATGCAGTGCCACGCGCAGCGAAAATTCGATGACACTTTCGATTCCGCATCCATCGATCTTTCCATTGTCCGCGAATCGGCGAACGGTATCGTCGCTCACGTGATCCAACGGGTGGACCACACCTCGCCCTCGCCATTTTCTTTTGTCCGCCATGTCCGCAGGTGCATTGCATACGGTGGAACGTGCGACGTTCGGCACGCTGGAAGACGCGCGCACTACGCTGCGCGACCACTTCGGCTACTCTGATTTCCGGCCACCGCAGATTCGCGCGGTGCAGTCCGTGTTGTCGGGACACGACGCGCTGATCGTCCTCCCCACCGGCGGCGGCAAGTCCCTGTGCTATCAGGTGCCGGCCCTCATGCGCAACGGCCTCACCATCGTCGTGTCGCCACTCATTTCGCTGATGAAAGATCAGGTCGACGCGCTGGAACGACGCGGCGTTTTGGCCGGGTTCATCAACAGCACGCTCACGTCGTCGGAAGTCGCCAACCGCATGGCGCAGGCACAGGACGGCACGCTCAAGCTGCTCTACCTCGCCCCCGAGCGCATGGACGCCGGTCGCACCCTCCCGCGCCTGGCGGCGATCGGCGTGTCACTCCTCGCGGTCGACGAAGCGCATTGCATCAGTGAGTGGGGCCACGATTTCCGCCCCAGCTATCGGCGCATCGGCAGCATTCGCGAACGATTGGACTCTCCGCAAACCGTCGCCTTGACGGCCACGGCAACGCCCCATGTGCGGCAGGATATCGTTCGCCAGCTGGCGCTGCACCAGCCCGATATCGTGGTCGGTGGGTTCGACCGCACGAATCTCACCTATCATGTCGCGCCCACGCGCACGCAGCAGGACAAGGACAAGGCCGCCGTGCAATGGCTGCGAGACGCGCAGGGTCCCGCTATCGTGTACGCGCCAACACGCAAGGCCGTCGAGCGTGTCACCGCAATGCTCGTGCGCGCGCGCATCAAGACCGTCGCCTACCACGCCGGTCTCGATGATGCGGTGCGGCAGCAGGCGCAGAATGCGTTCATGCAGGAACGCGCGCGCGTGATCGTGGCCACAAGCGCATTCGGCATGGGCATCGACAAGGCCGACGTACGTTTGGTGGTGCACCACGCCATGCCCGGATCGCTCGAGTCGTACTATCAGGAAGCCGGACGCGCCGGACGGGATGGTTTGCCAAGCAGCTGCGTGCTGTTGCACAGCTATCCTGATCGCTTTACGCACGAGTTCTTTATTGCCAATGCGAATCCGGAACGCGCGCTCGTCGAGCACACGTGGCAAGTCCTGCGCGCCAGCGCCGATCGGGAGCGATTTGTCGGAATGTCACTGGAAGACGTGGTTGAGCGACTGCCCCCCAAGGCCGGCGACCGCAAGGTCGGCGCGGCCCTTCGTGTCTTGGCCGCCGCCGGCGCGCTCACCGTCGAGCCCCCCTCGGCCGGGCGCGTCTGGGTGCGACTCCTCGCCGCACCGGCCCGGATTGCCGAAGCGCTTGGTGGTGCCCGCTACTTCGAGCGCGAGCTGTTGCGCGCGCTGTGGCGCGCCGTCGGCAAACGACTCGAGTCCGGTGCGTCCATCGATTTGGACGGCCTGCCCCCGGGTTTCGGTGGTGCCATGGGAGTCGTCCCTCTTCTGGAGCGACTCGAATCAGAACAATTCGTGGATTGGAAGAGAACCGGTGGCGGCTTTCGTCTCGATTCCCGATCGACGGATCTCCAGTGGCTGCCGATTGACTGGACGGCACTCGAACGCAGACGCCAATCCGACATGGCACGCCTTGATGCAATCCAGCGTTATGCCCAAACACGCGCTTGCCGTCGCGCGTTCGTTCTGCGCTATTTCGGAGACCCCGATGCCCGGTCGCGTTGCGATGGGTGCGATCGTTGCCTCGGAATTACGGCCAACGTGTCGGCGCGCGCCGTTACACGCACTCCTGTCAAGCCGTCCCGCCCTCGACGTACCTGAATAACCACATGGACGACCGTCTCTACTTTTCCGAACAGCATGAAGCCGTGCGTGACATGGTCCGCGCGTTCGCCCGCGATCACGTTGCTCCGGTGGCAGCCCAGCACGATGCCGACTCGACCTTCCCCTGGGCCAATGTGAAACGCATGGGCGAGCTCGGACTCATGGGCGTGCCGTGGCCTGAAGACATTGGCGGCGCCGGATTCGATACACTCAGTTTCATGATTGCCCTCGAGGAACTCGGCAAAGTCGATGCGTCGCACTCGCTGACCATCAGCGCGCACACCACGCTGGGCACCTCGCCGATTGTCAACTTCGGCACGAGAGCGCAAATCGAGCAATACGTGCCGCTGCTGGCCAGTGGCAAGGTCCTGGGCGGTTTTGGACTGACCGAAGAAAACGCGGGCAGTGATGCCGGTGGCACGCGCACCACCGCCGTGCGAAAGAATGGGCACTATGTGTTGAACGGTTCCAAGCGCTTCATCACGCACGCCGGCGTTGGTGAAATCTTTGTGGTCACCGCGGTGACTGATCCGTCTCAGGGGACAAAAGGCATTTCGTCCTTCATTCTCACCAAAGACAGCTGCGATCTCGACACCTGCCGTACTCTCGGTGTCGGTCACGACGACTCGTTGGTGAGCATGGCCGGGTTCACCTCGGGAAAGAAGGAGGACAAGCTCGGGTGGCGGGCATCCGATACGCGAGAACTGTTGTTCGACAACGTCGAAGTCCCGGCGGAGAACCTCTTGGGCACCGAGGGCATGGGCTTCGTCAATTTCATGCGAACCCTCGACGCCGGACGCATCGGCATTGCCGCACTGTCGCTCGGCATCGCCCAGGGGGCCTTCGACGAAGCGCTCAAGTACGCATCGGTCCGCAAGCAGTTTGGCGCGGCCATCGCGACCTTTCAGGGAATTCAGTTTCAGCTGTCCGACATGGCTACCGAGATCGAGGCGGGTCGACACCTCATGTATCACGCGGCATGGCTGGCCCAGAACGGCAAGCCGTTTGGCAAGGAAGCCGCCATGGCCAAGCTTTTTTGCTCGGAGATGGCGATGCGGACGACCATCAAGGCCATTCAGATTCACGGTGGGTATGGGTACACGAAGGACTACCCGGTGGAGCGGTTCATGCGAGACGCAAAGATCTGTGAAATCGGGGAAGGCACCAGCGAGATTCAACGCATCGTGATTGGCCGACATCTGCTCAAGGGATTGCTGGGCTGAGCGCTGCCGGGTAATGTTTGGGGTCGGTCGGTTTTTCCGATTCATGAAGTGCCGTTGTTTCGTAACCGTCGCATCAGGCGCCGGCGGCCCGTGCGACTCGCGGGCCGTTTGCGCATCAGGCGGGGGCCGGACGAGGTCAGCGTACCAACGTCCGACGCCCGCCGATCGCCCCACCGCGCGTCACGCCGACGTGCATCGATCGCATACCGCCGCGATTCCCCGAGACGTGTGCCACCCGCCTGCCGAGCGCGCTGCGAGATTCGCAGTGCGCTGCGCGTGGGTCGAGCACCGCACCGGGCGCGTGTGGTATGAACGATCAGACGCGCAGGGTGGGGGAGCCCGTGACGGGGTCCGTGCCGATCACCGTGGTGAATGGCCGGGCTGTTCTGTGGGATCACCGTGTACGTCGCCACCTGAGTCAAGCGGAGTCGCCGCCGCTCAGGTTGGCGGGCAGACAACATGAAGCGTGAAATCCTGGTGAATGCGACGCCGCGCGAGACGCGTGTCGCAATCATCGAGGACGGTCTGTTGGTAGAACTGCTTGTCGATCGCCCCGACGCGCGTCGCATGGTTGGCGACGTGTATCTGGGAAAGGTCGAAGCCGTCCTGCCGGGCATTCAGGCCGCCTTCGTTAACATCGGTACTGAAAAATCCGCCTTCCTTCATGCCGCCGATGTGGTGGTCGATGACGCCGCCGACGTCTCTGATGACGAAGACGAGGACGACGAGGCCAGCGAGGACACTGGCGGCGGCGGAGGAGGTGGCCGTCGTGGCCGTCGGGAGGTCCGTCCCATTCAGGACTTGCTCAAGCGCGGACAGGACATCCTCGTCCAGATCACCAAGGAACCTATCAGTACCAAGGGACCGCGCGTTACGGCGCAGGTGTCCCTGGCGGGACGATTCCTGGTGTACATGCCGTTCGCGGCCAAGGTGGGCGTCAGCCGCAAGATCGACGAGCGCAGCGAGCGTCAGCGACTGCGCCAGATGGTGCAGGAAATCCTGCCCGACGACGTGGGTGGTGTGATCGTGCGCACCGTGTCCGAAGACGCCAATCAGGACACGTTCAAACGCGAACTCGATACCCTGATCAGCAATTGGACACGGATCAAGCGGAAGTCACAGTTCACGCGCGCCCCCGCGCTGGTGCACCGCGAAACGAATGTCACGCGCGGTCTCGTGCGCGATTTGTTCAGTGCCAAGGTTGAAGGCGTCACGGTTGATTCAAAGCAGGTGTTCAACGAGATCACCGAGTACCTCACCGGCATTGCACCGGAACTCGTGGAGCGCGTGAAACTGTATGAAGAGACCGTCCCGCTGTTCGACAAGGCGGGCATCGAAGTCGAGTTGCGGGACATCTTCAAGCGACGCTGCGAACTGCCCAGTGGTGGATATCTGATCATCGAACCCACCGAAGCCCTGGTGTCGATCGATGTCAATTCGGGGCGGTACACCGGTAAGCGGGATCCCGAAAAGACGATTCTCAAAACCAACACCGAAGCAGCCCGGGAAATCGCGCGGCAGCTCCGGCTGCGAGATGTGGGCGGCATCATCGTGTGCGACTTCATCGACATGGAAACCCAGTCGAATCGTGACCGGGTGCTGCACGATCTGCGCGGACATCTTGGTCGTGACCGGGCCAGAACACGGGCCTTTGCCGTCAGCGACCTGGGCCTGATTGAGATGACCCGACAGCGGGTTCGGCAGAGTCATTGGCAGAGCATGACCGAGTCATGCCCTACGTGCACCGGAACGGGCCGCGTTTTCACGCCCGAAGCGATCGTTCGTCGCACCGAACGCGCCGTGCGACGCATGGCCGCCGAAGGTCGGAAAGAGCCGGTCACCCTGAGATTTCACCCCGAGGTCGCGCTCCACGTGCTCGAACAGGAGCACGACTTCGTCAAGCGCCTGGAAAAATTGGCCGGATTCGCGATCGAATTGCGGGACGATCCACTCCTCAAGCCCGACGAGATCAAACTGGTGATGAAAGGCGCCCAGAGGGACGTCACCCAGCAATACGCATTAGCATAGTCGGCAGTAGGAAGTCGGCAGTAGGAAGTACTGTGAACTGAGTACAGAGTACTTCAAAAAAGTACTGAGTACTCAAACGTACTGAGTACTGAGTGACGTACTGAGTACTCAGTTTTCAGTACTTCCGACTGCCGACTTCCTACTTCCTACTCTGTTCTCTTGCCTTCTAACGTGAAGCGGTATATGCTTCTAGGCTACGTTTCACACGCCTTATACTCGATAGAACCATGAGCTACGCGATTATCCGCACCGGCGGCAAGCAGTTTCGTGCCGAGCCGGGCAAGTCCCTTCGTATTCCCTCCTTGCTGGGTGACGCGGGGACGGCGGTCGAATTCAACGACGTGCTCCTCGGATCCGACGGAACGTCGGTGCGCACGGGAATCCCGACGCTCAGCGGCGCTAAAGTGACCGGTGAAATCGTCAAGCAGGGTCTCGACGATAAGGTCATCGTGTTCAAGTTCAAGCGCCGGAAAAACTACGCCCGAAAGCAGGGTCACCGGCAAAAGTTCACGGAAGTTCGCATCAAGGACATCACCCTCGGCTGACTTCCCTCCTGGAGTTATAGCAATGGCACATAAAAAAGGCGTCGGCTCATCGCGCAACGGTCGCGATTCGAATCCGAAATTTCGCGGCATCAAGAAGTACGGCGGTGAGTTTGTCACGGCGGGGAACATCATTCTCCGGCAGTGCGGCACCAAGTGGCATCCCGGCAACAACGTGGGCATTGGCACCGACTATACCATCTACTCACTCGTCGACGGCGTGGTGCAGTTTCAGCACAAGAACAAGCGTCGCTTCAAGGTGAGTGTGCTGCCCGTCGAGTACGTTGACGTGCCGGTTCCGGCGTAACGTTGGGTATGCGCAGTCGATCGGGCCCTCGCTTCGGCGAGGGCCCTTGTCGTTGGGATGGTACCCGACGGAACTCGGCGGGCGAGCCTGCCGTACGGGACTCGCAGGATACAATTCACGTCAGGACGCACGACACTCTGTCGTAGGAGAAACTCATGGCCATCTGGGACAAAGTCAAACAGGGCATCGACAAGGCGGGAAAAGCCGCACAGGATGTCTTCGACGAAGGAAAACTCCGAATCGATTCCTATCGCGCCCGAGAGTTGGCCGACAAGGCCGCCGAGGCGTTGGGATACGCGGTTTTTCGCGCGTGGGAGAGCAGCTCGGAGTTGGATTCGGACGCGCGAGAGCGATTGGCAGGTGCGCTGCGTGCCCGTGACGGGGAGGCAAGGACACTGGAGAACGAGCTTGCCGAGGCGCGGGCAAATGGCGGTTCAGACGCGCCAGAGGAGAGTGCGCCGCCACCGACACCGCCGGCAAGTTCGCCGGATGCCACCGCCGGCGCTTAACGAGCCAGCGCCGCCCGCAACAGGCCGGGAATATCCGTACACAACGCGTCCACGCCCATCGCAATCAGTTCGCGGGCGTGGACGTCGTCGTTTTCCGTCCAGGCGATCACCCTGGCACCCAACGCGTGCGCCGCGTCCACCAGCGCGGTGTCGATGAGGTGCGCTTGCTGCCACAACGCCTGCGGTCGCGCCACTCCAATAAACCCGACCAGACTGAGTGGATAGCTCGCGCTGAGCAGTCCCACCGAGAGCGTTGGCCGCTTGGCACGCACGGCCATCGGAACGCGGTGATCGAACGCATGCACCGCCACGTGAGATCTCGGGTGCCGGTCAAGGCAGTCGAGCAACGGGCCCTCGATTCCGGCCGACTTCACCTCGACATACACCACGGCGCGAGAGTCAATCAGCTCAAGCACGTCGTCCAGCGATGGCAGTGTGACGCCGCCGGCCAACGGTAGGGCGAGCGCCTCCGAGGCCATGAGGTTGGCAATGGGCACCAGCGTGGTGGCGCCGTCACGGTCCACGCGAATCGCCGGATCGTGATGGACCACGACGGCACCATCGCTGGTGGTGTGTACGTCCAGTTCAATGCCATCAGCCCCTTGATCGAGCGCGATCTGGAACGCCGCCAGGGTATTTTCAAGGGCCTCGCGCGGCGCGCCGCGATGGGCGATGATCTCAGGGATGCGGATCACGCGATTTTCACCGGGGAGAGGCGTTTGAGGGTTTCAGGGTACCGGGAGTCCGCCACTTGCTGGACCAAAATCCGCCTGGATGCCCGCTGCCGTCAACTCCCTGTTTTGGGTTTGCCCTTAACGCTGCTCCAACTGCATCGTCCAACCGGCCGAAGCGTATGATCGAGGCCGAGCGGGAAGACGATGCGGCGCTTGATCGTGCGCTGATCGAACAGTGGAAAGCGGGGGATGAACGGGCCGCCACCAGTATCGTGGAACGGCACGCTCCGGCCTTGGCCAGATTCGCCATTCGGTTGGGCATGCGTGATGAGGCGGATGAGGTGGTGCAGGACACATTTATTCGCGCATTCGGTGGACTGGAGTCGTTTCGCTCGGACAGTTCGCTGCGCACGTGGTTGTTTACGATCGAACGACGTCTGGTGATTGATCGGCGACGGGCGTCAGCCCGCCGAAGCAAGGATGTCGAGGTGGAGGATGGACACGCGGCCAGCGGCTACGATGCGCTCGATGCGATGGTGGCAGATGAAACATCCCGTCGAATGGCCAAGGCCATTGTCGGGCTGACACGGATGCAGCGTGACGTCTTCACGCTGCGAGTGCAGGAAGGGCGCAGCTACAAGGAGATTGCCGAAGTTCTGGACACCTCCGAAGGCGCGGCGCGGGTGCACTATCACAACGCGATGCGCGCGGTGAAGGAGTTTCTCGATGACTGACTGCCCCAACGCAGAGATCCGCGACCTGCTACCCGATCTTGCCGCCGACGCACTGTCTCCGGTAGAGAGAGCCCGTGTGCAAGCCCATGTTGATGGCTGTGTCGAATGCGCGGCCGAGGTGACGCTGCTGCACACGGCGCGCGCCGTGCGTCCACAAGTCGGGCCCATCAACGTGGCACGAATTGTTGCGCAGCTGCCGCGGCCAGTGGCCCGGGCATCCGTTCGCGATGAGCCGTCGGTCATCTCGCTCGATGCGCGTCGCACCGTCGCCCAGGCGCATCAGGTGTCACCCGCTCGCGTATCACGCAGTGTGTGGCGTATGGCGGCGGCAATCGGCGTCATCATCGCCGGGGGATGGTCGGTGGTGCTGGTCCGCTCGGGTGGCCTGACGATGGTCGCGAATGGGCGCTCGGACACCGCGCAGTTGGCGGACGCGGTTGAGCGCGCAAGCCCGACGGCAACAACGCCAACGGGCACTCCGTCAACCACCCCGGTGTCCATCGCTGCGAGCGCATCCGGTGTCACCGTGTCGTTTGGGGATCTGGGTGACTACACCGACGAGGAATTGCAACGCGTGCTCGATCGACTGGACAAGTGGGATGGCGCAACGTCAACCGAAGGCATGACCACACCAACTATCCTGCCCACCCCTCGCGGCGGCGCGCTGGAATGACTCGCGACTGCGTACGCGTGTGGCGTTGCGTTTCCTTGCTGCTCACGCTTGTCGCATGCACCAGCCTCGGTGCACAAGGCGGTCCGCCGTCGGGACCACCGGACGGGCGGTCACGCGGAGGCATGTCACGTGGCGGTATGATGCGCGGCGGTGACCCACGCATGTCTCAGGAACAGCGCCTGCAAATGGAGCGGCGATTGCAGGAGCGGATCGATCAGATCGTTCGTCAGCGGCTCGCGCTGACGGACGAACAGTTCGGGAAGATGCGCGACGTCGCTTCGCGGTTTGAGTCCGACCGACGCTCGTTGCGCAGTGAGGAGATGAGCACCCGATTCGCGATGCGGCAAGAGTTGTTTGCCGGCGACCAGGCCGACGAGAAACGGGTCGGCAAGTTGCTTGAGCAGATGACACGCTTCGAGCGCCGTCGACTTGAGCTGCAGGAACGTGAGCAGCGCGAGTTGGCCAGGTTTCTCTCGGCCACACAGAGGGCGCGCTATATTGGCCTGCAGGAGGAGCTGCGCCGCAGCATGCAGGAC
>JANMRE010000726.1:0-3703 GCA_031370885.1 Gemmatimonadaceae bacterium
TGTGAGCCCGCCGTGGGATATCTGGGGCACGCCCAAGTTCAAGCAGGACGACGCGTCTGCACGCTACGACTCAACTGCCGCGATGAGTGGTGGCGGTGACGTGCCCCTGTACCTGCAGTTCGATGGGCGTGGTGATACGCCGGGGCACTACGACATGCCGGAGTTCAGCGTTGACTCGACTGGCGGTGGCTTTTCAGGTGGCGGTGGTGGCACCGACTGGGGCGACAGCCACGGCAGCGACAGCCACGGCAGCGACAGTGGCTCAGGTGACTCGGGCAGTGACGGTGGGGGGTCGGGCTGCTCGTCAGGCTGTGGTGGAGGCGGCGACTGACACGCGGGCCCCAGCGACCGAAACTCCATACGGACTGCTCCCCCGCAGAAACCTTCCAACGCGACCAAGAAATGCGCAAACCAAGCAGCGCGTGGGGTTGCGTGCTCGTCGCACTGACGTCGCTCGGCGTCTACTGGCGCACCGCATATCCTGTCATCACCTGGTGGGACTCTGCCTCGTACTCGCTGGCCGCGAAGACGATGGCGGTTGTTGGTCCGCCGGGCAGTTTGATACTTACGCTGGTGGGTTGGCCCATCGCCCAGATTGCCCCAGACACCGAAGTGGCCTACGGGCTGAACCTGTTCGCCGGCGTGCTGGCGTCGCTGGCGATTGTGCTGGTGTACGCGGTGTCGCTCCGCATTCTGACCATGCTTGGCAGCGATACGGGACTCGCCCCGCAGCTGGGCGCAGGTGTTGGTGCGCTTACGTTGGCGTTCAGCCTCACCACGTGGGACTACGCTGTGCAATTCACGCCGTACATCCTCACGACGGTATGTACGGGGCTGATCGTGTGGCGAATGCTGTGCTGGTGGGAAGCAGCCGACCGTCCCGATGCCTGGAAGCACTTCGCGGCGCTCGGCCTCCTCATTGGACTGGACTTCAGCGTACATCGCACCAATGCGTTGTTGGTGCTGAGTGTATTGGCGTGGGTGTTGGTTCGGAATGCGAAGGCGTTGCGGGACTGGCGTGTGTGGGCTGCCGGCGCTTCAACGATGCTGGCCGCGCTGTTGCTGCAATTGCTGCTCATTCCGATTGCACGGTACACGCATTCGCCACTCAACTGGAATGACACGAGCTCCCTCCAGATGCTGTGGAGCTTCATCTCGCTTGATCGGCTGGGCGGAGGCTTTCTCGTTGACGTGTGGCCCAGGAACGCTCCGTTCTGGTCGGCTCAGGTTGGCGATGTGTGGCGAACATTCGCGCAGAATTTCTTTCACTGGAACGGTGCATCGGGAATTCTGGGCGTTGGAGCGGCGTTGATGGGCGTCACCGGCATTGTCGCGATGTGGCGTCGCGACAAGCGATTCGGAGCAGCCTTTGTCCTGTTGCTTGTGTTGCACGCGGCCATGACCGTCTGGTATTTCAACATTCCGGAGAGCTATTTCCGTTCATTGAACCGGCACTACCTGCCCCTGTGCATCACGTTTGGCATTGCCGTTGCGGTTGGTGCGTCGACGGTTGTAAGCGGCGGGATCGATGTCCTTCGCGCGTCGGCCTCGATGCCGAGACGCGCGATCGGCGCCGCAGGAATACTGGTGGTGCTTCTGTTGCCGGCAACTCAGTTGACGGACAATTGGCGCGCACGCGACGCGTCCGCTCGCCATTTTGCCGCCGACTACGCCCGCAACGCACTGTCGGAATTACCGCCGAGCGCGATCTACTTCACAGTTGGCGACAACGACACGTTTCCAATTCTCTATCTGCAAGCCGTGGAGGGAATACGCCGAGACGTGCAGTTGGTCAATCTGTCGTTGTTGGTGGATCCCGCGTATGCCAAACGCCTCGTGCACATGGACTCGACGCTTCCCATTCCCACCACGCGGACGCTCCGCGATGCTGCGAAGCCCGACTGGACCGACTCCACGTTGGCCGACGTTGTCCGTCTCAACGCGAATCGACGACCAATCACGTTTGCCATAACTGCCCGCGGCAACCTTGGCGCGTTCGCGCCATTTGCGCGTCTGGAAGGGCTGTACTACCGCGCGATGCAGAAATCGAATGTGCCCTTTCCGGTCGACTCGCTCCGCGCCAGTCTTTTTCGCCACGAGTACCGCGGATTCAGCGACGTCTCGACGGTGCTCGACGACGCATCACAGCGTATGGCCAGCGCCTACTACTCGGCGTTCGACGTGCTGTTGACCGCGGACAGCGCGGCGCGGTCGGCCATGTGTCGTCGTGACAAAGCCGAAATAGTTCGGTTGCTGCCACCGGATCGGTTCAATCCTGGCCCCGGCTGGCGCGAGAATCTTGAGAAGAAATGTTCCTGAGAACCGAGTGCCGTCATTAGCGGTCAGGGGTGCACGTGGGTTGGCGTGCACACCGTCACGGTCAATTCACCATGTCGTGCCTGATACGGCGTGGTAGCCCCAGGCGTAATCAGGTAGTTGTGTCCGTGCGGATAGTAGCGTCGAAAAATCTGCAGGGCCCGGCTATCGAATGCTTTCGGATTCCATTTGCACTCGATGGCATCAACTTCGTCGCGCTTCGACGAAAGAACAAAGTCCACTTCATTGCCTGCCGTGTCGCGCCAGTACCGCGCCGGGTAGTTGGGGAAGTGGGCCTGCAGGTGCTCCAGTACCAGATGTTCCCAGAGTGCGCCGAAATCGTCGTTGCGCAGCGTGTCCCACCCGCGAGCAAAACTCACGAACCCGGTGTCGAAGCCGTACACCTTGGGTTGCTTCACAATCTCTTTCTGCCCGCCTCCGAAAAACGGGCGCACCACGGTAATGGCGTGCGTAATCTCCAACGCCTGGAGATGGCGCTCGACGGTGGGTCGCGAGATGCCGAGCGCCGACGCCGTTCGCGTCACTTCAAATTGACTGCCGCTTTGACGTAACACGTACTCGAAAAGCGCGTTGAATCGATTCATATCGCGCAAACCAAAGAGCCGCTGGACGTCACGCGCGAAGAACGAATCCATCCATTCCCGATACAGCGAGGGTTGCTTGATGTCGGCGAGCAGCGCCTGTGGAAGACCGCCGTGGAAGAGTCTCCTCTCCAAGGTTGCGGCGAATGTCGGCAATTCCTCCCACGTCACGGGCGTGAGATGAATGGTGCGCTTGCGCCCTGCCAGCGAATCTGAAAACTTGCTGCTCGCCGCAAGTGTGGACGATCCGGTGGCCAGAATCCTGAGCGCAGGAAACAGATCGGCGCCGATCTTCAGCAGGCGGGCGGGATCGCTGAGCTGATGAATTTCGTCGAATACAATGTGCGGCTTCGTACAGGACGCAAAGAACAGCTGTGGATCCCGCACCCGGTCTTCGACTGACGGAAGGTCGCAATTGACGTACAAAACGCTTTCGGGGCCGAGCTGATTCGCGAGTGTAGTCTTCCCAGCGCGACGCACCCCGGCGAGCCAGGCGATTGGCGCGTGGCCCCACGCAGCCTCAATTCGTCGTTGCCAGAACGGGCGATCAAACATACGGATACTATACGTTTAGTCCGATTAAAAGTAAAGTACACCTGCGTCTAGTCCCAACGGGCTGCCGATCATCGCCCGCTGACCTACAGCAGATGTTCGCCGACAAGACCGTGCGCAGAGACGGCGACTGACGGCATGGCGCAAAACACTTTCTCGTCGGCAATCGCCGTCATGCTGAACGTGAGGTGAATGTCGAGTTGCTCACGGATGCGCGCCGACATGGCGTCATC
>JANMRE010000575.1:0-2826 GCA_031370885.1 Gemmatimonadaceae bacterium
GTCGTTCACGGCGCCGGTGCCGGCCTTCTGGTTTGAAGACAGTCCCGCGTTCGACATCCTCGACGCCGCACGAGCAACGGCCGTGGCGCGCTACCAGTCGGCGGGCGATCCACTGCTGTCCGGCTGGCTGCTGGGCGGCGCGCGCTTGAATGGCAAGGCGGCGATGGTGGATGTGTCGGTCGGGCAGGGGCACGTGGTTCTGTATGGGTTTCGGCCACAGTACCGGGCACAGAGCAACGCAACGTGGCCGCTGATATGGAGTGCGCTGCTGCGGTAGCACCGAAAACGAAAGGCGGCGCCGCCGAGGCTATTCGGCGGTAATCGCGCGCACGGTGCGAGTCAGCGGCGCCACCGCCGCATCCAGCGCCGCACGTTCTGCAGCGGTCAGACTCGCGATGGCCGCGTGCAGTCGCGCCACGCGCCGATCGCGTCCGGCCAGCAGCAGCCGAGTGCCCTTGGCCGTGGCGCGAATGCGTACGGCGCGTGCATCGGCCGGGTCGACCGTGCGCGTGGCGAGCCCGTCGGCCACCAGACCATCAACAATACGGGTCATGGTTGGTGGCTTGACCTGTTCCGCGTTGGCCAGTGCCGACATCGCGCAGGCGCCACCGAACACCAGGACCGAGAGTGCGGACAGGCGCGCTGGCGGGATGCCCGACTTGGCGTCCTCAATGCGCAAGCGACGCAACAATTGAATGGCCAGCCGATGGATCTGCTCGGCGAGGTTTGGCGGGGGACTTGCACGACGATGAGGCATGGCGCATAATACTTAGCATAGCTAACAAAAACAACGGATGATGCCATGCGACGCTCAAACCCGCACCGTGGAGGACCGATGGATTTTCGACTGGGCAAGCTTCAGCAGATCGCACTGGTACAGCATGACGTGACGGCCGCCGTGCCGTTCTATCGGGACGGGCTGGGTCTTTCGCTGCAGTTCGAAGTGAGCGGCATGGCATTTTTCGATGCGGCGGGCGTTCGGCTCATGTTGTCGCAGCCCAGCGCACCGGAATTCGATCACCCGAACTCGATTCTGTATTTCGACGTAACGGATATTCAGGCAACCTATACTGCGATGGTCGCGCGCGGGGTGCCATTCGACGACGCGCCGCATCTGGTGGGGAAGACCGGTACGCACGAGGTGTGGATGAGCTTCTGTCGCGATCCGGAGAGAAATTTGATTGCGATCTCGGAGATGCGACCGTTGGCTCCGTAACGGGACCGGGCGGGTTTTCTCAATGCCCAAGACTCACAAGATCGAAAATATTTAACCGCAGGGGGCGCTGAGGTCGCAGAGACGGGTCGCCTTCGAAGGTTGTGTGGCGACTCAGCGGCCGAGCAATACCAAACCAAATCAAAACGCGAAGGACTTGGCGCTAATATCCTTCAAACACGTTTGCGCGATGGATTCGACCAGCAGTAAACCGAAGGGTGTTCATAAAGGTGCCTGCCGTAAGATCACCACGCTGTTCTCCGCGACCCCTGCGTCCCCTGCGGTTCATTATGTTGTTGGTTCGTTCAGGACTCGGCGATCGCCTCGAACACGCCGATGGTGCGGTTCTTCCGCACGTTGTTCCATGCAAAGCAGCGTCCGTTCATCGCCACGTACACCCCGGGCACCAGTGCCTGCACGAATGACAGGGCACTGCCCAGATTGAACAGCCCATCGGAGCTGCCGAACGCATAGGGGATCATGGCGCCGGTGAGCACGATGGTCTTACCCGGCACGTCGGCGGCGAGGGCGTGCGCCGTTTCCACCATGGTGTCGGTCCCATGCGTGATCACGATTTGCGACTCGGCGCACGTGCGGCACGCATTGACAATCGCCGCGCGGTGCGACGGCGTCATGTCGAGACTGTCGATCATCATCAGTTCTTCGACGGCCACATCCAAGTGGCATCGACCGCGCCGCAGCATTTCCTCCACATGCGAGTGCAGAAAGTAGAGCACGCCCTGCAGCTCATCGTACTCTTTGTCGAAGGTGCCGCCAGTTACGAGGATGCGTACGGGCATGTCGGGGGTTCGCTGCTGCGATGATCGGCCACGTTCATGGACGGAATGTCCGGCAGGCTGGAGACGACGTCAAGTGATCCGCCGGTGCACGGGGCAGGGGCGGGCAGGACCGGTCGCGTACGGCCCGTCTCCTCGCCAGCACGCCTCACGCGGAATACATTCTGCGCGACTCCCTCCCACAGGACATTATGGATCGCCGGACCGCCCTCCGCTGCATGACCACCGCTGCGATGTCCACGCTCGCCGCGCCGGCATTCCTGCGTGGTCGCTATCGTCTGTTCGCGGAGAGCACGACCGAATACTCGGCGCGCACCATTGCGCTGATGCAAGAGTCCACGGTAATCGATATGCTCTGTCAGTTTGCGTTCGACGACTATCGGAAGGACGATGTCCCGCTGGCCACGCGATGGCTGCGCGATCCCGCCGCGTTCACCGCCGAACACTTCGCCACGTTTCGCGCGTCTGGCGTCAACATCCTCGCCCTCGGCAGTGGACCGGCCAACTATGACGACGCGGTCAAGTTCCAGGCGCAATGGAACGGCTTCATTGCATCGCACAGTGACTGGTTTACCCGTATCGATGATGCGGGTGACCTGCGGTCCATCAAAGGGTCGGGGCGCATCGGCATCATGATAACCGCTCAGAACTCCGATCATTTCCGTACTACCGCCGATGTGGACACCTTCTACCAGCTTGGCCAGCGCGTGTCCCAGCTCACGTATAACATGCAAAGCCGTATCGGGGCGGGGTTTCTGGAAAATCGAGACGGCGGCCTGTCGGCATTCGGGCACGATATTGTGGCGCGCATGGAGC
>JANMRE010000801.1:0-20348 GCA_031370885.1 Gemmatimonadaceae bacterium
ATCAGTGATGCCATCGAACGACGCATAATGTTTTCCTCGATTGTAAAGATGTGAGCAGGACGGAGTTGTCAGCGGGTCGCGGTGCTTGGATACACTCGGAGCGCGGCGGTCAGCCACTTGCCGTCTCGTCGCACGACCACTGACGTCCCTCGATTCGATGACACCGGACCCTCACTAAACGTCGCCGTCGTTTCCACGATCGCGATGTCCGGGGTGAGCATGCGCACTCCCGTCACCTCAAGCGCGAACCGGCGCGTGGATGGCCACGACG
Organism: Gemmatimonadaceae bacterium; assembly: GCA_031370885.1. Lineage (GTDB taxonomy): Bacteria > Gemmatimonadota > Gemmatimonadetes > Gemmatimonadales > Gemmatimonadaceae > Gemmatimonas. The sequence continues at coordinate 272 of JANMRE010000801.1, forward strand.
CGAGTTCCCGTTGCGTGGCCGCGCGAATGGCCTCCCGACCGGCGGCGCGGGGGCCGTCTACAATGATCTCGTCGCCGTCAGCGGTGAAGAGCGCCGCGAGCGCCGCGGCATCGCGTCGGTTGAGCGCCGCCGCGTGCGCCGCCTGATGTTCACGAATCGCCGCCTCTGGGGCTTGTGTGCCTTGTGCCAGCGCAATTGTCGGCGCACACGCTGCGAGAAAACAAAACCAACATCTACGCATATGATCTTCCCCAGTTTGTGGTTTGTCGTCGTGACTCTTGTGTTGCCGTCCCCGCGCGTGGAGACAACGACCGCCTTGGTCCACGTTCACGGCGCGTAAGCCTATTTCGTCATAGGCAGGTCGCTACTCCATGCCGCCGCAGCAAGCAGCCACTGGCCATCGACTTTGCGCCAATGCCAGAGATACTTGCCCGTGTCAGCGGATGGCTTCGTGCCCGCTGGTGCCGTGCGACGAGGAACGAATTCCATTACAAAACGCCCTCGCTCCACGGCGATGGGACCGTTCGCAACCACTGATGCGATCACATGGTGGAAGCGGAACTTTCCGGTCGTGACGAGCGCCGTTGTCCGACCGACCCAGTCCGCACGACCGGAACCCGCGGTCTGGTTCGGTGGAAGCGAACTATGATCCTCGGTCAGCATTGTCGCAGCCGAATCGACGGCTCCCGCCTCGAGCCAGCGTTCCCAATTTTTCCGGTTCGCCTCGATTTCCATGCGGGCGGTGCCGGACTCGGCGGTGATCCGAGCATCGGTCTGCTGCGGCGTTTCTGCAGACCGACAGGCGCTGACCAACAAACAGCCGACGATCACGCGGGTGGTACACATGAACACGCTCCAACATTGGTGAGGTGATGTAGCTGTACGCCGGTTCCTGCGGTTGCCCCAATTCCGTGGATCTCAGCCGCAATCGGTGGACAGGCGACGGTGTCAGAGGCACCGAACGCTTCGAACTCGAGAGCGGAGCTGGCTGCGAGCAACCGACCGCTGCTTCTGGACATGGTTGGCCTCGCGAGCTTAGTTGCCGCTGCCAAGGTCTCGCTCCATCGTAACGGCGACGCGTCACTCATTCGTGCGCTGGAGCGTCACCTAATCATCAGGGGGTGCGAATTGGCGCATTCGGCCAGACCTGCCATGCTGTATCTTCGTGCGTTCGGCGGGCTGTCGCTGGAAAACGGCGGCCGTCCGCTCGTTGGAGCAGCCACGCAGCGGGGACGCCTGGCTATGCTGGCAGTGCTCGCCAGCGCAGGGGACCGAGGCATCAGCCGCGATCTGATACTGGCCCTTTTCTGGCCCGAGAAGGACACGGAGAGTGCGCGCGGTGCGTTGCGGCAGGGGCTCTACAAACTGCGTCACGATGTGGGGGAGCCGGAACTCACGATTGGCACCACAGAGCTCAAGCTCAACATCGAAGTAATTGGGAGTGACCTACTCGAATTCGATGCGGAGTTCAGGGTGGGCAACTTTGAGCGTGCGGTGGGCCGGTACACTGGACCGCTGCTGCACGGCATTCATCTTAGCGACGCACCGGAATTCGAGCGCTGGGCCGAGCGCGAGCGCGAACGACGGGCCGATCAGTATCGCACGGCGCTCGAGAAACTTGCCGCCGCAGCACAAGGACGAGGAGAGTATCGAGCTGCCGCCGACTTGTGGAAGGCGCTCGCTGCCTCGGACCCGCTCAGTGCGACGTTCGCGATCGCCACGATAAAGGCGCTGGTGAGGGCCGGCGAGCGACCGGCGGCACTTCAGTACCTCCGCGAGCACGAGCGGCGCGTGCGCGCGGAATTCGACCTGCCACCTGACCCCGTTCTGAGCGCGCTGGCGCAGGAACTTCGCGCGAACGAAGGTGGTTTACCCACGTCGCGTGCTGACCGCGCGGAGCCGATTATCGTCGCGTCGACCTCGGCGCTGAAGGAGACAATAACTCCGACGGCGGATCCAGCCCGGCATGCTCCAGGCGTCAAACCTGTCTTGGACCTCGTGCCACGGGCGACTCGACGCCGAATGTGGACCGGTGCGTTGATCGCCGGTGGGCTCGTCATGAGTGCCTTGGCGTTGTTGGTGAACAATCGCGACGCTGCGGCCGTCGAGTTACGCGACAACGTCGTGGTGGTTGCGCCGGTAAACGTCCTTGCGGCAGATCTGGAGCTCTGGCGCGAAGGCATGGTCGACCTACTCTCGCGCAGTCTGGATGGGGCAGGCGACTTGCGCACCGTTGCGCCGGCGGTCGTCATGAAGGCCGCATCTGGTGCTTACGCAGCTACTCCCGAAGAACTGGCGTACCGCACGCACGCGCGGCTCTTGCTGATCGGTACCCTCCAGCATACGGGCGTCGACTCGGCACGGTTCACGGTGACCGTGCGCGATGTCGCACGCCAAGTCACGCGAGGCGCGATCGATCGCCGCGACGCGCTCGATCGGATGGATCACCTCGCGGACTCCGTCGCGATAGACGTGCTGCGCTTGCTCCTGCGCGGGACATCGCCCCGCTCCCCCGCACTTCGCTCCGTTGGAACTGGTTCGCTTGTCGCCCTCAAGGAGTTCCTGCAGGGGCAGCTCTTCTACCGTCGGCGGCTGTGGGACTCTTCCGAGACGCACTTTCTGCGTGCCATCGCGCTCGACTCCAGTTTCGCCCTGTCGTACGCGGGTGTGGCACGCGCAGTTGAACAGCGACCGGTTGCACGGGCGGTTCCGGAGGCGTCGTTCTACATCTTCAGAGCGGCCGCGTTCAATCACGGACTTGGCGCGCGCGATAGCGCCCTGATCGCGCTGGATTCTCTTTACATGGCCGCCTACGCAAATCCTCAGTCGCTGCCTCGTGACCCTCAGCACTGGCCTCACATACGCCGGGCGATGGCGACCGCGGAACAACTCGTCAACGACTATCCGGATGACGCCGAGATCTGGGTGAGGTACGCAGAAGTTTTGTACCACTTGGGCGGCGTTGCGACTCGCACTGGAGAGCACGATGTCCTGGAGGCGTTCGACCGCGCGCTCGCCCTCGATTCGGCGCTCGGACCGGCGTATTCACACACGGGCAGCCTTGCCCTGCTTTTACGGGGGCGGGAGGGACAAAAGCGCTATGGCGTCAGTGCGGCACGCAATGGGATAGGGACTGCTGCTCGAGACCAGCAGGTCGTTAGCGAACTGGAGCGATTTGCCTCGTCGAATCCGGGCCGCGCCCGACAAGTTCTCGATACGCTGCCGATTGAGGTACTGTGGGCCAACTATCAGTCAGTGGCGGCAACGGATGTCGACGCGACGCTGTTTCCTGCCGCCACGACGCGGCTGCGAATCGCCATCAACAACGGTACGCTCGGAGGGGTTCGGGAGAGCGAGCTGAACGACCTCACCGTCAGAACGCTGCTCAAGTCAGGACGCTTCAGAGAGGCGGCCAGCGTCGTAGATGCTCGATCACAGCCGCAGCAGTTCGCGTCGGCCGCGCTTTTGGGAGCGCTCCCGGATCACCGCGCACAGCCGGTGTTCGCGGCTTGGCTGAATCAGGCGGATCCGCCGTTCGAATGTCTTCGCCTTCTGGATTGGTGGGCTCAACGCGGTGACGTGGCGAGCATCAACCGGTGCACTGCGAAACGCGTACGCGAACTTCAGGGCGATTCGGCGTCGGCTATTCGCCGGATGGCAAGACCGATCGCCAATCTCGGCGAGGCCTTCGGCGCGCTCGCACGACACGATACGCTACGTGCGGTCCGTGTGTTCGATACGTTTCCAGATTCACTCTGTCCGGTGTGGTGCTGGTTTGCGCTCGAACCGCGCGCGCGTTTGTTGGCAGCGGTCGGCCGACCACGCGAGGCCCTCGAACTGGCATTCCTTCGCTCGCATGTCGATTTCGCTTTTTCAGCGATGACTGCTCCCTGGGCGCTTTCGCGAGCTCGACTCGCCACGCAGATGGGGGACGATCGAGCGATCGCTGCCTACCGGGTTGTGGCGGAGACATGGGCTCATGCTGACAGTTCATTGCAGCCCATGGTCTCGGAGGCCGCTGCGGCAATCCGTCGGCTTGGAGGGACGCTGCACAGCGACGGTCACGCGTCGGGCAGGAAGGTCCTTCCGTAGCAACGGGCAGCGATCGTCAGTAGTTGATCTGCGCCTGCAGCCGCAGGAAGTTTCCCTTCTGGCGATTGCCAATCGTTGCCGCATCCTCGAAAACGCGATTGGACATGGTGTATTCCGCGGTCAACTCGAAGTTGGCGAAGGGGAGCCATTCCACTCCGGCTTCGACTTCGTGCACTTCGTAGCGTCGCGCATCCTGTTCGATTTTTTTGCCACCGTGATAACTCTGCAGTCGAGCGAAGGGTTGAACCACCTGGCCATGGGTTCGCCACCGATACATGGTCTGGACAAAACCGCCCTCGAGCGAATGCTCGTCGATGGAGCGTGACGCAGCCTGAAACTCCGGTCCTTTGCCCCAGTTGTACTCGGCGACAACACCGAACGGTTGTGCATACCAGACCAGCGAGAGCGCCACGCGCTCGTCGGTGTACTCGGGCTGTGACTGCACGCCACTCGACTTTGCGGGCAGGACGAAGCGACCACTGTATCCCGAAATACCCGCTTCCACGAACTGTCCGTTGGGGAGGCGCCAGGGATAGCTCAGGCGCGCCACCTTGTGCAGGGAGTTGTTCGCTTCGGGACGGTTGGCGGTTTGTCCGTTCATCACACCCACGCCCACGACACCGTAGTCGCCCGACCCCTTGTAGCCACTGTCTGTCAGGATCTTGAAACGATGGCGTGCCGTGGTAGAGGCCCAGTAGTAGTAGACACCCATGTCGCGCTCGTTCGGCACAGCACTGTTCAGTCCATCGTTGCGGTCCAGCGGCAAGCGGTTCTGCGAAGACTGCAGATTCTCGAAGCCGAATGGCACCTTGCTCTGGCCAATGCGGATGCGGTGCTCTTTTTGGGCGTCGAGTGACACATCGAAATACGCGTCGCGAATCTGCAGGTAGTGCAACGCACCGGCGGCGTCGCTGCCGTAGTCCGGTTGCACATACACATACACGCGCGGGTGCACGTCGCCGCTGATGACCAGTCGTCCGCGCCGCAGGAACAGTCCACCATTGTTCCCGATCGACCGGTCGCACTGTGCGCACACCAACTGCTTGTTGGTTTCCAGCAGGCGGTTGTAGCGAATCTGCGCGTAGCCGCGAAGGGAGAGTTTTTCGTACCACGGCTTTGGCGCAGGAGCCGGCGCGGGTGCCGCGGTGGACGACGGCTGCGCGGAGAGCGCGGCAACGAATACGGCCGTCGCCGCGATCACGCAGGCAACGCGAGTGATGATCGACATGAACCCAGTGGTTTCGAGCGGAGATGGAGCAGGAAATGGAGCGGGATCGGCACGGTCGGCGTTGGGACGCCGACTTCCGTTACAATTCGAATGGAAATCTGTTACAAATGGCCACCCCGCCAAGGCACAGCGCCCAGTGTGACGGGTTCGTTACACAACGGCCGCATTCGCGGGCATTGCACCTCAGTTGAACGGCAGCAGCCCCCGTACCGTCATGTTCGTGTACGTCAGGTTGTTGAAATGCACCAATGCATCGGCCTCGAGCGCCAGTCCGTCGCCCGGTAGCCGTTCCTGATCCTTGTATTTGATAGACGCGGCGCGAACGGCGCCAGTGTAGGTGCAGTGGACGTGCAGAACGAGTTTGCGCACATACGCGTCAGGCAGACGACCAGCCAGTTCGTAGCTCATGCCAAACTGGTCGGGGCCTTCGTACCCTGAAATGAAGCCACGATGCGGTGTTTTGAGTGTCAGGTGGCCCCTGTCGCGCAGCAGGCGGAGTTTTGCCCCGTATGTGCCCGCGGCAGTTCCTTCCACGATGTGATTGTATTCCGCGCGCGAGTTTTCCAGGGTCAGGGCGTCTTGCTCCGTTTGCAGGACGGCGTCGCGCAATCGCTTGACATCGGGACTCACCGCCACCATGGCGTCCAGCAGTATCTGGAGATTGGTTGGAACCCCCAGCCGCTTTGCATGCTCGGTGTTGTACTCCAGCGTGTAAACTTTCGCCGGGGACAGCAATATCATCACAGCGGCTTTGCAGCTCGCTATGTCCTTGTCCGCTGCCGCCGCCGAAACCGGCTTTGACGCCACGTTCAGGAAGGCGGGAAATTGCTGGCGCACGAGTTCCCAGACCAGACCTCCTTCCAGCTTGCCAGCGGTAATCGCGTACTCGCCTTTCGCACCCGGCCCGCCAGCCGTTTTCCCGATGACCGTCACGTGTCTTTTCCTGTTGAGGACCCCGATAGAGTAACTGTCGGGCACTCCGGCGTCGATCGCGCCTTGGAAATGGCCGCGAGATCTCGCCCAACAAACCGACATCGTCTTGAACGGCCAGCCGTTCGCGGTTGTTCGGCTGAGTTTGTCGCGCGTCGATAGTTTGCCCGGCGAGCAGCGTCAGGCAATGGGTCAGCGGTTGAAGGTTGGCGGGGTTGGTGCGTTTCGAGTGGAATGATCGGAACGGCACCTACCCCGCAAACCACCAACTGCCAACTCATTGCCTGACACTGCTGGCCGGGCGATGCGTTGGACGTAGCGAGATTCCTCCCGACAACCGACAACGTCGTGATCCGACGGACTCCAGTGGGCTCTCTGACTCCGCCAGCGCGCCGCTCGGCCGTAGACTATCTGTGTTCCGCGCCACAAGTTGTGCGTCCGGGCAGGGCATTCGCCTTCACACTCTCAATGGATCGATCGATCGCAGCGCATTCTCCGACCGACTTTCACGGACGTGTGGCCATCATCACCGGCGCGGCGCGCGGCTTGGGTCGCGCCGCCGCTGAGCGATTAGTCGAACGGGGGGCGTCGGTGGCGATCAACGTGCGTGATCACGAACGCGCGCACGATGTCGCGGCGCAACTTGGTGAGCGCGCGTTCGCGGTGCCGGGAGACATTGCTGCGGCCGGCATACCCGACGACATCGTGGCGCGCACCCTGAAGCGTTTTGGTCGCGTGGATATTCTGATCAACAACGCAGCGCTGGCACGCTCCACGCGCTTCAGCGACCTGTCGGCTGAGGAATGGCGAGCGGCTATCGACGTGAACCTCACGGCACCGTTTCTGCTCATCAAGGCCGTGCTGCCAACCATGAAGGAACAGCGGTACGGACGTGTCGTGAACGTGTCATCCACGGCGGGTCGCATGGTGAGCACGCTGGGTGGCGCGCATTACACCGCGTCGAAAACCGGCCTGCTCGGCTTGACGCGAGCGGCGGCAAAAGAACTGGGCCCGTTTGGCATCACCGTGAACGCGATTTGTCCTGGCATGATCGACACCGAGTTGACGCACGAGTACGCCACGCACGAACGGTTGGAGCAGTTGGCATCGGGTTTTCCGGTGCCGCGTCTGGGAACGGCCCGCGAAGTGGCCGACCTCATCTGCTTCATCGCGTCCGAGGCAGCCGGATACATGACTGGCACGGCGCTCGACATCAACGGTGGCGATCTCATGATGTAACCCAACCAACACTGATGAAAGAAAATGCGCGGGTGCTGCTCTCTCTGGGCGTGGCCATCACAGTGGGCATGGCGGTTGGCGCGTCTGGAAATGCGACGCTGCAAAGTGCCGCGGATGCGATCGGTCCGGTTGGCACGCTCTGGGTGAACGCCATCCGGATGACGGTGATTCCGCTGGTCGTGTCCCTGTTGATTACCGGCGTGGCGTCTACGTCCGACGTGCGCGCCATCGGTCGTCTTGGTCGTCGCATTCTGGTGGTGTTTTTCGCGCTGCTCACGGCCACCGCCGCTCTCGTCATCCCGTTGGCGCCGGCGCTGTTCTCGGTGCTACCCAGCGACACTGCGTCGCGGCCTTCACTGCCCGCAGGCGCCACCGAAGCTGCCAGTCAACTGATGTCCGGTGGTCAGAGTCAAACCGCCGGCGCGTGGCTGGTTTCATTGATACCCTCCAATCCCATCGCTGCGGCCGCCAACGGTGCGATGCTGCCCCTGATCATCTTCACGATGCTGTTTGCGCTTGCCATCGTGCGGGGTTCGGCCGAGTCACGCGAACGACTTACGCAATTCTTCGGCGCGATCGCCGACGCCATGCTGTTGCTGGTGCGCTGGGTGGTCTTGTTGGCACCCATCGGTGTGTTTGCGTTGGTGCTGCCGCTGGCCGTGCACGCCGGCGCCCAGTTGGCCGGTGCGATCGGTTTCTATATTGCGGCCTATTCGGTTGTGTGCGCTCTGATGATCCTGTTGCTGTATCCAGTGGTCGCCACATTCGGCCACGTGCCAGTGCGCGCATACGCGCGCGCGTTGCTGCCGGCGCAACTCATTGCGCTGAGTTCCAGCTCGTCCATTGCGTCCCTGCCGGCCCTGGTGGAAAGCGCTGATCACCTTGGACTGTCCACGCGTGTGACCGGATTTGTGTTGCCGCTCACGGTGTCCACGTTCAAAATTGCCGGACCCGTGTCCTGGACCATGGGGGCGCTGTTTGTGGGATGGTTTTATGGCGTGCCGCTGCATGCACGCGAGTTGGCCACGATTGCGTTCGCGGCAGTGTTTTTGGCGTTCGGTGTGCCCGGTGTACCACGCGGCGCATTCATCATGCTCACACCGCTGTTTCAGGTTATTGGGCTGCCCATTGAAGGCATCGGCATTCTGATTGCGGTGGATGCCATTCCCGATACCATCGCGACAGCGCTGAACGTGTCGGGCTACCTGGCCGCGACGACTATCGTGGCGAGTGGAAGCGAAAACGCATCCGCACCTCTCACCTAACCAGTCGGAGAATCCTGCATGCTGTACACGACCGTTCGGCGCGCGTTGAGCACCTGCACCGTTGCCGCAGGACTCACGCTGCCGCTCGCGACCGTCATCGCGCAGCGGGGCGCCATTCCCACACCCGAATCGGTGTTCGGCTTTCCCGTTGGTGCCGACTTCAAGCTGGTGAGCTACGACGAGTCGATTCGCTATTTCCAGCAACTTGCCGCCACGAGTAATCGCATCAAGCTGCTCGACGTCTGCAAGACGTCCACCGGGCACGCCTGGACGCTGGCCATCGTCTCGTCGCCCGAGAATTTGGCCAACCTCGACAAGCTGCGCGAGATCGCCCAGAAGCTCGCCCATCCGGCCGGGCTAACCGACGATCAGGCGCGCGCATTGGCACGAGAAGGGAAGGCGTTCGTTGACATCAGCGGCGGGCTGCACGCGTCGGAAATCGCGGGCTCGCAGCACACCATTCAATTGGCGTACGACCTGTTGTCGCGCACTGACGACAAGACCAAGGCCATTCTCAACAACACCGTGCTGCTGCTCTGGCCGTCCATCAATCCCGATGGACAGAACATTGTGGTGAACTGGTATCGCAATAACGTGGGCACGCCATACGAGGTGTCGCCGCTGGATGAGCTGTACCAGAAGTACATCGGACACGATAACAACCGCGACGGTTACATGTTGAACGTGGTGGAGTCGCGCGTGGTGGCCCGCATTTGGCGACAGTGGGAACCGCAGATCATCTACGTGCAGCACCAGACGGCGCCGTTCCCCACGCGCATCTGGTTGCCGCCATTCGCCGAACCCATTGCGCCGCGGGTGGCCGGTTTGATGTCGCGTGAAGTGAACACCATTGGCATGGTCATCGCACAGGCGCTGGAAACCAACGGGCAGATTGGCGCGACGCACATGGGCAAGGGGTTCGACGCCTGGTATCCCGGGTACATCGACTACATGCCCATGCTGCAGAACATCGCGTCGTTCTGGACGGAAACGGCGTTGTTCAACTACGCCACACCGAAGTTTTATACGATTGACGAGTTTCCGGCCGAGTATCGGGATCTGCGTCCGCAGTCGTTGTATGCGAGTCCGTGGCCCGGCGGGTGGTGGCATCTGAAGGATGCCGTGGACTACATGGAAACGGCATCCATCGCCGTGCTCGACTACGCGGCCAAGTATCGCGAAGAGCTGCTGTGGAATCGGTATCAGGCGGGGCGGAACGCCATTGCGCGCTACAGCAAGGAGCCCCCGTATGCGTACATCGTGCCGCAGGCGCAGCGTGATCCCGGTGCGGCCGCAGAGTTGCTCAAACGGCTGGCGTTTCTGGGCGTGCGCATCACGGATTTGTCGCGTGAGGCCACGCACGCGGGTGTGCGGTATCCGAAGGGCACGTGGGTGATTCCCATGGATCAGGAGTTTGCCGAATTGGTGCGGCAGCTGTTCGAAAGACAAGAGTACCCGGATCTGAAGGACGACGCCGGCGGACCGGAGCCGCCATACGACGCGGCTGGCTGGACGCTGCCGTATCAGATGGATGTGCGCGTGCTTGAGGCGCGTGTCCCCCTCACGACGGAGTTTCGTGCCGCCATGCAAGCGGTGCAGGGCAAGACCGTCGACCTGTCATTGCCCAGTGCGCCGTTTGCCACGAATGCCATGGCGGCCGGTATCATGCCACCACCGGCGCGCATTACCGGCGCGGGCGCGGCCCTGGCCGTTGACCCCGCCCAGAACGATGCGTTTCGATTGGTGAATCGCGCGCTGGCTGATGGTGGCGCGGTGCACTTTGATGGCAGACGGTATGTAGTGTCCGGTGTGGCGTTGGCCAAGTTGGAAGGATGGGCCACGGAACTGTCGCTGCGGGCCGAACGTCGTGCAGCATTCAGTCCGGCCAGTGCCGCGGTGCGTTCGCGTGTGGCGGTGTACAAGTCCCTCTCGCCCAGCATGGACGAAGGGTGGACTGAATGGCTGCTTGACCAGTACGAATTCAAGTACACCGTGATCACCAACACTGATTTCGCGGCGGGCGATCTGGGTGCGCGCTTTGATGTGATTCTCTTTGCGTCGGATCGTGCGCGCACCATTACCGACGGTTTCGGCAAGGGCCGCGTACCACCGGCGATTGAGGGTGGATTGGGCAACGAGGGTGTGCGCGCGCTCGACGAATTCGTGCGGAAAGGTGGCACGATGGTGGCGATCAACAGCAGCGCGCTCTTTGCCATCGACGCGCTGCACTTGCCGGTCAAGAACACGGTGCGCGGATTGGCGTCGAAGGACTACTTTGCCAGCGGGTCCATACTGGAAGTGATCACCGACGCGGCGCACCCCATGATGGCCGGCATGCCGGAGCGTGCCAAGGTGTTTGTCGACCAGAGCCCCGTGTTCAGTGCGCTGGAGGGATTTGACGGCAGTGTATTGGCGCGCTACGCCAAGGAAGGATCGCCGTTGCTGTCGGGCTATCTGCTGGGCGAGAAGTACCTGCAGGGCATGGCCGCCGCGATGGACGTGAAGCATGAGCGCGGGCACGTGGTGCTGATCGGATTCCGTCCGCAGTGGCGGGGACAACCGTTTGGCACGTTTCGGGTGATGTTCAACGCGGCGTTTTATGGTCGCGAGGTGGCGGAGAAGGCAAAGGCCAAGGCGTTGCCGTGATGAGAGGCTGGAGGAGTGAGGGGCCGGAGGCTCCTCCAGCACGCGGGATCGCGGCCAGTCATTCTCTTACCCACCGGGTCGCTCCGACGTAGGATCGTTCATGCACACACACTTGAAGCATGCTTGCCGTCAACAGCCTCTGGGGGGTGCAGGTGAGCGGCGCTGGCGGCGCGGCGCCGGCGTGGTCCAGCGATGGCCGCTCGCTGTACTTCCTCAACACGACGTCTCCACCATCCATGATGCGCGTGGCCGTGACGACGACCGGCGACATCACGGTCGGCCAGCCCGCCACGGTGTTCGCGAAATGGCAGTACCGACTTGGCACTCCCTCTCGCAGCTACGACGTACTCCGCGACGGCTCGTTCTTCGGCGTGACGACGACGGGTGGCGGATCGCAAGCGTCCACGCGCAGTCGCAACAAGGTCCAGGAGTTCCACGTCGTGCTTAACTTCCTCACCGAACTCCGCGAGCGCGTGCGATAAGGTGAGCACGCACCGCCCACGCGTTCACTCTCGATTGAGCGGACGTGAGGTTGCAGCAAGTTCCGAAATTGTTGGCCGCGCTACGGGCGCTTGTCGACCACGACCGCTCCACCCTTCATCACCCACATCACGTGGTCGAGAACGACCGTGATATCGCGCAGCGGATTCCCGTCGACCGCCACGATATCTGCGTAGTAGCCCGTCGCGATGCGACCCAACTTCTTCGACTGTCCCAGCAGCGAGGCACCATTGACAGTGGCCGCCGACAGCGCCTGCGCGGGTGTCATTCCCGCTTTCACAAACCATCCCAGTTCGCGTGTGTTCTCGCCAAACATCCAGAATACCGCGTCCGACCCCATGGCGAATCGCACGCCCGCTCTGTGCGCGCGACGGGCGGTCTCAAGGTTGAGCAGTCGAAACGAATCGAGTCCTGCTACCTGTTCGGGCGTGTAGCCGAGCAGTGTGGCGTTCTCGGCGTAGAAGCGATTGTGGTCGATCGTGGGCACATACATGGTACCGCGACGAGCCCAGTCAGCGAGGGTGGCGTTATCGAAGCCGGCCGGATGCTCCACCGATTCGGCGCCAGCGCGAATGGCCGCGCGGCCACCGGAGTCGCCGTACGAGTGAATGGCGATAGGCCGATTCAAGCGATGTGCGGTTTGGGTGGCCACGCGCATCTCGACGTCGGTAAACGTCTGCACGCCCGTCACGTTGGCATAGGTGCCGGTGGAGCCGTACATCTTGATCCAATCGGCGCCCGCGTCGACCTGCGCCTTGATGGCTTCCTTGATTTCGCTGGTATCACGCACGCGACCACGCGCGGCTTGCGATGCGGCGCCAGGCGCCTGGGGTGTGGTGAGCTTCGAGAGCCCGTATCCGGCCACGTACATGCGCGGGCCGATCATGACGCCCTTGTTGATGGAATCACGCAACGCGATGTCCGCGTAGTTGCTCGCGCCCAGATCACGCACGGTCGTAACACCCGTTTCGAGCGTGCGACGCAGATTCTCTGCCGCGGCCTGTACTACCGAATCTCGACTGCGTGGTCCGTTTGCCAGCGGCCTCGATTTGTCGCGCACAAATGTCATGTGGGTGTGCACGTCGATCAGTCCGGGGATCGCGGTGTAGCGCAGCAGGTCGATGACCTTGGCTCCCGCTGGAATGAAACGGGTTCCAGTGCCCACTCTGAGCACGGTGTCGGCCTGCACGAGGATGGTGACGTTGCGCGTGGTGCGACCTGCCGGGTCGGCCATGGCGCCGAAGCGAAGCGCCGTCACGGGCGCCGACTGGCACATGGCGGGCATCGACGTGACCAACAGGGCGGTGATGAGTGCAACGCGTCGTGAGTATGTGATCATAAGTTTCAAAGATACTGCGCCGTGTCGAACCAGCGCCATCAAATTCGAACCACTCCCCACCTCCAAGCCGCGCGCGACACGCGGCGCGCTGACCATCATGCCTGGGCTGCCACGCCAACCGCGAGCGCCGCATGCGCCAGACGTTGGTCGAGCGTGAAAAGCGTTGCCCCGTCGAGCATCGCCGAGGCCAGCAAGTGCACGTCGATGAAGCCCAGGCCGCGCCCAAAGAGGCGACGCGCATTGATCACCGTCATGGCTTCGGCATGACTCGCCTGCTGCGCCTGCGGCAGCTGGTTCAGGAGGTCAACGAACTCTGCGCGCAGCTTCAGCGAACCGCAGGCCAACTCCCCGATCACGAACGGATGACACAGCACATCCTCCGCCTCGAGCGCGTCGACAAGGCGTGCGTTGCCGCGGCGCAGGTGGTCGATCCAGACGGACGTGTCGACCAGGATCACGCGGACCGACGCGGAGTCGAGCGCCGCCGAGGAATCGCGGGTAGCGACGGCTGCGATCCACCAAGGGCGACCAGCCGCCGCGCGCTCTCCCTGGCGATCAACGCGCTCAGCCCCGCATGCACCAACGCCGTCTTCTCCTCGATCCGTGTCAGCCGCTGTGCCTCGGCCAGCAGCTCGTCATCGATATTGAGCGTGGTTTTCATATGTATGAGTATGGCTAAGGCATCCATATGCCGCAAGGTGATTCGCGTCGACGCAGACGTGCACCACCAGCGTCGCCTCCTGGAGTTCCACACGCTGGCAACACGCTACTCACCGACTCTCGTTCCTGAAGAGCCAATGCTATCCAACGGTTGGAACAGTGCCGAGGTGAGACGAGACACGACGTGGGTCAGGGAGCTGGCGTGGTTGGGATACTCAGCGCGTCGCGCAGCTGAGGCAACACACCACCCGGTACCCCCCAATGCGGTCGCACCGAACCGGCTTCGTCGTCCGCGGGTGTTGGCATCATGAAGTTTGCACGCACCGTTGACCAGTACAGGCAGCCAATCTCCGTCGGTGGGCGACGGCGAATGAACTCTTCCGCCTCTGACAGCGCCGACAGCCAGAGCGTCTTGGCCGCGACCAGATCGAACGGGGCCACCAATTCGAGTCGCGCGAAATCCTCCGGTCGATAGCGACTCCGCCGCTTGAGGAGTTCAAGGAGCGACAACGGCGTGAACCCTGGATCCTTGCCCACCGCGGCCCAGCACAGCGCACCTACGGCCAAGATGGTCTCGTGGGCGTAAAGTATGTCCACAAAGTCGCGCGGCTCATCGCGCCCTGCGAGCGCGTGCAGCTTGTTGATCGCGAGGTCTACGGGATGAAGCAACCAGCCGCCCACCGGATCGCGCACAAGCGGCATGAAACGCCACGCCGAGTCGTGCGCCCAATCAACACGCGTCTCGTCGGTGCCGTATTGCACGATCGCGCGAATGAACCCCGGTTGGCTGATCTCGACAAGCGTCGTGTATCCAAGCCCATCGAGACGTGCGTGATCGGCGGCGAAAGTAGACGCCACGCGCACCGCGGAGTCGTGAAAGAAATCGAGATCATTGCTGTAGCGCAGCGAGTTGGGCGCGATGTGCATCGCGGCGCCGCCGGCGAGATGACTGTCAGCCGAGCGATCCTGCGTGAGATCGGCCAGCAGTCGGTGCTGGAAGGGCGTTAGCGGCATAACTTCGCCGCCGTGAGCCACGCGGCACGATTGCCGTGCTTCATGAGCTGTTCGGCCACCCAGGCGATGTCATCGCGCGTGATCGTGAGATCGGCGCGATACGACCAGAAGCACGACGCGTGATACGTGCGATAGGCGCGCCGCGCCTCACGCACGCGGACCATGTTGCGTGCGGTGTCAGGATCGAGCGTGCGGCGACTCTTGGTGCCTCCCCGGCGCCCGATGTCGGCGAGGTATTCGCGAACGGTCGGCATGACTAGAAGGTAACCGGCTTATGATCGTAAAGCAATACAGTGCAGTAGTTTGCCTATCGAATAGTGACGGCTGCGCACTAGTTCCGCATTTCAATCAACGCGCGACAAGGTAGTCGACACCACGTACTTCTTTGCTCGCGCGCTTCTTCGCGGCAACCTTTGCACTCAATCTGTCCTGAAAGGCGCGTCGCTGCTTCGTGATCTCGTACAAGACAATGCCCGATGACGTACCGAGATTCAGACTCTCGATGATGCGAAACATCGGGATATTCACGCCGAACTCGCTCCGTTCAAGCGCAAGGCGGCTGATTCCCGTGCCTTCGCTGCCAAACCAGACCGCCAGCTTGGTGTACGTGGTGTAATCGACTTCATGGAGGATCGCATTCTGGCGTCCCTTGGTGTGGGGCGATGTGACAATCGACACGAATCCGTCTTTCTCCAGATGGGCCACACAACGCGGAGATGGCATTTAACGCGCGCCGAGTGCGCATCTCCTGCCAATCATCCGGCAGGAAATCACTCTCGGTGACCACGTATGTGAGCCCTGACGTTGGCGTCAGTTGCAGTGGTTCACAAGATGTGGATTGCGCACTGGCTCAACCAATCGTAGACCGCCTGTGCCGTCGCGCGCCACCACGGAGAGTCAAAGGCCCACACTTCAAACGCTTGTTCGAGAATCACCGCGGCGCCTCCATACTTGAGAACCGGATGGATCGCTCCGCGAGTCACTCGGTCGCGCAGCATCGCCACGAAGATCCAGCTAAAGGCCAGAACGCTCCCGAACACGATGTCTGGACGCGGCACGCTGGGAAACCAGTGCCGCCATCGGAACCACGCGGGCCAGATGACCACAAGCGTGGCAAGCAGCAGCCATCGGGCATGCGCATCCCGATGACGACGCGCGACAATGCCTGTCGTGACGAGAGCAAGAAATAGCACGCCAGAGGTGAGTACGCCAAGCATCATTGAGATGGCAGTTGCTCCACCACCCGCTGCCACGTCGCGCGTGACTTGGAAGACGCCCGCTGGCACCATCGTTATTGCAATGCCAATCGCCAGTGGCAAGCCAAGACGTCCAATCACGCGATGCCATCGGATGCGACCCCAGCGCACGAGCAGTGGCTGCACGAGGAACAGGAGGACCCAAGAGAATGCGAATGCGCCGTGGACGTGGAGAATCGACGGCCCGGTGAACGTGCCCTGGGCCATTGGCGCCGCGTACGTGCGACTGAATCCCACGGCGACAGCGAACAGTGCGACACCGGCCATCGCCGGAAAGAACCAGGAGCGCTGTTGCAAATGAACCTCAGAGGACGTCTTTGTCAGCAACAACGCCCGTGCGAAAAAGACTGCTTCGCTCACGTGCAGTCCAAACGTTAGTCACATGGCATCAGGTTGCGCCACCAACCGGCGGCGCACGATTCGGCGCCACGAGTCCGTGAGCATTGTCGCAGTTCACTGCTGCATCCCGTGCGTCATCCCTGAGGCTGCTGTCGAGCGAACCGCGGCATATATTCGTCGCCACTCCCGCTCCGCGAACCTTTCCCCATTGAGTGCCCGTGACGCGCACGCTCTCGATGCTCGGCTGGATCTGCATCGCCATCGACTTGGTCGGGGCAGCGGGACGCCGGAGGCCGCACGTGTGCTGCTCGCACGCGGCGTGGACGACGGTAGACGACTCGGCGTTGCGACGCCAATTTTCGTGAGCGCCTCTCCGCGCTCCCCGCTCCCGTCCGTGCCGCCACGAGTGTCCCGATGTCGCTTGACCTTCGTTATGTCCTCCGCTCGCTGTCGCGCGCCAAAGGTTTCGCGATCGCGGTCGTGCTCACCCTCGGCCTCGGGATTGGTGCGAACACGGCGATCTTCTCGGCCGTCCGTGGTGTCTTCCTGCGCCCGCTGCCGCACGCCGATGGTGATCGGCTCATGTACCTGCGCCACCATACGGTCAATCAGGGACAGACCAACGTGGCGTTCTCCGTGCCGGAGATCAACGACTTCCGTGCGCAGTCGCGCACGATGCAACAGATCGCCGAGTACTCGCCGCTGACGCTGTCATTGATTGAGGCGGCTGATGCCTCACAGATCGATGTCGGACTTGTGACAGGCAATTATCTGAGCGTGATGGGGCTCACCCCGATCATGGGCCGCGCGTTCACGTCAGCCGATGACGGGGCAGGGGCGGCGCCGGTGATC
Organism: Gemmatimonadaceae bacterium; assembly: GCA_031370885.1. Classification (GTDB taxonomy): domain Bacteria; phylum Gemmatimonadota; class Gemmatimonadetes; order Gemmatimonadales; family Gemmatimonadaceae; genus Gemmatimonas. The sequence goes on from JANMRE010000801.1 coordinate 17,633, forward strand.
TTGCTCGGGCACGCCTATTGGATGGCGCACTTCTCCGGCGACTCCGGCATCGTTGGCAAGTCCATGCGCATCGGCAAGCGCCCGGTCGAGGTGATCGGCGTGCTGGAGCCGGCGCCGTTCTTCCCCGGCAAGATCGAGGCGCTGATGAACATGTCGATCAGTGAGCATCATGTGAGCGCCATGATGGTGCAAGGGCGGACGCACCGGATGACGGAGATGATCGCACGACTGGCGCCCGGCGCGACGGTCGACCAGGCCCGCGAGGACGTCGGGCTGATCACGCAGCGCATGCACGCCCAGTATCCGGAGGCGTACGACAAGACGGCGGGGTACACGGTCGAGCTGACACCGTTCAAAGAGATACTGGGGCGCGATGCGCGGCTCATGCTATGGATGCTGATGGGAGTCGCGGCTCTCGTGCTGGTCATCGCCTGCGCGAACGTGGCGAATCTGACGCTGATGCGTGGCGTACGTCGCGAGCACGAGATGACGGTTCGCGCGGCCTTGGGCGCCGGCGCGTCGCGACTGCGAAAGCTGTTGCTGGTGGAAAACCTCGTGCTCGCCGGCGGGGGCGCCGTGCTCGGCCTGCTCGTGGCCATCGCCGGTGTCGGTACGTTGTCACGGTTCGTCGCGCGCTTCTCTCCGCGCGCCGACGAAATCCAGATCGATTGGTTGGTGCTGACGTTCACCGCGCTGCTGGCCGTACTCATCGCGTTGCTGTTGTCGTTTGTGCCGAGGGTTGGCTCAGAACATGCGCTGGGCGCGGGCTTGGCTGCAGGCAGTGTCAAGACCAGTGGGAGTGGGCGTCGCAAGCGGTTGCAACAGGCGCTGGTGATCACGCAGGTGGCCGTGTCGGTGGTGCTGTTGTCCGGCGCGGGCCTGCTGGTGCGCTCCATGCAGCGCCTCGCGGCGGTCGATCCCGGGCTCAATCCGAAAAACGTGCTCACGATGGAAGTACCAGTTGATTTTACGGCCGTCACCGATTTTTCCAAGGTCGGCCAACGCTACGACGAGATGCAGCGTCAGCTGTCGACGCTGCCGGGTGTGGAGGTGGTTGGTGTGGGGTCCACGGTTCCGCTTCGCGCCAGCAACATTCTGCTGGAGATGAAGGCGGAAGGACGCACGTTCGACCAGGGCCCGACGCCGTCGGCGGAATATCGCACGGCCGATCCCGGCTACTTTCGCGCGGCCGGTATTCCGTTGCTCAAGGGACGCGACTTCACGGCGGCAGATCGGTCATCTGGCGAGAAGGTGGTGATCCTGAACAAGACGCTGGCCGATCGGTTGTTCCCGACGGACAATCCGATTGGTAAACGCGTGGCGTGGACCGGTGATGTGCTGCGCTTCACGGGTGTCTCGGGAGATTGGCGCACTGTGGTCGGCGTCGTGAACGATACGAAGGATGGCGGCCTCGATGCCAAACCGTTGGCTGTTTCGTTCCTGCCGGTAGCGCAGGCCGAATTCCCGCCGGGAGGACTGGTAATTCGGAGCGCGGTCAATCCCACCGGAATATCCACTGCGGCGCGCGCGATTGTTCGCTCGATCGCTCCGGATCAGCCGATCAAGAATGTCATGTCGCTGGAGGCCGTGCGCGACGAAAGCATCGGGCCGCGTAAGCTCAATGCGATGCTGCTGGGTGGGTTCGGTATCCTCGCGTTGGTGATCGCATCAATCGGCATCGCCGCCGTGTTGGCGTTCAACGTGAGTGCGCGCACCAACGAGATTGGCATCCGCATGGCGCTCGGTGCCGCACCGTCGCGGGTGACGGCGATGATCTTGAGTGAGGGCGGCCTGCTGGTGGGGCTCGGACTCGCAGCGGGTGTGGCGGGTTCGCTGGCGCTGTCGCGCTCTATCGAGGGTCTGCTGTTCGGTGTCGCCTCGCGCGATCCAATCACGTTGGTGGCTGTCGTGATGACGATGACGATGATCGGGTTGGTGGCGTGCTGGGTGCCCGCCGCGCGCGCCAGTCGGATCGATCCGAGCGAGGCGTTGCGCGCGAACTGAGACGGTATCCATACGAGTTCGATCCCTATCATCCCATCGCGATGAAGCTGATCGAGCGTACAGGAGCACTCACCTTTGGGCGGGTCTGTAACACGGTGAAGTCCCCCCACCTGGTTGAATGACCAGACGTGCATTGCGTTCGCCTGCAGCAACCCTCGTTATGCGGTGCGGGAATGATGTCCAGCCTGACATATGCCAATAGTGACATAGTATTCCCGAATGGCGGCGACGAGTATCGACTCGATCCCGACGCCGTGGTAATCGTTGACGTGCTCGCCAAGAAGACGCAGGCCACGCCCGCCACGATCTTGGTGCGCCGCATCAGTAGCGCGGGTACCTTCCGCCTGCACAACGGCCAACAGTTCTTAACCCAAGCGTTGACAGCTCTCGCGGTAGATCCACGCCTCGAGTCTTCTTACCCTGACATCGACTGGTCACCAATGGCGCGGATGCCAATCCGTCGAGGCGGCGCTCAGAGCGCTTGGATGACTTGGCGCGCCACAAACTTCGTGGTGGCCTAACGACCAACGTTCAGCTGCAGCGAGCACTCCTTAGCTCGCTTGTCAACTGCAACGTATTGTTGGCCGCCGAGAGAGCTGAGCGGTCATCACTTCTTCTTTTTTCGGGGTTGCGTGCGATTGGTCGCGAACGCTTTTGGGACGAGCCATTCGTCGCCGGGAACTGCCGGCAGATCCGGCACACGTTGCAGGAT
>JANMRE010000810.1:0-2835 GCA_031370885.1 Gemmatimonadaceae bacterium
GGAACCACGACGCGCGGAGGACCCACCGGTTCACCGTTGGCGTTCACGTCGATCACTTCGATTGTGCGGTTGGCGCGCACGAAGTAAATCGAGCGCCCGTCGTCGCTCCACGCATGGAAACCCACGTAGCCCTCCATCACCGCGATGGGCACACCCGCCGTGCCGAAGGGGCGGACGAACAGCCCGCGTCGCGCCCCGCTTTGCACCGTGTACGTGACGAGTCGGCCGTCTGGAGACAACTGCGGGCGGTGGACCGAGGCGCCTTCGTCGAACAGCTTGCGCTTGCTGCCGTCCACCGCATCGAACACCCACGCCTCGTCGAATTTCGCGCTGCTGTCGGGCGACAACGCGTACAGCCAGTAGCGGCCGTCACGCGACCGGCTGCTGAGGCCGAACTCGCGAGCCGCTGGATAGCCAAAGAGCACTGTTCGGGCGCCAGTATTGGTGTTGAGTTGGAACACGCTGTCGGCCACACCGCGCTGATTGAAGGCGATGAGGCTATCACCCACCCAGAATATGTGCTCCTGGCCCGCGAGCGTTGGCGTTGTGAACGGGAGCAGACGATTCCAGGAGCGGCGGGTGATGTCGTAGCGACCGATGTCTCGTCCTCCGGTCGCCAGCATTCGTCCGCTTGGCGAGAGCGCAGGCACGAGCCATCCCTTGTCCGCTGCCGGATGTCGCTCCAGGATGCGGCCATCCATACTGACCCGCGCGATGTTCACGGCCGAGTCGCTGCCCTGTGCAGCGGTCAGCAGCGCGATCACGGTGCCGGATAGCGATGCCGCGATCGAGATATTGCCGCCGGGATAGCGCGTGCTGTCGATCAGTCGGACCCGTTCGCCGGTCAAGGTGCCGGCGTTCGCGTCGATCCGTTGCGCGAACACGCCCACGGCATTGCTCACGTCGAAGAGCAACCATTCGCCGGCCGCCACCACCGCGGCGCCGCGACTGTGCTCGGTCAGGAATCGCAGCGAATCCTGGCCGATATCGCCGAGATAGCTCCGGAGGGCGGTGCTCAGTACGAAATGGCGCCCATCGGCGAGAAAGCGAGGCCGCATGCCGAGCGGGCGCTGGGCTGGCGCGTGAATGGTCGTGGCGACGCATTCATTTTTCGCGAGGGATGTGCGGAAGAGGCGCTGCCCGTTGTACGGCGTGTACAGAATCACGTCATCCGCGCCCCAATCTGCCCCGCGAATACCCGGGGCCGGACAGAGCGTGCGCACCGACCCACTCGTGAGATCGACGACGCGCAGCTCTCCATCCTGCGAGAACCCCAACGACCGATTGTCACGCGAGAAGAACAGCGTGGTGGCACCGTCGGTGTTCGGGAGTTCGCGCACACCGAGCGAATCGAGCGAGTGGATGGTGATGCCACTCCATTCGCTGCGCGTGGCCACCAGCGCCACCAGCCGACCGTTCGGCGACACGGCGTAGGTCGCACCGTCATCGCTCCAGCGCTCATTGGGGCGCGGCACCAGCGCGGTGAACGTCGGGCCGGCGGACATGTTCGTCGACGGGGCGCGCAGCGCCCACCCCGCGAGTGCGCCGGCCAGTGGGCCGAGTAACGCGACCGCGACCAGCCATGGGCGGCGGCGCGGCGCGGGTGATGCGGCGGCCGTGCTCGCGGCAGCGTAGGTGGCGCCGCTATTCGCCGAGAGCGCCGTCGCAAATTCCGCGGCGCTCGCATACCGATCGGCGGGCAGCTTGGCGAGCGCGGTGAGCACCGCGGCTTCGATGTACGGCGGAATCGTTTTGCGCACCACCGACAAGCGTTCGGGTTCGCTGCTGATGACTTTCGCGACGATGGCCTGCACACTGCTGCCCGTGAATGGCGCATCGCCGGCCAGCATTTCGTAGGTCATGGCACCGAGCGCGTAGATGTCGCTGCGCGCGTCTATCGTGCGTTCACCCATCGCCTGTTCGGGGCTCATGTAGCTCGGCGTGCCAAGCGACAGCCCCGTTTGCGTCATGCGCTGACCGCCAGCGCTTTGCACGGCCAATGCAATACCAAAATCCGCCACGAGCGCACTGCCATCATGCAGGAGAATGTTCTCCGGCTTGATGTCGCGATGAATGACGTTCTGCCGGTGTGCGTAGTCGAGCGCGCTGGCCACTTCGCGCGCGATGCGCACCGCATCGGCGATGGGGAGTTGTCGTTCACGCTCGAGTCGTGCGCGCAATGTCTCGCCCGTCACGAGCGGCATCACGTAGTACAGCAAGCCCTCGGCATCGCCGCTGTCGAGCAGCGGCAAGATGTGCGGATGTTGCAGGCGCGCCGTCGTGCGAATCTCTGAGAGAAACCGCTCGCCGCCGAGCGCCGCGCCGAGATCCGGATGCAGCACTTTGATCGCGACGTCTCGATCGTGCTTGAGGTCGTGCGCGAGGTACACGGTGGCCATACCGCCCGCGCCGAGTTCACGGTCGAGACGGTAGCGGTCGGCGAGCGACGCAGTCAGTCGGTCGAGTACACTGCTCATCGCGGTGCCGCGCTCGCGATATCGGTTTCCGAGAAATCCGCGCCTTTGTACAGCAGCGGCAGTCCACGCACCTTCGCCAGCGCATAGCCAAATACGTCGCCGAAGTTGAGTGCGGCGGGATGCCCGCTGCCCTTGCCGAAGGCCACGAACGCCGCATAGGCCGCGTCCATTTCCGCGAGCCCTGGTGGAATCAACTCAAACCTCGGCAATCGCAGGAGATCGTCCACCAGCACGACGGCACGCTCCCCACGTCTCCCGTGGACGACCATCCGCGCCTCGACCACCGAGACCGTGCTCACCAGCACGCGCTGCGCGCGTCGGATCACATCGATGAACGCCTCGCGTTCCGGCTCCGCGA
>JANMRE010000002.1:0-5714 GCA_031370885.1 Gemmatimonadaceae bacterium
CGGTCGTCCTCATGCGGACCAAGTCGCGCGCGGTCGGTGTGCTGCTCAAGAACGCGAAGCCCGATCACATCGGTGTAATAGGCAATCGATCGCGGGAGATTGGCGATCTGGAGGTGCACCGGGCCCAACTGCGTAGCGTCGGGGAGACGGTGGTCGGGAGGGGTGATGCCGTACGACGCATGTTGATCCATGCCGGAAATCAGCGGGACGCCCCCAGAACCGTCAACGTACGAGATTGACACATGATGCATGATGCGCGATGTTCGATGCATGCGGACTACCCTCAGCATTGACAACGATATCCTCGCAGCCGCCAAGGCGATCGCGACCCAGCGCCGTGTCTCCGTTGGGGAGGTCGTCTCCGAACTGGCCCGACGCGGGCTGGCGCCTGCAGCAACGTCGGCAAAACGAAATGGCGTGCAGCTCTTTCCAGTGCGCTCGGGCGCGGGAACGGTGACCCCCGAAATCATCGCTGAACTGCTCGACGACGGCGGATGATGCCGTGGTGAGGCGCTACCTGCTGGACGTGAACACCGTCCTCGCCCTGCTCGATCCGCAGCATGTCTTTCACGACGCGGCGCATCGGTGGGCCGCTGCAACCTCGAGCGCAACGTGGCTCACCTGTCCGCTCGTTCAAAACGGGGTGTTGCGCGTGGCCAGTCAGCCGAGGTATCCAAACTCCTTGGGAACCGTGCAGGCCGTGCGCGACGTACTGCGCGTATTCGTATCGCATCCGCGACATGCCTTCTGTCCGGATGATATCTCGTTATTGGATGACGACGCGATGACGCGTGCCGATCTGCTCACACCGGCAGTCATCACCGACGTCTATCTGCTACGGCTCGCCAAGCGTCACCGGGCGTCGTTGGCCACCTTCGATCGCCGTGTGCCCGTAGACGCAGTCACCGGCGGTCGTGACGCGATAACCCATGTCCCCGTGTGATCGACGCGAGCGTTGGCCACCGCGCATCCTACGGCGGCCCGCTCGTATCCGGTGGCGCGTTTACGGTTGCGCTCGTGTCCCGCGCCGCACTATCCGCGACCGGCGTGTTCGGCTTCACTGACGTTGTCCGCCGTCTGGGCGCCTTCGTCACTGCCGCCTTCGTTGCGCTGTCGGTCACAGTTGCCGCGCTCCACAGTCGCTCGACGTACGGCATGATCGGCCTTGTCACCGTTCGCGAGACCGCCGCGATGGAGTCGGACACGCGTCGCGCTGCGCCGCGCCGCTGCTTCGCACCAAACCAATACAGCCCATACACAAACACGCTCATCACCAACAGCCCGCGAACAAGCCGTTTCCCAGCGGTCTGGGGCATGCCGATGGCCCGCGCCACGGGGATCTCGCGTGCCGGACGTGCGGCGGCCGTCGCTCGCGCGCCCGACAGTTTCCCGTCGCGCGACAGCGCCGGCTGATCGAGACTCGGCGTTCGCCGCGCAACGCCCACTCCTCGGCCCAAGAGCGCGCGACTGTATATCTCCGCCGTTTGCGTTGGCGTCATCACATCGATCGCGGCCGCGAGCGCGTCGGCAAAATCGGCAATACGCGGAAAGCGATCGGCTGAGTCGGGCGCGAGGGCGCGATCAAATACCGACTGCAACGTGACCGGCCAGTCGATATCCGTGCGCACCTCAGCCAGTCGACGCGGACGGCTGGTGAGGCGCAGGATCAGCGAGTCTTTGCCGGACGCACTGGCAAACGCCTCCTGACCGGTCAGACTGGCGAAGGCCACCAGAGCCAACGCGTATTCGTCGGAGCGCCCGTCGAGCACGTCGCCCGCCAACTGTTCGGGCGACATGTACTCCGGCGTGCCGACGGAAAACCCAGTGCGTGTGACACGCGTCGCTCCGCTGTCCATTGTGCGCGCGATACCGAAGTCCACCAGCTTCACCAGGTACGTGCCATCGGTGCGCTTGCTCAGCATCAGATTGTCGGGCTTCAAATCCCGATGCAGGATGCCCAGATCGTGCGCGGCCTGCAGCGCGTCTGCAGCCTGACCAATCACATCTGCGGCGACCATCGGATGCAGGGCCACTTCGCGTGCCAGCGTTGCATGCAACGATTCGCCTTCGATAAACTCCATGGCCAGATACACCAGGCCGTCGGGCGTTTCGCCAAAATCAAAAATCGACGCGACGTTCGGATGCGACAACTTGCTGGCGTTCTCCGCCTCGCGCGTGAAACGCTGCAGCGCCTCCGCATCGCCCACCAGCGCCGCGCGCATGATCTTGATGGCGCTCTTGCGCTTCATCTTGATGTGTTCGGCCAGGAACACCTGGCCCATGCCCCCCTCGCCGACCCGCTCCAGAATGCGGTAGCGGTCGGCGATGACGGTGCCAATGAGGGCCGGACCGGTGGGGTGGGACATGCCGTCGATGAGTGGGGTCAGGGGCGCGAGATCGCGTCGCGCCACGGCGCAAAGTCGTCATACAGACGCCGCACCAGAGACTCCGACAACGTCAACTTCGTCACGGCCCCATTGCGGGTCGCATCGTGGACGAGCAGTTCGATTTTCGGCAGCGACCCGTCTTCGCGCGGAATGAACGTAGTGGGTGCCAGTGTCGCAACGATCGCGTTGGGGACCGGCTTGTTGGCGGCGAGGTGCGCGGGCCCGTTCACCACCGCGTCAATCCGTGACATGGCGTCGAGCGAGACGGGTGTGCCATCGCGCAGCACTTCCACCGCCAACACATCGCCACGCTTGATATCAAAGACCCGCTCCGGCGCGAAGGTTGGCCACGGGACCTTCTCCGACGTTACTTCGAGCACGTATACGGCACGATGTGACGACACCAGTGTGGTCCAGGCACTCCACCGTTCAATCGGATCGACCGCGTCATATTGGCCGCCCTCAGGCGTCGTGTTGGCGTCTTTCCAGGCACGCGCTTGCTGGGCACGCCAGACGAACACCGGTGTGGGCATGATAACAGCGCGTACGTCGCCGCTCTTGACGAGACGGGTCTTGCCATCGATCCCGCGCGCGAGCATGGCGCGTTCGGCGGCCTCCGGGTAGCGCGTGCGCACGCTGTGCGCCTTTTCGGCACTGTCGGCGGTCGCCTTTTGTGCACGGCGAATCGGTTCACGGCGAATCGAATCCCGACGAAGCGAATCGCGCAGGGCCACACGCCTGCTGGTACTGTCGGATGCTGTGGATCGCGGTGCACTCGGTGTGGGCGGCGCTGCGGGCACCGACGCGACGGCGGGCGCCACGGCCGGTGGCGTAAGCGTGGGAGCGACGACAACGGGCGTCGCCGTGTCCGCGATCGCAGTTGCAGTGGCCGTTCGCGTGCTGTCTGCAGGCGGGCTGGCGGGGCCACCCGGTGGCGCAAAATACCACGTCGCGGCGGCTGTTGCCGTTATCACGCCGCCGATCACAAACGGCCAGCGCGCGCGCGGCTTGACCACTATTAAGCCGCCGGTTTCGCCTGTCGACAACGATCCGGTCGATCCGGTCGATCCGATCGATCCGATCGATCCGGTCGAACCGGTCGATCCGGTGCGCGGCAACTGTTCACGGGTTGACGACGGTGTTCCCAGCGTCGAGACGGAACCACTGTTCATCCGCAGCGCCTCGAGATCGCCGTGCGGTGTTCGCGCGGCGACGTTGGACACGCGTACATCCAGCGCGCGTCGGTACAGCTCGGCCGTCTGCGACGGGGTCATGCTGCTGATCGCACCCGACAACGCGTGGGCGAACTCGGAGACGCTGGCGAATCGCTCTATGGGCTCGGGCGCGAGTGCACGATCGAACACGTCCTGCAGCTCCACCGGCCAGTGCACATCCTGCTTGGCGTTCAGCAATGTCTGCGGCCGACTGGTGAGTCGCGCAATCAACGACTCTTTCGACGATTCCGCAGGGAACGCCTGCTTGCCGGTGAGGGCGAAGAACGCCACCAACGCCAGCGAGTACTGATCGCTGCGCGCATCAAGCGTGTCGCCGGACAATTGTTCGGGCGACATGTACTGCGGTGTGCCCACGGCGAATCCGGTGCGCGTCACCTTCTGATCGCTGCCGTCCATGGACCGCGCGATCCCGAAGTCCACGAGCTTGACCATATACGTCCCATCGGCCCGCTTGCCCAGCATGATGTTGTCGGGCTTGACGTCGCGGTGCAGCATGTTCAGGTCGTGCGCAGCCTGCAGGGCATCGGCGGCTTGTCCCAGAATATCGGCCGCAACATCAGGATGCAGCGCAAACGAATTCTGCAGCAGGCCGGCCAGCGAGTACCCATCCACGTACTCCATTGCCAGGTACACCACACCATCGGGTGTCTCACCAAAATCGAATATGGCCGCGATATTGGGGTGCGACAGTTGACTCGCGTTCTCCGCTTCGCGAGTGAACCGCTGCAACGCTTCGACGTCGCCCACCAACGCCGGACGCATGATCTTGATGGCGCTCTTGCGCTTCATGCGTACATGTTCGCCGAGATACACCTGACCCATGCCGCCTTCGCCAATTCGCGAGACGATACGATAGCGCTCGGCGATCACAGTGCCGATCAAATCGGCGGTCTGGCCGCCTCGCACCAAACGCGTGCCATCGGTGGCGCAGAATGCGACCGCATCGTCGTACGCCTCACCGCAGCGGGGGCAGATTTTCGTCTGGGGCACGCGGTGCGCGAGGGAGGGAGAGAGGGTTGGACTAAACCACGGAGACGCTGTACGTAAAGTAGTGCACGGCAGTAACGTTGGGGTATGACTCGCTCCCATCGGAATTTCGGTCGCGTCGGAATGCTGGCCCTGATCGCCGCGTTCCCTGTCTCGTTGTGCGCCCAGGGTGGCAACGCCTGGGCCCGCGCGGGCACGCAAGGTGACTACGTCGTTCGCGATTTTCGCTTCACCACCGGCGAGGTGCTCCCTGAGCTTCGCCTGCACTACACCACGCTTGGTACGCCGCGCCGGGACGCGCGGGGCGTGGTGCGGAACGCGGTGATGGTTCTGCACGGCACCGGTGGCACCGGCCGAGGCTTTTTGAGTGGCACTTACGCGGGCCAACTGTTTGGTCCGGGCCAACTGCTGGACAGTGCACGCTTTTTTATCGTACTCCCCGACGGCATCGGGCATGGTGGATCTGCCAAGCCCAGTGACGGATTGCGGGCCAGGTTTCCGCGGTACACATACGACGACATGGTCGACGCCCAGCATCGGTTGTTAACGCAACACCTCGGCGTCAATCACCTGCGGCTCATCATGGGTACCTCGATGGGCTGCATGCACGGCTGGGTGTGGGGCGAGACCCATCCAGAGTTCATGGATGGCCTCGCACCATTCGCTTGCGTGCCGGCGCCAATTGCCGGTCGCAATCGCATGATCCGCACGATGGCCATGGACGCCATTCGCGACGATCCCAGCTGGAACGGTGGCAACTACACAGCGGCCCCGCCGGGACTCAAGGCCGCGCAAATGATGCTGTACATCATGTCCAGCGCACCCCTGGTACAGCAGCGTCAAGCCCCAACCCGCGATGCCGCTGACAGCGTGATCCGCACGTATCTCGACGCGCGGATGCGATCAACCGACGCGAACGATTTTCTGTATCAGTTCGACGCGTCACGCGACTACGATCCGTCACCGAAACTCGATCGTATCACCGCGCCGGCGCTGTACATCAACTCGGCCGACGACCAGGTGAATCCGCCAGAGCTCAAGCTGGCGGAGATGTACGCGGCAAAGATGCCAAAAACGCGGTTCATTCTCCTGCCGATATCCGATC
>JANMRE010000075.1:0-1262 GCA_031370885.1 Gemmatimonadaceae bacterium
TTCGCCGTGACGTTGCGGGTATCCACCACGAGGGTGGCATGGTCCACCACCCGCTGATAGTCCACGGCCTTGTGGTCGGTAATGATCACCACCGCATCGGCCCAACGCAGCATTTCATCCGACAGCTCGACGCCCTTGCGCACGGGTCCGTCTTCCTCGCGAAATTCACTCACATGCGGGTCGTGAAACTCCACGTGCGCCCCGCGCGCCTCCAACAAATGAATCACATCCAGCGCCGGACTCTCGCGCACGTCGTTGATGTTGGGCTTGTACGCCACCCCCAGCACCAGCACCCGACTGCCGCGCGCCGCTTTTCGCACATCGTTCAGCGCATCGGCCACCTTCTGCACCACCCACTCCGGCATGTGCGAGTTGATCTCGCTGGCCAGATCGATGAATCGCGTCTTGTAGTTGAGCGTACGCATTTTCCAGGCGAGATAATGCGGATCGAGCGGAATGCAGTGCCCCCCGATCCCGGGGCCCGGCGTGAACTTCATGAAGCCGAACGGCTTGGTGGCGGCGGCATTGATCACTTCCCACACATCCACCCCCAGCTTGTCGCACACGATCGCAATTTCGTTCACCAACCCGATGTTCACCGCTCGAAACGTATTCTCCAGCAGCTTCACCAATTCTGCCGACTCCGGTGACGTGACCGGCACGATGATGTCGATGCAGCTCGCATAGAGCGCACTCGCCACCTCGACGCAGGCCGGCGTAATGCCACCCACCACCTTTGGCGTGTTCTTCGTGTGGTAAACGGGATTCCCCGGATCGACCCGCTCGGGGCTGAAGGCCACGAACACGTCCTGCCCCACCACCAGCCCCATCGCTTCAAGCCGCGGTTGCAGCAGTTCACGCGTGGTGCCCGGATAGGTCGTGCTCTCCAGCACCACGCACAGCCCCGGGTGCGCCTGCCGCGCAATCGCATCGGCGGCCGACAACACGAACGCCATGTCCGGGTCGCGGGTTTTCGACAGCGGCGTTGGCACCGCAATCGAGATCGCGTCGCACTCTGTGAGCCGCGTTTCGACATTCGTGGCCACGAACAGCCCAGCGCTCACCGCCGCCTGCACGTCGGTTCCCGGCACGTCCTGGATGTGCGAGTGGCCCGCCATCAGCAGGTCGATCACCCGCTGGCTGACATCGTAGCCAATCACGCGAAACCCCGCCCGCGCAAACTCCATCGCCAACGGCAGCCCCACGTAGCCGAGTCCGACCACGCCGATCACGGCGGACCGATCGTGAATCTTCGCGAGCAG
>JANMRE010000082.1:0-1281 GCA_031370885.1 Gemmatimonadaceae bacterium
ACTGCCGACGTCGGAACCGTTCGCCACGCCCCATGGCGGCGAGCTCGCGCGCGCTGCAAACTCCATAGCGCGACCGCCGCGGTTCAGTTCAACGGAGGTTTGGCGTCGGCTTCGCGACGCAAAACCTCTGATTTGTTAGGCACACAGAGTCACAGGCCGTCTCAACAACACTTCTTTTTTCCTAGAGGAAGGATGCCATCCAGCCTAGACCCCAAGGCCGTCCGGTTTTCACAGATATGCTTGGCCTTCGCGATAGTGTTTCTCATCACCCTGACGGCGTTTCTGGAGTTATGGACCGTGCCCCCTCCGAAGCTGGTGACGGGTCTCATCCCAAGCTTTCTACTGCTCATGTTTGCAAACAATGGTGTGTCCGCGCTCAAGCGGAAGAATGGAATCAGTGCGGAGCACCCTCTGAAGGGGCTGTTGCAATTGCAGTGGTTCTTGGGTTTGGTCGTCGGCGTCGGGTTGAGCACACTCCTGCAAGTCTTGTTTTCCTATGTTCGCGCGCGCTCAGCATAGAAACTGTTGCGGGCGTAACTCCTGCGCCAAGTGCGAACTGAGCGCTGCTGCTGACGAACGCGGCAATTCCGAATGGTATCGCAGGGCCTTTGCTCAATCTTTGATTCAAGGGTCGCGAATACCCAAAAATCGTGCACACCTGGTGCCTAACGAAGTAAAGATTCGTGCCGCGCGCAGCCGCGGCACAATCTGGTGTTGAACGCAATCCGCCGGTGCGAAGTCGGGCGGAGCTGTCCTCTTGGACTTGCAATCGAGCGGCGCTGACTTCAAGGACCGCGTTATCCGGTTGCGCGGCGCGCAGGGCGGCGAGGCGACGACGAGAGTGGGTCGTAGTCGCGGGTGCACTCGGTCGTTCGCGTTCGTTGCAGGATGTGTGTGGCGCCGAGGCCGAGCATCTCGTGGGAGCGGATGCAGCTCGGCTGGGCGACGGCGCGTGGAGCGGTGCCGCTTGAGCGCACACGGGAAACATTTGAGCGTGGACGTTTCACGGGGGTGGCGCTCGCGATCGTCGATAGCGTGCGACGAGACGGAGCGCGCCGCGGCCACACACGGGACAGTGGCGCACCGCCGGGATCGCGACGAGGCGCACGTCGGCGACGCGTGATGTTTCGCCGTCCACAGCGGAGTGCCCATCCGCGGCGCCAACCGTCGCGTGGCCGCCGTCGAGCAGGGTGACCTCACGCGCAGTGTTCGCGCTGGCGGTTGGCGCGTGTGGCGCGGCGTGGAGCTGGAGCAGGTGTCGAGCGCGCTCGAGATCCGGGC
>JANMRE010000107.1:0-4311 GCA_031370885.1 Gemmatimonadaceae bacterium
CGCCGCATCGAACGCATCGGCCTGCAACTGTATACGGTGCGCAGCGCCATGGCGAAGGATCTCGAAGGGACCATCGCGGCGATCGCGGCGGCAGGGATCACGGAGCTCGAGTTTGCCGGCTACTACAACAAACCCGCTACGTGGTGGCGGGATCTCATGAAGTCGCATGGCATGACGGCGCCATCAACGCACATAGGCCTGCCGAAAACCGACGCCGAGTGGGAGCCGCACTTCGTGATGGCAAAGGCGATGGGTCATACCTGCGTGATTGTGCCGTCGTTCGGCGCCGAGTTCCGGGGTGACGGCGGCTACAAGCGGTTGGCGGATCGACTCAACAGCTCTGGCGCGTTGGCGAAAAAGTCCGGCTTGCGCATTGGCTATCACAATCACGACGCCGAATTCGCGCCACAGGCCAGCGGTCCCAACGGATTCGAAATTCTGGCGGCCAATACCGATCCGAAGCTGGTGGACTTCGAACTTGATCTGTATTGGGCCGTAAAGGCAGGGCAGGATCCGCTCAAGATCATCGCCGCGCATCCCCAACGCATTGCGTACTGTCACGTGAAGGATGCCGGACCGGCACCCGAGCGGTCGATGATGGACGTGGGTGCCGGCACGATCGATTTCAAGACCATCATTCAGGCTGGTCGAAAAGTCGGACTCAAACATTGGTTCATCGAACATGATGCGCCCAAGGATGCGCTGGCGTCGATCGCGGCGAGCGCGGCGGCGTTGAAGAAACTGTAGACGCCCATCCGATCATGGTAGCTGTTCACCGCATTCCGCAGCGCGTCGCGCGATCGACGTCTGCTCTGGTGCTCGCGCTGGCACTGTCGGGCGGCAAGACGCTTCCCGCGCAACGACCGCCCATCGGCCCCGCCGTACGCTCGTACGTGCGGGTGGATACCAATGTGTTCGCGCTGACGAACGCGCGCATCATTGATGGCACCGGGGCTCCGGCGCGTGATGGACAAACGCTGGTGGTCCGCGATGGTCGCATCACCGCGGTGGGTAATGCGGCGTCGGTGGGGATTCCGGCCGGCGCACAGGTGATCGATCTCGCCGGCAAGAGCGTGATCCCCGGGCTCGTGATGGTGCACGAACACCTGTTCTATCCGACAGGGCCTGGCATGTACGGCAATCTCACCGAGAGCTTCTCCCGACTGTATCTCGCCGGAGGCGTCACGTCCATGCGCACCGGTGGCAACATGAATGGCTACAGCGAACTGCTGGTGGCGAGGGCCATCGCGAAGGGCGAGAAGGTTGGTCCGTGGATCGACGCGACCGCGCCGTATCTCGAAGGCCCCGGTATGAACTTCAGTCAGGTGCGCGTGCTCACGGATTCTGCCGATGCCCGCAAACATGTGGAGTACTGGGCCGATCAGGGGGCGACGTCGTTCAAGGCCTACATGAATATTACGCGCGACGAGCTACGCGCCGCGACGCAGGCGGCGCATGCGCGCGGCCTCAAAGTTACCGGTCACCTGTGTTCCGTCACCTACCGTGAGGCAGCCGACGTCGGCATCGACGATCTTGAGCACGGATTTTTCGCGATGAACGATTTCGTGCCCAACAAACCGCTTGATCGCTGTGTGTCACGCGGCGGCGCCGCGCAGGCCACCATGGCGGCGCTCGAGCCGGCGTCGGCCGAGGTGCAGTCGCTGTTCAGGTACCTCATCGATCGCAAGGTCACGGTCACGTCCACGCTCACGATTTTCGAAACGTTTACCCCCGGTCGGCCATTGCCTCCGGGGCTTGACGTGCTGCTGCCGCAATTGCGCGAGCAGTTCGAGCAACGGTTCGCGGTGACCGCCAAGGCCACACAATCCCCGTACACCGTCGCGTTTCCGAAGGGCATGGCCATGGAACGCGCATTCGTGAAGGCCGGCGGGACACTGGTGGTTGGTACCGACCCCACTGGTGGTGGCGGTGTGATCCCGGGCTACTCGAACCAACGCGCGCTGGAGCTGCTGGTCGAGGCCGGCTTCACCCCGCTCGAAGCCATTCGTATCGGTACCCTCAACGGTGCCATGTATCTGGGGCGCGGTGCCGTGGTTGGGTCAATCGAGGTCGGGAAACAGGCCGATCTCGTGGTCATTGCCGGCAATCCAGCGGCGCAGATCGGCGACATTCGCAAGGTGCACATGGTCTTCAAGCAGGGAGTCGGATACGATCCGGCCGCCATCGTGGAATCGGTACGTGGGAAGGTGGGGCTCTGGTAGCGCGGTCAGTGGGTGGCCGGTATTTTCGCATTCCAACACACGCCCGAGTCTCCCGATGATCCTGCGCAGCCCCCATCCCGATATCGCGATCCCCAACACGTCGCTCGTGCCTTTTGTCTTTCGGCGCGCGGCCGAGTTTGGCGACAAGACGGCGATAGTGTGCGCCGCCACGGGACGGTCGTACACCTATGCCGGATTGGCGAAAGCCATCGCCCAGGTTGGCGCAGGGCTGGCTGCGCGCGGTGTGAAGAAGGGCGATGTGGTTGGTCTGGTGAGCCCGAATACACCCGACTTCGCCGTGGTGTTCTACGCCATCGTCTCCATCGGCGCGATCTGCTCGACGGTGAATCCCATTGCCACGGCCGAAGAGATCGGCGCGCAATTTGCCGACTCGGAAGCCATCATGTTGTTCACGGTGCCCGAGCTGTACGACAAGTGCGAGGCGGCGTCGCGGCTGGCCAGCATGGTGCGCGAGATCGTGGTGTTTGGCGAGCATGAGAACGCCGTGCCGTATGCCGAGCTCTTTATGCACGGCGACACCCCGCCGTCGGTGGACATCGATCCCGCCAACGATGTGTGTGCACTGCCGTATTCCAGTGGCACGTCGGGCATTCCCAAAGGGGTGATGCTGACGCACCGGAATATCGTGGCCAATCTCTGCCAGATGCGTTCACCCGCGACGATGGTTGGTGTCGACGACCGCATTATCGGTGTGCTGCCGTTCTTTCACATCTACGGCATGGTCGTGATCATGGGCGCGGCACTGGTGGAGGGCGCCACGATCGTCTCCATGCCGCGCTTCGAACTGGAAGCATTCCTCAAAACGTTGCAGGACTATCGGATCACCTACGCGAATGTGGTACCGCCCATTCTGCTGGCACTTGCCAAGCATCCGTCGGTGGCCAACTACGATTTGAGTGCGCTGCACACCTTGTTCAGCGGTGCGGCGCCACTGGGCGGCGACTTGTCAAACGCGGTGACGGCGCGACTGGGCGCACGCGTGCGCCAGGGATACGGACTCACGGAAACGAGCCCCGTCACGCACTTCCATCCACTTGACAGCGAGGTGGTGCTGCCATCGTCAGTCGGGCCGATGGTGCCTAATACCACCTGTCGCATTGTAGACCCGCTCACCGAACAGGACGTGCCCACGGGCGAGCGCGGCGAGCTCTGGATACATGGTCCGCAGGTCATGAAGGGGTATTTCAACAAGCCGGAAGCCACCGCTGCGTGTCTGAGTGCCGACGGCTGGTTTCGCACCGGCGATGTCGCGGTCGTTGACGAACGCGGGTGGTTTGCCATTGTGGATCGGGTGAAGGAGCTCATCAAGTACAAGGGGCTGCAAGTTGCACCCGCCGAACTGGAAGCAGTGCTGCTGTCGAATCCGGCCATTGCCGACGCCGCAGTTATTCCGGTTCCCGACGATGAAGCCGGTGAAGTGCCAAAGGCCTTCGTGGTTGCCCGTGGCGCGTTGACCGTCGAAGAGGTGATGGCCTATGTGGCCGAACGGGTGTCGCCGTACAAGAAGATTCGTGTGGTGGAATTCGTGGACAGCATCCCGAAGTCGCCGTCCGGAAAAATTCTGCGGCGATTGCTGGTAGAGAAGGAGCGCTTGGCGGCGTCCCAGCGTACCTGACCGTTTCTTTTCAACTGCTCAACATGTCTTCTGCACGACTTGGTATCGGATTTATCGGCTCCGGCTTCAACGCGCGCTTCCACATGCAAGGGTTGCGCTTTGTGCGCGATGCCGATGTGTTGGGTGTGTGGAGTCCCAACGCGAAGAACGCGGCGTCGGCCGCCAGATACGCGCGTGAACTCGAAGTGGGCGCGTGCAAGGCGTACACGTCCATCACGGACATGGTGGCCGATCCGGCCATCGACGCGATCTGGCTGAATGGACCCAATCAGGCGCGCATCGAGAATGTGCAGGAAATCTGCGACGCAGTCACGAGCGGCAAGGGGACACTCAAAGGCATCGCCTGCGAGAAACCGCTGGCGCGCTCCGTCGCCGAAGCGAAAGCCGTGCTGCGTATGGTGGAAAAGGCCGGCATCATGCACGGCTATCTCGAGAATCAGTACTTCTCGCCGC
>JANMRE010000131.1:0-12649 GCA_031370885.1 Gemmatimonadaceae bacterium
GGGTAGCCACCGACGCGTGCGTGCTCGCGCCAATCTGCCGCGATGGCCGTCGTCGACTGCACCAGTTCCGACCAGTCTGTTGTGGTGGTCGTGAAAAAGTCGAACCACGTACCGGCGACGCCTCGGCCGAGCTGTTCTCGCCGGGACATCGGCCAGAGAGTGGTGTACGCGGCTCGTCCGGCGAGTGACTCGTTCACGCGCTGCATCTCGAGCAGGTTGGCGGATCCGGTGAGGATGAACTGCCCCACCTGTCGCTGTCCGGTGTAGGCGTTTTCGTCGACGATTTCCTTGATGGCGAGTACCAGGGCCGGGTCTCGCTGAACCTCGTCGACGATCACCTTGGGGGCCGACCGAAGGAGTGCGTGCGGATCGCGTTGCGCCTGCTCGCGAATGTCCGCGCGATCAAGGGTGAGGAAGAGGTACTCCTTGAGACTCGGCAGTGTTCGCACGAGTGTGCTCTTTCCCGTTTGTCTGGCCCCCATCAGCACGGTGACGGGCAATGCGTTTGTGCTGGCGAGCAGATGCTGGGTGGCTAACCGAGGGAGGTTTGTCCAGTTTTCGCTCGCCGGTGTCATAGTAAGCTATTGCTGTGAAATGGTTTAGCTACATTGTCCATCTGATGGACAATTGTTGTCCGTTTCGTGGAAGATATTTATCCGCAGAGTGGATGTCAAGCTATGAACGCATGGTTTTCTTCCGAGCCTTGAACTCCTCGGCAAAGTTCTCGACGAGAATCAGCTCGTTGCGACCAGTGCCGTCGGCGTTCATGACATGGATGTCGTGTCGTTGGCCCGCGTCGTCGGGAATTGCGCGCTCCCATCGGCGTTGATGGCGTAGAGATCCAGCCGACGTGGGCTGTCCAGACGTGCCCGAGTCCTATCCCCCCTGCTGACGTGGCTTTCGGCGCGCGCCATGCCGTGAACCAGTCGTTGACGTGACGGACGAGAGGGCTCAGCTTCGAATCGGCCCCCTTCAACGGAATCTGCAATGTCACGATCCACACGCGTCATGCTGGCGACAGTTCTCGGCGCCGTCTGCGCAACCACACTTCACGCCCAGCGTCCCATCAAGGTGTTCATCTCGGTTGACATGGAGGGCATTGGCGGCGTGGTCACGTCGGAACAACTTGGACCGACCGGATTCGAGTACGCGAAATTCCGCGAGTACATGACGGCCGAAGCGCTGGCCGCGATTGCCGGCGCGCGTGACGCTGGTGCCACTGAATTCGTGGTGGCCGACGCGCACGGCAATATGCAAAACCTGCTGATCGAGCGATTTCCGGCAGGGGTCACTATCGTGCGCGGATCTCCGCGGCCATTGATGATGATGGAAGGGATCGACTCCACGTTCAGTGCAGCGATGTTCATTGGCTATCACTCCGCGACCACCAATCCGCAGGGCGTGCGCGCCCACACCATCTCCAGTGCCACGTTCTCGGCGGTTACCCTCAACGGCAAGCCGATGTCGGAGTCGGGCATCAATGCCACCATTGCCGGGTACTTTGGCGTGCCGGTCGTGATGGTGTCGGGCGACGAGCAGGCAGTGGGCGAAGTGCAGAAGCTCACCGGCAATGTGGAAGGGGCCATCGTGAAACGGTCCATCAGTTTTCACGCTGCTGCCGTCATGACGCCAGACGCATCGCAGACGCTGATCCAGGCCAAAGCCAAGGCGGCGATGCTGCGACTCAAGGATTTCAAGCCGATGCCGGCCGTTGGTCCATTCCGACTTGAGCTATCTTACAAGAGCTATACGCCGGCCGAAATGATGTCGTATTTGCCTGGGACAGACCGCGTGGATGCGCACACCATTCGGTTTCGCGCCGCGTCCATTGTGGACATCTCGCGCTTCCTGGAGTTCGCCATCAGCTATCGGGCAGACCTCACGCCGTAGTAGAATGGTGCGGGCGGCTGACGTCTCGCCGCCCTCTCCGCTACGCGTCTCGCCGACACATTCGTTGGCATTCCCGAGAACCTTATGACACGATTCCTCCGTTCGCTCGCGACCAACGTGGTCGTGCTTGCGTCCGTCGCAACCACTCCACTCGCCTCGCAACAAGCAACGCGCGTTGTCACCTCGGCCGACTACGATCGCGCGGCAGGCCAATTGGCGCCAAGTCTCGCCGGATTGGTGGTGGGTGGCACGGTCACTGCCACCTGGTTGCCCGACGATCGATTCTGGTATCGCACAACGGGCGCCTCTGGTCCGCAGGTCATCCTCGTCGATCCGGCCAAAAAAACGCGCTTGGTGTGTGATGCTACGCGCAGCAATTGTCCCGGTGTTCCGGCCACTCTCGATTCCGCAGGCGGCGGACGTGGCGGTCGCGGCGGTGGTGGTGGAGGTCGTGGCGGCGGGGCAGGCAACGCTGTGACGTCGCCGGATGGCAAGCGCGCTGCGTTTATTCGCGACTGGAATCTGTGGGTGCGCGATGTGGCCACCGGTCAGGAAAAGCGGCTCACCACCGACGGCGTAACGAACTTCGGCTATGCAACGGATAACGCCGGGTGGGCCGGCAGTGATCGCGCGATGGTGCTCTGGTCACCCGATTCGAAAAAGATCGCTACACAGCAACAGGACGAACGCAAGGTCGGCGACATGTTTCTCGTCGAGATGAAGGTCGGACATCCGGTGCTGAAGTCGTGGAAGTATCCCCTGCCAGGCGACAGCGTGGTGGCAATGCTCACCCGCGTGGTCATCGACGTCGACGCGGGCACGGTGGTGCGGTTGCAGACACCACCCGATTTTCATCGCGGCACGATAGGCGACAACATCACCATGGCTGACTACAACTGGAGCCCGGACGGATCCACGTTGGCCTTCGTGTCCACGTCGCGCGATCACAAGAGTGCGACATTCCGTGTTGCCAATGCCGCCACGGGTGTGGTGCGCACGTTGTTCGACGAAACGGTGCCCACGCATTTCGAGGCGCGCACCGGGTGGCGTGTGTTATGGCCCACCAACGAAATCCTGTGGTATTCTCAGCGCGATGATTGGGGTCAGCTCTATCTGTACGACCTCACCACGGGGACGCTCAAGAGCAAGATCACCAGTGGTGAAGGACCGGTCACGCAGATAGCGCGCATCGATGAGAAAACGCGCACTCTCTGGTACGCGGCGAACGGTCGCGAGAAGGGACAGGACCCATACTTCGCGCATTTCTACAGGATTGGTCTCGATGGCAAGACGCAGGTGTCGCTCACGCCCGACGTGGGCGATCACAGCATGCAGCTCTCGCCCAGCGGTCGGTATGTGATTGACAGCTATTCGTCGCCCGATGTGCCATCGGTCGTTACGCTGCGCGACGCGAACGGCAAGCTCGTGATGCCGCTGGAAAAGGCGGACATCACGCGATTGCTGGCCACGGGATGGAAGCCGCCCATTCCCATCAAGGTGAAAGCGGCCGACGGCACCACCGACCTGTACGGCATGATGTTTCGTCCATCGAATTTCGATCCGGCAAAGAAATATCCAATCATCAACAACGCGTATCCAGGACCACAAAGCGGCAGTGTGGGCTCGCGCGGATTTACTGCGGCGCGTGGCGACAAGCAAGCACTGGCGGAATTGGGATTCATTGTGGTGTCCATCGATGGTCGCGGTACACCCGGGCGCTCGAAGCCATTCCATGATGCGTACTACGGCCGCATGGGGCGCGACAACACGGTGCCCGATCAAGTGGCGGGCATGAAGGACCTGGCAAAACAGTTTCCCGGCATCGACATCGACCAAGCGGCAATGTGGGGACATTCCGGCGGCGGGTTCATTACCGCCGATGCCATGTTCCGCTTCCCGGACTTCTTCAAGGTGGGCATCGCCGAGTCGGGCAATCACGATCAGCGCCAGTATGAAGACGATTGGGGCGAGCGCTATCAGGGATTGTTGGAGAAGCTGCCCGACGGCACTGACAGCTACGACATCGAGGCCAATCAGACGTTTGCCAGGAATCTGAAGGGGCGTTTGCTGCTGGCGCACGGCACGATGGACAACAATGTGCCGCCCTACAACACCCTGTTGGTGGCCGACGCGCTGATCAAGGCCAACAAGGACTTCGATCTGCTGATGCTGCCCAATCAGGCGCATGGCTACGGCACTATGTCCAATTACATGATGCGTCGTCGCTGGGATTATTTCGTAAAGTACCTGCTGGGTTCGGAGCCGCCAAAAGAGTACGAAATCAAAACGATGAATCGACCGGTGCCGTGATGGCCGACAGGCGGTTGGCCTTCACGCGGTTTCCGCAACGACTAGTGCATGGCTGGGCCGGCGGCGCGCACGCGGCGCACGTCGCCCAGCCTCACGATGTCGGCGGCCTTGTTGCCAAAGTTCGTGCGCACATACGACAGCACCGCCGCAATGTCTCCGTTCGACAGCTGTAGGCTGGGCATCACGCCATTGTACGCCTTGCCGTTCACCGTGATGGCGCCGGACAACCCGTGCATCACCACCGTGATGGCGCGTTCCGTGTTCGCCATCAGAAAGTCACTGCCAGCCAGCGGAGGGAATGCGCCGGGAATACCCTGACCGGTCAGCTGATGGCAGGCCACGCAGTTGGCGGTGAACACCTGCTTGCCGCGCGCGATCAGTTCGTCGCGGGGCAGCTCTCGCTCGGGGGCGACCGCAATCTCCGGCGCGACCGCCTGCACGGCGCCACCCTCCGGGAGATAGACCGCGTCCAACTGCTTGCCGGAGTAGATGGTCTTGTTCTCCGCTCCCTCCACCATAAGCATTCCGAGCGCACCCTTGTTCACGGCGCGAAAGATCGCATGATCCACGAGAATGAATGTCCCGGGCACCTCAAGCTTCAAGTCCACAATCGCCGCACCCCCCGCTGGAACGAGTGTGGTTTGCACATTCCGCTGGTTTGCCAGTGAGCCGCCCTCCGTGTGCACTTCGTCGAAAATCTCGCCGATCACGTGAAAACTTGAGATGAGATTAGGCCCGCCATTGCCGACGAAAATGCGCACCGTTTCGCCCACCTTGGCCTTGAGCGCGTGGTCTCCCACCAGTGCGCCGACAGACCCGTTGAACACCACATACTCCGGGTCTTCGTGCAACGCCTTGTCCATGGCGAACGACTGCAACCCCGACTCGCCATATCGCCCCGTCGTGTAAAACTCGCTTTGCACCACGTAAAACTCGCGGTCGACCACCGACAAGCCTTCTTTCGGCTCAACGAGAATCAATCCATACATGCCGTTCGCGATGTGCATGCCAACAGGCGCGGTGGCGCAGTGGTAGAGATAAAGTCCTGGATTGAGCGCCGCGAACGTGAATTGCGAGCTGTGACCTGGTGCCGTGAACGTCGACGCCGCACCGCCGCCGGGTCCGGTCACCGCATGCAAGTCGATGTTGTGCGGCATCTTGCTGGACGGATGATTGTTGAGATGAAACTCCACCTCGTCGCCCGAGCGCACCCGCAGCATCGGCCCGGGAACCGTACCGCCAAACGTCCAGAACGTGTACTCGACACCATCAGCGAGGCGCTTTCGCACTTCACGTGTCTCGAGATTGACAATGACTTTCGCGGGTGATCGCCGAGTGAGCGGTGCTGGAACGGCCGGTGCGAAGGCGACCGTGAGCGTTTCGATCGGCAGCGCGCCCCCTTTTCGATCCGCGAGAGGATCAGGTGCCGCCTCGCTGGCACAGGCCCACGCGATGGATAGGGCGGCGATCAGCGCAAGGACAGGCAGTCCACGCCGCGCCAACGGCGCACAAATGGTTTTTGACATTGCATCTCTCAGAGATCACATCCCGGCTCGGCGCCGGCGCAGGGCGAGCGACTGGCACACCCTGCACGAGAGATGTCCGTTGTTCACGGAGAAGTCAAGAAACCGCGCTCGCGACGGCCAAGCGTGTCTGTCAGGCGCTGTGTCGTCCGTCCAGCGAGTACCGTGGCCGATGCGTATTGCTCGCATGGCCCTTCGCTCAATCCGACTCGTTCCCTTGCTGATCATCTGTGGGCGCGTAGCCTCCGCGCAGGGGGCGCCTCCAAACGCCGGGCCCTCCGCCGTGAATCCAGAGACCGTGGCCCGTCCGGTGATGCACGCCACGCGCACCACGCGCGCCATCGTGGTGGATGGCAGGCTCGACGAACCCGAGTGGAAGTTGGCCTCGGTCCTGTCCAACTTCGTGCAGCAACTGCCGGAAACCGGCTTCCCGGCAACGTTCCGGACCGACGTGCGCGTGCTGTACGATCAGGACAACCTGTACGTCGGCGCGATCAACTACGATCCGGCGCCCGACAAGGCCATCACGGTCGGTTTGGAGCGCGACTTCGTCTCCACCAACAGCGACATCTTCGGACTCGTGCTGGACACGTTTCACGATCGCCGCAATGCGTTTCTGTTCATCGTGAATCCCAAGGGAGCGGTGCGCGACGAACAGACATTCAACGATTCACGCAACATCGTGGAGGCGTGGGACGGCATTCATACGGTCAAGACCACACGGCAGGATTCGAGTTGGACAGTCGAGATGCAAATTCCGCTCAAGACACTGCGCTTCAACGCGCACCGCGATCCGCAAACCTGGGGCATCAACTTCATACGCCGCGTGCGTCGCGTGAACGAAACGTCGTACTGGGCGCCGCTGGAACGGCAATATCGGCTGCACCGCATGTCCAAGGCGGGAACAATCGAAGGGCTGTCGGGACTCAGGCAGGGACGCAACCTGCAGATCAAACCCTATGCGCTCGCGTCCAATTCGGTTGGCGCACAGGTTCCCGGACCATCGCTGGGCAGCAACGGTGCCATCGGCGGCGACGTCAAGTACGGCGTGACGCCATCGCTCACACTCGACCTCACGTACCATACGGACTTCTCGCAGGTCGAAGTCGATCAGCAGATCGTGAACCTGACGCGATTTGGTGTGCTGTTTCCCGAGCGCCGGGAGTTTTTCGTTGAAAACTCCGGCTCATTCACGTTGGGCGATGTGGTCGAACGCAACTATCGAATGGGTGCGGCACTCAGCGACTTCACGCTGTTCAACTCAAGACAGATCGGACTCACCGCCGACGGATTGCCGATACCCATTGTGGGGGGCGGGCGCCTGACCGGCCGCGTGAAAGGGTGGGAGGTGGGCATGCTGGACATGCAGACCCAGCGGGCCCGGTCCACACCGGCCGAAAACTTTGCCGTCGGTCGGGTGCGACGCAACCTGTTCGGCAACTCCGATGTGGGCTTCCTGTTCTCGAATCGCCAGGCGACCGACAGCGCCACGTCGTTCAACCGGTCGTACGGAGTGGACGCGAACATCCGACCGCGCGACAATCTGATCATCAACAGCTACGCCGCCACCAGCAACGCCGACAAGACCGCGTCCGACGGCTCGGCCGGGCGCCTGTCCGTTGCCTATCGCGATCGCTTCTGGAATACCTCCGTCATGCACAAGCGGGTGTCGGCCAACTTCGACCCGGGGATCGGGTTTGCGCGCCGACGCGGCTTTCAGCAAAACTACGCGACCATTGGAGTGCACGCGCGGCCGCGAATGCACGGCATCCAGGAGCTCAACCCGTATGTGGAGGCCGACTACTACGCCGACTTCAACGGCGCCACGCAGTCACATCAGATGACCGCCGGGCTGGATGTATTTTTCAAGCCCGACGGAGAGCTGAAGCTCGAGGTGAATGACTGGTTTGATCGACTCGATGCGCCCTTCACGCCATTCGCGGGGCGCTCCATTCCCGCAGGTCGCTATTCCTATCGCGATGCACGACTGACCTACACCACCACGCAACGATACCCGGTGTACGGCAGCGCCACCGCAAAGGTGGGCGACTACTATGACGGCGCCACGCAGGCACTGGGTGGCGGGCTCACCTGGCGCCCACGCTACGACATCAGCGTTGAAGGGAGCTATCAACACAACGACGTGTCGTTGAAGAGCGGCGACTTTGCCGCCGATCTGGCCGGACTGCGCATCAAGTATGCACGATCCACGACACTGTTCGGCAGCACGTTTGTACAGTACAACACGCAAAGCAAGAGCTTTGTAACCAACGCGCGCCTGGCGTGGCGCTATTCGCCGCTCAGCGACGTGTATCTGGTGTACACTGAGCGACAGAATACCCTAACGCATGTCCGCAATGAGCGATCGGTAGCAATCAAGGTCACCCGCATGGTGGCGTTCTAAGTGAGAAGGGAGACCGGAGCCCACCCGCCGCCCTACTTGATAATCACATACCGCGCCAGTCGCTTCAATTCGGTCGGACGACTCCGCAGATACTTGGAGATCTCCCGATCGAATTGCTCCATCGACGTCCACGGACGGTATTCGGTGAACTCACGCTTCCACTGACGCGTGCCCACGCCGATGCTGGCAAAGGAATCCATGATCGGCTCGGTAAAGGTGTTCAGCTCGACAGGAATAAAGAGGTATTGCTCCAGTCGCGTTGCCTCGGCGGCACTGGTAGCCTTGGCGACCGCGGTCTGAAACTGCTCGAACGAGCTCCACGGACGTTGCGACTTGAGCACGGTTACCTTCTTCGCGTCAACGCCGGGAATGAGCAGAAACTCCGCATCCGAGCCGCGGTTGAGATCGATGTGCACAAACAACGTCGCATAGACTTCGTTGCGCTGCGTCTTGCTGAGTGCCTTCGATGTGAGAATGCTGTCCAGCGCCACAATGCTCAGGATTGGTCTGGCCTCCTTGAGCACCTTCACCAATGCGGCGTTCATGTGTGGAAGCGCCATCATGGTGCTGTCGGACGCCACGTTCGGTTCCACCAGGCCCCGCTGTTTTCCCAACTGCGCCGACAGCGGCAAGGCGATAGTCAACGACAACGCGCACAGCGCGACCCACTGGACGCGCGTATCTCGGAAAGACTTCATTCATCAACCCTCGGCAAAGGAACATCGTCGTCGCGGAGGGGCCCGCGAAGACTGGGGTGGCGAAATGCGAACGCAAGCCCGATAAGGGCCAGTTGCGCCATCATTCCTGGCGCGAGTGTGGGCGTCGAGCCCATGAGCGCTTCAACGTACAGCTCTCGGCCCGACAACGACGGGTTGGACTCGTGTGAATACACCAGATTGCCACGAAAGTGCTGCACCAGCCCAACTCCGCTGCTGGCGAAGCACAACACCAAAATCACCTGCAGCGCACGAATGGCGGCGGCACTGCGCGCAACACCGTACCAGACCAGCACCAGCAATAAGACCCCGTTCAGGACCAACGGAACAACCTGCCACACGCCGTCGGTGTGCTTGAGCAGCAGCAACTCAACGATAGTCCCCACGCTGCCGACCACCATTATGTACAGGAGGGCCCGGCGCAGGAGGGTGACGGTCGCCTGTTGCACGATCATTCGGAATGGCGCAGGATGGACGGGATACAGAGCGGCACGAAACCTCCACGTGAACCCGTAAGATGACGCGACGAACCGTACCTTGTTAAGGGCGGCGACCGTCACTGCACCACCGTCGTGAGTAGATTCTCCACGTCAAACCCTTCTGCGGCCCGCCACCAGTGCCCACCACACGACGCGAATTTCTGAGCACCAGCGCCACCTCGCTGTTGGCGGTTGCTGGCGCACCGGCATGGCGAAGACTGCGCGCCGATCACGACATCGTGCTGCGCGGTGGCACGCTGTTCGACGGAACGGGTTCGGCGGGCGTCATTCGCGATCTGGCGATTGCCAATGGGCGCATCGTCGCGATCGCCGCACGAGTCAACGACGGCGGCGTTGAGGAGATCGATGCCCGGGGGCTCGTGGTGGCCCCGGGATTCATTGACATTCATTCGCACGCCGAAAGCTCGCTGGGCGACGATCCCCGTGCCGAGTCGGTGATCCGGCAAGGCGTGACGACAATCGTCGGCGGTCAGGATGGCAGTTCGCGTGGCGTCGATGGGCCTGACAGTTTCGCGGCGTACCTCGCATCGGTGGCCGCGCTCACACCGGCGGTGAACGTCGCGGCCATGATTGGACTGGGCAGTGTGCGTGGTCGCGTGGTTGGGCAGGACGACCGTCCGGCTACGGGCGCAGAGCTGGAACGCATGACCGCGCTGGTAGACCGCGCACTGGCCGCCGGCGCGTGTGGCGCGTCATCGGGGCTTGAGTACACGCCCGGTGCCTTCGCGTCGCTGGACGAACTCATTGCGTTGTGTCGCCCGCTCGCCGCGCGTGGCCTGCCGTACGCCACGCATATGCGCAACGAGGATGATCGGCTGTTGGAGTCGATCGACGAATCCATTGCCGTCGCCCGCGGTGCGCGCTGTCCGCTGCAGATCTCGCATCTCAAAACTCAGGGTCCGCGCAACTGGAACAAGCTTGACGAGGCCTTTGCACGCGTGGCGAACGCCCAACGCGACGGACTGGACGTGGCCTTCGATCGGTATCCGTACACCGCCTATTCCACTGGATTGACCAACCTCTTCCCGGTGTGGAGTCGTGATGGCGGGACCGACGCATTTCTGGCGCGTTTATCCGATCCAACAGTGGCCCCGCGCGTGAAGGCGGCCACGTTGGCCAAGGTAGAGCTCATCGGTGGCTGGGAAAACGTGCACATCACATCGGTGCGCGCCACCGAAGATCGTGCCGCCGAGGGCAAGCGCTTGGGCGCGTACGCGATCTCGCTGTCGGCCGATCCGTACGAGCTGTGTGTCGCTCTGCTGCGTCGCAGCAGCGGCAACGTCGGCATGGTAGGATTTGCCATGAGTGAAGACAACATCGATCGTATTCTGGCCCATCCGCAGGGCATGGTGTGCAGCGACGGCGGCGGGTTTGCCATCGACGGCCCAACACGCAAAGGCAGTCCGCATCCGCGTGGGTTGGGCACTTTTGCCCGTGTGCTTGGACGCTACGTGCGCGAACGCAAGGCCCTCACACTGGCTCAGGCGATTCACAAGATGTCGGCGTTGCCGGCATCACGCGTGGGGCTGCGCGATCGCGGCCGACTGGCCGTGGGATTGCCCGCCGACGTGGTGGTGTTCGACGCCGACACGGTGGCTGATCGTGCCACGTACGAAGCCCCGTTTCAATACCCGGCAGGCATTGCGGCGGTGGTAGTGAACGGCACCGTGGCGCTCCATCACGGCGAGCGTCGCGGCACCGGCCGCGGCATTGTGCTGAGGCCATCATGATGCGAGTTGGCGTGTGTATGGTGTTGATGGTCGGTGTTGCGCAGGGCTGCGCGTCCAGCCAAGGGAAAGCCACCCACGAGAGTGTGCGTCCCGTAGGCGTGCTTGCTCCCGATACCACTCCCATACCGCCTGCAAACGGGATGTCCACGGGATTCGGCGTGACTTTCGCTGCCGCCGATGCACGCGCGCGGGCCGCGGTGTTCCAGATGCAATGCGCGTCCACCGTACCACGACTTCGCGCCAACGGCAGCTTTGGCGCACCGGCCTCGGCGCCGCGCAATGTGTACTGCGAGCGCAACGCCGATGGCGTGCCGTTGGCAGGGGTGTTCGATATCGACACCGGCTATTCTCGCGCCCGCCGACTCATCATGATTCGGCTCGACGGCGCGCGCCCGCGCTACACCGGCGCGATCGACACCACGCGGGTTGCCCTCGTCGCCCGACTCGTGCGCGACATCACGCGCGACGTGTCACCCGCGTGGCGGCGACTGGCGCGGCCATTCACAGTGGTGCCATTGCCACAGAGCGATGGCACCGTCGAGGGGTGGGTGATTCCATTGTCCACGCGCACCGGTCGTGAAGTGCTTGGCGGCGATGTGGCCTTCGTGCGCGCGGCAGACGGACGCTTGCAGCGAACGGTCGATCGCTCAGCGAGCTGGAAATTGATCACCGTGCCAAAGGCCGGAGTGGTGGGCCTGTCGAGCGCCGAGCGAGAGGTGGCGGCGGTCGCCGACCTCGTGACCGCACGGTCGCTGGCCGAACGCGGGCGCGACGTGAGCATCACCACCACGATCGCGCGCAGTGCCCTGGTGCCGGGGCTCGACCCAAGTGGCTCGCGCTTTCACTGGGAGCACGCCCCGCGCACGCCGTAGTGAAACGGCGTGGCGCCCGACTCCTGCCTTCAACCCACGCGGTCAGTCAGCGCGCCGGCATCACACAGCGAAACCCAGTGAATTGGAGATCATCCCGCGAGGTCGCGGGGCGGTTGTAACCGCGAAACCACGCTGTCGCAATCGCTGTGGCCGAGTTGTGCGCACCGCCACGTATCACGTAATAGCGCTTGAGCGAGTCTGGCATCGGTGCGCCACCCGGGTAGCTCTGCATCGGTGAACGCGTCCACTCCCACACATTGCCGATCAGATTATGAACTCCTGCCGACGTCGCGCCACGTGGAAAGCTGCCAACAGCAACGGTCGCGTGACGTCCTGACGCAGCAGTGTTGGCGGCGGCGGGATCGAACGACGCGCCCCACGGATACGCGCGACCGTCGCGGCCTCAGGCCCTCGCAAACGCGCCGTACGTTGGCTGTTTCGATTAACGATCCGGGCGCGATTCCCGCTCGCTTGAGCGCCGGATAGAGCCTTTCGTCAGAAACCACAGTGATGCCCTGCCAACGGCCCAGCGCGTCCGACAGCATTGTGGTTGAACCCTCAACGAGCCACTCCTGCGCGCTCTGGCGCGTGACGTTGCGAAATGGCAGCAGGAGAAAGCGCCGCGCCCGGTCGGACGCTGAGGGCACCTTCACCGCAGCGCGGGCCACGACCCGCCGCACGCCACACGGCGGAGGCGTACCGTC
>JANMRE010000155.1:0-7358 GCA_031370885.1 Gemmatimonadaceae bacterium
TCCGTTTGGGATTGCGCTCGGCGACAAAGGGCTTGAGTGGTGCAAAGCCCCGCACGAGGTCGTAGCCGCATTTGTCGAGCTGGTAGCCTGACACACCGATAGCGGCGCGTTCGATGCGGTCGCCACCACGATCGGTGAAGATCCAGCAGCCAACGCTGCTGACATAGCCTCGACCCAGGTCCTCATACATGGGATCGAACTGGTTTTCCTTCTGCATCACGATCCACATGTCGACACCGTGATCGCGCAATGCCGAGGGAAGAATGAGATCAAACTGATCGCGACGAATCTGGCAAAGGCGTTCCCATCGGGTGCGCGCGTGCTCGGCGAGCGCCTGCGCTTCGAGAGGGGCCCCGAAGCAGGCGGCCAGTGCCAGCGACGCGAGCAGCGGGCGGGCGACAGACATTGGAGATGATTGGCATGCCGGGAACGTAGCGTGGTACAGCGGCATCGGAGGCTCCGGGATGCCGCAAGGAACCGAACGAGGCGCGATAGCGGCTCTCCCCCTACCCGAATGGATTAAACACCGGCACTTTCGTGACTGCAAAGTGTTCGGTGTTTCGCGTTGCCACCGTCAGGCCTCGATCGAGCGCAGTGGCGGCGAGGAGCATGTCCGGCGCGAGTTGCGGATGCTGATCGCAAAGCCTGCCCCATCGAGCGGCGATCGGGATGTCCACCGGGATGATTCTATCGGCGTACGTCAGCAGCAACCCTTCGAGCCACGATTGAAGATCATCAGCTGCGGCGATGCCTCTTGCCGTTCGCCGCTGCCTTGCGATGCCTTTCGTGATCTCCCCGATCGTGATGACGCTGATGTGCAGTTGCTCCGCCTGAACACTGGCAATCCATTCGACGACCGCCGGGCTTCGGCGCGTCTTCCGGAGCTCGGAGATGACATTTGTATCGATGAGAAACCGGGTGCTCGCCACGGGAGACTAGGCTCGGGTGCGAGGCCGCAGCTTGATGCGCTCGAACGCCTCCCCATCCTCCACCGCTGGGCCATCCAGCAGGTATTCGACAAGCGAAGGCCGCTGATCGCTCCGCACGGCGGCCAGGCGGGCGTATGCGTCGTGCGAGATGATGACGGCCGTTTCCACGCCCCGCCTCGTGACAACCTGTGGCTGTCCACGCAAGGCGGCGTCGACCACTTCGCTCAGCCGATTCTTCGCATCCTGAAGCGCCCAGCGCCCGGACTTGCGGGTCGTCATGATTCTCTCCTTGGCGATGAAGCGGCGATCCTTTCCGTTTCTTCCACTTGTTTCCCGGTCCTGGTCGCGTTCGCGCGGTGGGCGCCGGGGGGTGGGAACTAGCTAGCTATCAATCTAGCCATCTGGAGACCTTCGTCAAACCCTGGTGCGCACGTTCGAGCGGCTCAGGGTGCCGGTGCTCCGTGTCTTGATGTGCGCGATGAGTAGCTCGAGCGCGATGATGCGCGAACGGTGCCCCGAAATGTGCGGATGCAGCGTGAGGATGAACATGCCCCGTTCCTCGTACGCCTTATCGAACTCGTCCATCCACGCGCGCGCGACGTCGCGAGGGTTCATGTAGCTCTGACCGCGCGGGTCGAACAGTGGCGCATCGTCGAGGATCCACTCCACGGGGAGTTCGACCATTCCCGTCACGCAGGATGGTGAGCGTGTTGGGACTGAAGGTCCAACTCGGCGCGCGGTAGCCCGTGGGTTTCACACCGGTGATCTGGGTCAGTTCGGCCACGGCCTTGGTGAGCAAGGCACGTTCTGCGGAATCGGGGAGTGTGGTGTTGAGTTCATGGATCCAGCCATGCACACCGAATTCGTGCCGGCCGCCCTTCTTGATCGTAGCGGCCAGGTCCGGCGTCAACGCCAAACTCACCGACGGAATGAAGAACGACGCCGGGATCTTGGTTTGGGCGTCGCGGCGCACGTCGCTCATGTACTCGCGTTGCGAGGCCACGCCTGGGGTGAGGTGGTATTGAGGCGGTCGGTTCGTGCGGTCATCGTCGGCGTGATCGGGAAGGGGTAGACTCTGCTGCTCGGCGGCCGACCAATGTCCACCATGCGAAACAATCGCTAAATGATCGCTAAATGGGCTAGCCGATTTGCATGTCCGCCGGTTGGGCGATGACCCCACCCAGTGCGCCGCGGTGCTCGCGCGTGTGGGCCCAGTCGTCCTCAGACTGCGGCAGGAAGAAGGATCCCGAGCGACGATCTTGGAGGAGCGCGCCGGGCTCACGACGCGTGTTTGCCGCGATGAACGCATCTGCGGCGGAGACCATGTGTCGAAAATGTTGCGCGGCGTCCTCGACGCTGTAGGCGCCCGTGAAGCGGAGATATGCGGCGTCTTCAGGCGTCAAGGTGCGGCGGCGGAACTGCTCGAGGGACGACGCTGGATTGAGCCCGGGATTCTTCTCGACTACGGCCCACACCAACGCTGAAAACGGTAGGATGTGTGTATCCGCGAAGATCGCGTCGACCAGATCGCGTGGCTCTCGACGGTTCGCGAGCGCCACCAGCTTGTTGATTGCGAGGTCGATTGGATGGAGCATCACACCGCCACCGCCAATGGCAATGAGCGGGAGGAAGCGCCACGCCGATTCATGCGCCCAGTCCAGGATCGTGGATTCTCCATCGCGACGCACCACCGCGCTCACAAAACCGCGATGTTCGGCGATGGTGTTGATCTCGTAGCCGACGGCGCGCAACGCGATGGCATCGGCGGCGAACGTCTGATTTGCCGCGTCGGCTGCGTTGTGAAAAAAATCCAGATCATCGCTGAAGCGCTCACCCGCCGGGCCGATATGCAGCGCGGCGCCGCCCGCGAGATACGAAACCTCCGAGCGCTGGGGCGCCAACAGCGCGAGTAAGGCGGCCTGGAATGCAGTCAGCGGCATGGCGCCTCGGCGAGGGTCAAGGGGACGGCGGCATCAGCATCCGTTCAAGTTTTGCGGCGGCGCGCCACTCCTCGCGCCCTCCGTGTTTGCGAAGGCCGTCAGCCACCCAGGCGACGTCTTCGGTGCGGATCTTCAGGTCTGGCCGCGCCCACCAGAAACAGGTGAGGTAGTGGGTGCGGAATAACTTGCGGGCTTCACGGACGCACACCATGGCACGTGCACTTTCGGCACTGAGATGACGCTTGCTGCGCAGTCCGCCGAGGCGACCCGCCTCAGCCGTGGTCATGGTAGTGGGCATGATGGAGCGTAAGCGCTTATGATCTGAGCGACAAGCTGTGCCTTGGCTCCTGACTTGTCGTCGATCTCTCGCGAGTGGACGACACTGTCACCTGGCCGCCTTCGCAGCGGTTAGCCTACGGTTAGGGTTAGCGACGACACCTCCGTGGTTCATGAAGTTCAGTCGCTGGATTGGTCGATAGTTGGTGCACTCGGCATTCGCACCGCGACGTCAGGCTGATCCGGCCAGTCCATGACGACTCTCAGCGTGGCACCAAGCGCTCGCGCGTATTCTTGAAGCGTCGACAGTCGCACATCGCGTCGACGCTCAAGCTTGGAGACGTCGGCCTGCGAAATGCCGAGCCTCGCTCCTACCTGACTTTGCGTCATCCTGCTGCGTGCGCGAAGCTGCGCAAGCGTCATGGTCGACTGGGCGTGTTGGTCTGTCGCATGACGACGCCGATGAATCCAGTGACGCCACAACGCGCACGTCCCGTACATCGGATGCGCATCACACAACCGAAGCACAGTTGCAGCGAGATCGCCAAATGGATCACGAGCGATTTCGCGAGCAATCGGCCGCCAAGCTTCGAGATCTCCGCGATCGAGTAGGTCATCGAGCGCCGCCGGACCAAACTCGACGATGGCCAGAGACGCGGGGTAGTCGAGGTGACGAAAGTGCATGTCAGGCTCGCTCCGAGATGAGATCGAGCGTATCCGACGCGAGCGCGCGTGCAGCAGTGACAACCGTCGGCCAGTCTCGCCAGCGCTGGTCAAGTTCGCGATAGCGGGCCAGCTCGACCATCGACAAGTCATAGGGTGCAGGCTCAGCGAGCTGCTTGATGAGTTGTGTCGAAATGCGAAGCCCGTCCGCACCGATCTGATCCTCGTAGTACTCGTCAAGACTCAGCACCAGCTCGGCCGATCGGCGCGCGCCAAGTCGATCAGCGAGCGCGACCACATCGAGGTAGTCACGGACCGCGTTTCTGCGCAGCACCAGCCACCCCTTTATGCGAAAAATTTCGCCAATGGTTGGCACCTGTAGCGAACGTCCGCCGACTAAGACGACCTCGGTCTCCAACGGTCGACGCCGAATGAGCTGGCGAATACCAGTCTCGATACCGTTCAGACTGCCGAGTATGAGCACCTGCGGCCGAACTCTTGACGTCACCCACCCGGTCGTTTCTTCGAGTGCCCGCAGCACTGCCTCGAACCGGTGTTGTAGGTCCGTGAGGACGTGGTCGTCGTCGAACGAGATTCGGTGCCCGGCGTGGTGTGCCGCCGCCGTCCCGCCCACGAGCACCGCGTCGGGTACTACCTGCTGTAGGCGGGCCGCCGCCGCCAGTACATCGTGAAACTTTGCGTTCATGGGATTCCCTTTAGTCACTAGTGATAATAATCAATGTCATGCCGCGCGGCTGGTCAAGGGAATCCCGGAGCGCCGTCGCCGCGGCCCTCGGCTTGGCGTCATCGCTGAGCGCCCCCTCGTGGGCTGGCGGTGCCTACGAATTGAGGACGACGAGGAGCCGGTTCGTCCGCTCGTGCCCAGCCGCGAGGATGAAACCGCCCGCCATCGGGCGACTTCATGACGCCGTTGTCGCGTCAACCTTGGTGTTCTCTGCGATTCGCATGCGAAATGCGCGACAGAACAGTGAGTAGCCGAACGAGCGGCAGACATCACGCGGTTGCAGTCAGGCGCGGAGAAGCATTCGCACCGTGGTGCCCTCGCCTGGTCCGCTCTCAATTGCCAACCGCCCGCCGTGCGCCGTGGCAACGCGCCGCGCAATCGCGAGACCGAGACCAGTTCCGCCCGGCTTAGTGGAGAAGAACGGCTCGCCGACTTTTCCCATCAGATCCGAGGCGATTCCGGGCCCGTCGTCGTGCACGCACACATCGGTGCTCCCGTCGTCCTGCGCCTGGGTGTCCAGTTGCACGGTTGAGATGGCGGCATCGGCCGCGTTACCGATGACATTGACCAACATCTGCACCAGTGCCGCGGAGTCACCGATGACAATGCGCGGCGTGGCGAGGCGTTCGTTCATCACAATACGCACTCCGCGCTCAAGCGCCCGCGGCTCGATCATGCGGCATGCATTGCGAATGGTGTCGTGGAGATCAAGCGCAGCGAACGCGCCGCTGCCGCTTCGCGCGATACGCAGGGACGCGGTGACCGCGGCATCAAGTCGCTGCACTTCGCCAAGCGCTCCGCGCACGAGCGATTGCGCCAGCGGTCCGTCGACCGGTAGCGCTTCGTCGGCGCGTTGAAGATCGAGCTTCATGGCCGTCAGGGGGGTGCGCACCTGGTGCGCGATCGTCGCCGCGAGCTCGCCGACAGCGGCCATCGCCTCCTGCTGCGCGCGTTCAGTCATCATGCGGCGCATGCTTGCCAACATCCTGTTGAACGCATATGCCACGCGACCCACTTCATCCTTCGACTCGACAGTCGCGACCGGATTGAGGTCCCCTTTGGATACCGCATCGGCGACCGACGCGAGGCGGGTGAGGGAGTGCGTAAGCCGCTTCGATCCCACCGTGGCCAACCCGACGACACCCGCAACGACCAAGGCAAGCGCCGCCGCGCCGAATCGGGCAGCACGTTGGAAAGGCGCGGAGACGGGATCGAGCGGCGCACTCGCTACCAGATCGATCGGGGGCGCAACCAGCGAGCGCCGTCGCGCGATCCACGTCGCGGACTCCCACTGGAAGGTGCTGCTATCGAGGGCGACCAGTGGAGACGCCCTTGGAGAGATCCATCGGCCCGATGCACGCTCGTAAACGGCGAGCGATGCGTCCACTGGCCAGCCGCCGTTCGGATCGGCGCCAACAAAGAAGGCGGAGGTCGGTACCCACGCTTCCACGTCGCCAATCCGGGCCGAGTCGACGAGCGATCGAATCGGCACCGTCAGGAGTAGCGCCGAAGTTCGTTGAAGCGCGAGTGCAGAGCGGTCGTCTGTCATCGCGTCGGGTGCACCGGTTGACAGTGTCCACCGCACCAACCCGGCGCGATCGCGAAAGACCGCGCGACTCAGACCTCGCGCGCTGGCGAACGCATCACGCACATAGGTGGGAAGTGTGTCGCTGGCGCCTGCCTGTTCGGCGATTGCCCGGGCGATCGGTTCGTTCTCGGCCAAGAGGCGAACGTCAGATCGCCGATCATTCCACTGCTGCGTGACGCTGACTTCCGCGCGGGCCAGCATCGCCTCGAGTTGCGCGTCAACCAACGTTTCAGCAGCACGACTCGACGACTGCAACAGCCAAGCTGCGACGATTACGAGCGGCGACGCGACACCGGCAAGCACGAGGGTCAGAATTCGCGCACGCAGTGAGTACGCAATGGGGAAGCTCGGAAGCCGCCCGGTCATTCGAGCTTGTGCTTGCGAAGCATGCGATTCAGTCGTGGTCGTGACATCCCAAGGATGTCGGCCGCCTGTCCCTTATGACCGCCGGTCGCCCGCAGGATCTCCACGAGATGGTCGCGCTCGAGGTCGTCCATCGAACGGAGCTTTGGTGCCGAACCTGCAACAGCCCCGCCGATCCCGAGGTGCTCGGCACGAATCACATTGCCGGTCGCGGTGACCACCGCGCGCGACAGACAGTTCTCGAGCTCTCGAACGTTTCCTGGCCAGGAGTAGCGGCGGATCGCGTCGAGTGCTGCTTCGCTGATGATCGGTTGCGCGACCGCCGCGCTCTTTGCGGCGCGCGCCACCAGGTGTTCGGCGAGACGCGGTAGGTCGTCCATGCGCTCGCGCAGCGATGGTAGCACGATCTCCACGACGCGAAGTCGATAATAGAGGTCTTGCCGGAATCTCCCGGCGGCCACCAGCTCTTCAAGCGGGCGATGGGTAGCCGCCACCACTCGCGCCTCCGTTCGCTCGCCGCGCTCGGCTCCGACAGGAAAGAACTCTCGCTCCTGAAGAACACGCAGCAGCTTCGATTGAAACTCCAGTGTTGTGTCGCCGATTTCATCGAGGAAAATGGTGCCGTTTCCCGCAAGCGCGAATCGTCCGCGCCGCGCTCCAACCGCACCGGTGAACGCGCCGCGCGTATGACCGAACAGTTCACTCTCGAGCAGCGTCGTCGGCAGTGCGGCACAATTGACGGGCACGAATGGCTCTCCAGCGGCGGCAGAGTTGAAGTGAACGGCTCGGGCTATCAACTCCTTGCCCGTTCCACTCTCACCCCGCACGAGGACGGTTGCCCGGCTCGCGGCCGC
>JANMRE010000156.1:0-6544 GCA_031370885.1 Gemmatimonadaceae bacterium
CTCCCGTCTCCCGTCTCCGTTCTCCCTTCTCAAACGGGCGACCATCAATCCCGACCAGTCTACGATTCCGCCACATCCTCAAACCTCAACCACTTGGCGTAGAAGAACAGATCCACGTACGCCAGCGCACCATCGCGATTCTTGAGCAGGCGCAATTCCGTGGCACCAGCCACGCCCATGTCGGCGTCGTACAAATCCTCGCGATAGAGACCCAGAACTACGTCGGCGTGTGTGCCCACCGCGCCGCAGGCACCGAAGTCGCTCAACCGCGGACGCCGGTCGTGTCGCATACGATCGAGAGCCGGCAAATGCGCCAGACACACCAGGGCGGCATTGCGGGAGAGCGCCAAT
This sequence comes from Gemmatimonadaceae bacterium, assembly GCA_031370885.1. Classification (GTDB taxonomy): domain Bacteria; phylum Gemmatimonadota; class Gemmatimonadetes; order Gemmatimonadales; family Gemmatimonadaceae; genus Gemmatimonas. The sequence goes on from JANMRE010000156.1 coordinate 352, forward strand.
CGTTTGAGGGCAATCACCGCGCCGGCCAGCGCTTCATCGCGCGGCTGGAAGCGCGAATAGTCACGCGCCAGCGCGGCTTCGAGCCCATCGACGATAACCACCGCCGGCGACGGCGATGAGTCGGCGGCGCGTTCGATCGCCTCCATGCCACCGTCGCCGAGTGTCTCGATAATGGGCGAACGGTCGCGCACCACCACTGCGGCCGCAGCCAGTCGGACGCGCTCCGTGTCGTCGATGACACCCAGACGAAGCGCTTCCAACGAGACGCGCGCGCTCATGGCCAGTGCCCGCTCGTAGGCGCGCTCGGATTGCATCTCGCTGGTGAGTAACAGCGTCAACGGCTGAATTCGCAGCGCCATCGCCATGGCGAGCGCCGACGTCCCCACCCCGTCGTCGCCACCCATCACGATCAGGTCGCCGCGTCGAATACCACCGCCAAGTGCCCGATCGACCGACGGGAATCCCGTAGAAATAATGGCCGGATGGACGTCGCCCTCGCGCAGTCGATCGACACGCGCCACCACGCGCGTGAGCGGAGAGATATCGTGGTGCGACACGGGACGATGACGATCAGCGCAGGTCGGCAGCCGTCAACCGGCCAACAGCCGACTGAGGCGCTCGAGCTCCTGCAATGCGGCGACGTCAAGATGCGGTGTCGCCGCCGCGATCAGTCCGCGCAGTGCACCGGCCACCTGCAGTGGCGAATTCGCCGTGGCTTCGATGCAGCGCGCCAGCGGGCCACGCGCCACGGCGGGCAGCGCCAGCGAGGCCAACCAGACCTTGGCCGACGCTGCTCGCGCGACGCGATCAGGTGCCGACATCGGATCGGGACTGCGCAATCCGTGCGCGAGTCTGGCAATGAGGAGCGACGCAAGCGCCACTTCACGTCCGCCGCCCAGCGGAAGTCGCCCCGCGAGTGCCGCCAGCGCAGGGAATGGAAAGGCCAGCCGTTCAAGGCTATACGGAAGCGGGTCGTTGATCACAGGCCGAATCTACGACAAATAACCGACGCGTGTCGGCGGCAATCTCAACTGGACCGTGCCCCTGCGCGTCGGGTACCTTTCGCCATCATGGCGCAGCCGGCACGAACGATTCTGTGGGTGGACGACGAGGCCGAGCTGCTGGAGCCGCATCGGCTGCTGCTTGGCGACAAGGGCTATGCCGTCGAGGTGGCCACCAATGCCGACGATGCACTCGAACTGCTCCGCCGGAAGCCATACGATCTGGTGCTCCTCGACGAACAGATGCCAGGGACGCGCGGTCTGGACGCGTACAAGGGGATTCACGAACTGGCACCCACCATGCCGGTGGTGATGGTGACCAAGAGCGAAGAAGACGCCACGCTCAAGGAAGCCATTGGCGCCAATCTGCGCGACTATCTGGTGAAACCCGTCACGCCACGACAGGTGCTGTCCGTGGTTACGCGAATTCTCGAGGGCCCGCTGATCCGGTCGCAAGCGCTGGCACGCGCGTTTGTGGAGCGCTTTCGCGCCATAGAAGCGGCACGGTATCACGGCCTAGATTGGCGCGGCTGGATTGAGCGTTTCACGGAACTCATGCAGTGGGACGTGAGTCTGGCTGATGCCGGCGAGCTGGGGCTCCACGAATCGCTGCGCGGTCTGTATCCCGACATGCACCGGGAGTTCGCCACCTTCATGCGAACCGAGTATCCGCGATGGCTGCGCGAACTCGAGGGCGATCGCCCACCACTCTCGGTGGACGTGGTCACGGAATTTGTGTTGCCGGTGCTGGCGCGCGACCGGAAAGCGATTTTCATCGTGATCGATTGTCTGCGCGAAGATCAGTGGCGCGTGCTTGAGCCGCTGCTGGCGCCGCTGTTCGACGTGGAAACCACTCACTATTACTCGATTCTGCCCACGGCCACTCCGTATGCGCGGAACGCGCTGTTCAGCGGCCTCTTCCCGGGCGAGATTGCGGCGCGTTTTCCCGACTGGTGGAAGGAACGCGACGACGAGACGCTGAACGCGCACGAAAAAGATCTGCTGCAGGCGCATCTGGCCGAACTGCAGATTGCCGCGCCGGTGCGATACCAGAAAATCACGACGGCCACCGACAGTGATGATCTGGAACGGCATCTGCCCGGCGCCATTGCCGGCGAAGGGCTGCATTCGTTCGTGTTCAATTTCGTCGACCTGCTGACGCACGGGCGCAGCGAATCCATGATTCTGTTCGAAGTGGCCCGGGACGAGATCGCACTGCGCGCGCTCACCAAGCAATGGTTTGAACGCTCGTCGTTGCTGTCGCTGCTCCGGGAAGCGTCGCGCCGGAAAATTTCGGTGGTCATTACGAGCGACCACGGCGCGTTGCACTGCAACACTCCCACGACCGTGTTCGCCAAGCGGGACGCCACCGCGAATCTGCGGTACAAGTTCGGTGAGGATCTTCGCGCGGAGCGTCCCGAGCACGCACTGCTGTTCACGAATCCTGACGACCTGCGGCTGCCCCATCGTGGACCTGGCACGAATACCCTGTTGGCGGCCGGGGACACATTTTTCGTGTATCCGACCAAGCTCCGCGAGTATCAGGGGCGGTATCGCGGCTCGTTCCTGCACGGCGGTGTCACGCCGGAAGAGTGCATTCTGCCGGTGGCGTTGTTGACGCCCAAGCCATAGGCAGACCGTGAGCGCGGACGTCACGGGAACGCATCGGGTGGCCACTCGCCTCGTGTGGAGCCGTCTGTGGACATTTGTGCGTCCCCATCGCGCGAAGCTGATCGGGGTGGTGGCGCTCAATGCGGTGGCCGCAGTGGCCGACGTGTTTTCGTTCACGTTGCTCATCCCGTTCCTGAACGCGCTGTTCGAGAAAACTGATATCCTGCCGGTGTCGGGCATCATCGGCAACGTACTGCGAGCGACCATCGGCGCGCTGATGGTCCCCGGAGATCAGCGCGCCTCGCTGCGCAACGTGATCCTCGTGATCCTCGTGGCCGTCACAGTCAAGAATACGCTGGTCTGGCTGAGTGGGCAGATTGGTGTGCAACTGCAGGAGTACGTGGTCCGGGATCTGCGCGACCGGGTGTACGCGCACCTGCTGCGATTACCGCTCCCCTGGTTCACGGGCCACAAGGTCGGGCAGGTGATTTCCCGCATCTTGAATGACACGAACACCGCCAAAGTGGTCGTGACCGAACTGGTCACGCGCTCGATGTGGTCGGCCGCGCAGGTGATGGCGACCCTGGCAGGGATGCTCGTGCTGTCGTGGCAGCTCACCGTGGCCGCGCTGGTGGCGGCTCCGCTCACCATAGGTGCGCTGCAGCCCGTGTTGCGCAAGTTACGACGAGGGTATCGGCGTCTCGGCAATGATCAGGGCGAGCTGACCAGTTTGGTGCAGGAAGTGGTCAGCGGCGTGCGCCTCATCAAGTCGTACGGTGCCGAGCCTGTTGAAGAACGGCGCTTCGTCACGCGGAATGCGGCCTTCGCCCGCGGCTATGTGCGCGTGGGGCGTTTGTCGATGTTGTCCGCGCCGGTGACCGAGACACTCGGCACGTTTACGGCAGTGGCGATCTTGTGGTTCGGCGCGCAACTGGTGTTGGTAGAAAAAACGCTCGGCAGCTCGGAGCTGATCGTGTTTCTGGTGTGGGTGATGCGGCTGCTGCAACCACTCAAGCAGCTCTCACAGGTGCCACCAGCCGCGCAACAATCACTGGCTGGCGCGGAACGCATTTTCGAAATTCTCGATGCGCCGGCCGAGACGACACCCGACTACGGAACGATCACCGCACCCGTGTTCGACCGGGACATTCGTTTCGAGGGCGTAAGCTTTGCATACGACGGCGGTGATCACGCGTTGCGCGACGTGTCATTCACGGCGGCACGGGGCGAGGTGGTGGCGCTCGTTGGCGCCAGCGGCGCCGGAAAATCCACGCTGGTCGATCTCATTCCGCGTTTCATCGAGCCGACGCAGGGACGCATCACGATGGATGGTGTGGACCTGCGACAGATCCAGTTGGAGAGTTTGCGGGCCCTGACCGGCATCGTGAGTCAGGACACGGTGCTGTTCAACGACTCGGTCCGGGCCAACGTGGCGTTCGGTCGAACCGATGCCACGCAGGCGCAACTGGATGCCGCCGCGCAGGCGGCGAATGCGCTGGGCTTCATTCAGGCGCTCCCCGACGGGTGGGCGACAAACCTCGGTGAGCGGGGCACCCGGTTGTCGGGTGGCCAGCGGCAGCGACTGGCCATCGCGCGGGCCCTGTTATCCGATCCACCAATTCTCATTCTTGACGAAGCCACGTCGTCACTCGATGCGGAAAGCGAACGGCTCGTGCAGGAAGCGATCGATCGCTTGCTGCTGGGACGCACCGTGTTCGTGATTGCGCATCGTCTGGCAACCATCCAGCATGCCGACCGCATTCTCGTCTTCGATCACGGTGAACTGGTGGAGGAGGGTGCGCATGAGTCATTGTTGGCGGCGGCCGGTCCCTATGCGCGTCTGCATGCCATGCAGTTCGGGCGTCGTGCGACCTCCGACGCGTTGACGGGAGATTGATGTATGGCACCGCCGTCGGCGTTTACCCGCCTGCGCACCGATCGACGCGCGTGGTTCGGGACAGGCGTGGTGCTGTTGTTCGTGGTGTTGGCTGTCGCCGCGCCGGTGCTTGGGCGATTCGATCCGTCGCGCATCGACCTGCGGCATGCCCTCGAGTCTCCGTCGGGGCAGCACTGGCTTGGCACGGACGCGCAGGGTCGAGACGTGTGGGCGCGTCTGTTGTATGGAACGTGCGTCTCGCTGCTGGTGGGACTCGCGTCACAGAGTCTCTCGTTGTCGATCGGGGTGTTGCTGGGACTGGTGGCCGGGTATCGGGGGCGTTGGACCGACGAAGTGATCATGCTTTTGGCCGATGTGACGTTGGCGTTCCCGTCGCTGCTGTTCCTTATCGCGATGGCGGCGGCATTCCAACCGTCACTGACGGTTGTGTGCCTTGTCATCGGGATCGTCGGGTGGGCCGGCATGGCGCGCCTCGTGCGCGGCCAGGTGCCGGTTGTTCGGGAACTCGAGTACGTGCAGGCGATGCGCGCGATGGGCGGTCGTGACCATCGCATCATTTGACAGCAGTTGTACAACTGCAGTTGGGGTACCTCAACCGCAGTTGGGGTACGTCAACCGCAGTTGGGGTACTTCAACAGCAGTTGCACCTCAACAGCAGTTGGGTGCCTCACCTCGGTTGATGTGCCCAAACCGCAGTTGAAGTACCCAAACCGCAATTGAAGTACCCAAACCGCAGTTGAAGTACCCAAACCGCCGTTTCCTCTAACCGCCGTTCAAAATTGTCTCTCGATCCCTACGCGCTGCGCACGCGCGAATATGGCTGGATGGCCGATGATCCAGCCATCTACCTGAACGCTGCATCAACGGGTCCGATGCCAGCGAGTGCGGTGGCCGAAGCCGATCGATGGAGCCGACTGCGCGCGCAGCCGCACCACATTCCCTTTAAGTGGATGCTCGCCGCGGCGGCGACGGCACGACAGCAGTTCGCACAGCTGGTGGGCGCCGACGTCGAGGAAATTGCGCTCATGCCAAACACGACGTACGGGTTGAATCTGGCGGCCCGCGCCTTGCCTCTGCGGCCGGGGGTGATCCTGACCTTCGACGGCGAGTTTCCCAGTTGCGTGTATCCATTTCAGGCGCTGCGTTCACGCGGTATCACGCTGGATCTCATTCCGCGCCGAGACGGGCTGCCCGATGAAGACGCCCTGGTCACTGCGATTGCGCGTCCCGATGTCGTGGCCGTTGTCGTGTCCTGGGTGCAATTCGCGAACGGCTTCGTTGCCGACCTGGCGCGCATCGGGAGCGTCTGTCGCGACCACGGCGTGTTCTTCATTGTCGATGGCATTCAGGGGTGCGGTATGCGCGCTATCGATTTGCATGCCCTGCCTGTCGACATCTTCGCCAGTGGTGCCCAAAAATGGCAACTCGGACCGTGGGGCACGGGTTTCGTCTATGTGCGTCGCGATCTGGTCGAGCAGATCGAGCCACTCGATGTGGGTTGGGCCTGCATGCGCGCCTCAGCCGACTACACGCGCCTCACCGACTACGAGTTCGACTTCGTTCCGGACGCGCGACGCTTCGAGGTGGTGACGCTTTCGTATCACGACTTCGCGGTGGCGAACGCGTCGACCGCCATGCTGTTGGCGGCAGGCGTCACGCAAGTATCGGCGCACATCGAGCGACT
>JANMRE010000197.1:0-1566 GCA_031370885.1 Gemmatimonadaceae bacterium
GGGTCGGTTACACGCACGTTGGGCACCGGGAAGCGCACTTCGGCGTCGAACGGTGCGAATTCGGGGCGCAGGGCGAGCGCACTCTGCGAAATGAAGCCCAATCCGCGCCATTCGAAGAAGGGGCGCAGTACCATGGTTTCGGAGAGGATTTCCATGGCGCGCCGATTTCCGCCATCGCGGACTACGCGCGCATACTGGTTCTCCACGCTGATCGTGTTGTCTACAATCTGTCGCAAAATCATCACGATGGATTGCAGAATATCTGCCGGTTCAAAACCACTCACCACGAGTGGCAAACCATAGTCACGCGGCACGAACGTGAACGGCGCGGTACCGATAATGGTGCTCACGTGCCCGGGGCCGATGAATCCATGCAGTGACATGCCCGGTGAGTCGAGAATGGCCTTGATCGCCGGGATGATCGTCACATGGTTGCAGAAAATTGAAAAATTCTTCAACCCTTCGTCACGCGCGCGCAGCAGCGTCGCCGCCGTAGACGGCGCAGTCGTCTCGAAGCCGACGGCAAAGAATACGACCTCCCGCCCGGGATTTTTTCGGGCGAGGGTCAAGGCATCGAGCGGCGAATAAATAAAACGCACGTCGGCGCCATCGGCCTTCGCGTCCAACAGGCTGCCCGTGCTGCTGGGCACCCGCATCATGTCGCCATACGTGGCGAAGATGACACCCGGTGTTCGCGCGATCGCGATCGCATCGTCGATGCGCCCCATGGGGATCACGCACACGGGGCACCCCGGTCCGTGCACCAGCTCCACGTTGTCCGGCAACAGGTCCTGCAATCCGTGTTTGTAGATGGCGTGCGTGTGTCCGCCGCAAACTTCCATCAGCTTGACACGTCTGCCCTGTGCCAGACGCGTGATCTCGGTGCTTAAGCGGGCTATACCGCCGGGTTCGCGAAATTCGTCGACGAAGCGCATCAGGAATACTCCTGTGGGTCGCGGGCCATCGCGCTGTGCACCAGTTCAAGCAAAACATGCCACAGTGTGGCGTGACCCTCCTGAATGCGCGGCACGAACTCCCGTCGCGCCACGAAGCAGGCATCGACGGTACCGCTGCGCGCCACGTCACCCCCATCGTAGCCGGAAAATGCCACCGTCAACATCCCGCGTTTCCTGGCTTCGGCGAATGCAGCGACCACGTTGGCGGAATTGCCGCTGGTCGAAAATCCCAACGCGATGTCGTCCCGCGCACCAGAGCGCCAATCTGCCGCGCGAACACGCTGGCCAGTCCCACGTCGTTCGTGATGGCGCTCATCGTTGCGCTATCGGCCGGAAGCGACAGCGCCGGCAGCGCGCGCCACAACGCGTGAGGGGGCGACAGGCAGTCTGCCGCCACGTCATCCGCGTCGGTGGCGCTCCCTCCATTGCCGAATGCCAGTAACTTTCCGCCGCGTGCAAAGCGATCCGCCATCAACTGCGCCACGTGCTCCAACTGGGCCTCGTATTCCGCCAGCATCTCCGAGCGGAGTTCGATCACATCGGCGCACTTGGCCAGTGTCGAACGGCGTACCGTGTCGAGCAATGCCACACCCGATTCGACCGCACCGGT
>JANMRE010000203.1:0-1630 GCA_031370885.1 Gemmatimonadaceae bacterium
CGCCGAGCCAGCTCCCCCATTGGCGAACGGCGCCGCCAGCGGCGACGCACCAGCGCCCGCGGTTGTTGAACCTCCCGTACCACGTCCTATGAAATAGCCGATCACGGACACCAGGATGAGCGCGGCGACACCCCACGGCGCATACAGGGAAAGCCCGCCGGTTGCTGTGGGTGTACCCACGCGCGACGGCGTTGCGCTGCCCAATACGCCACTCACACCGCTGCCGCATTCGTTGCAGAAACGTGCGCCAGCGGCCAATGTCGCACCGCAGGTGGTGCAGGCGCCAACGGCCAGCGCGGCGCCGCATTGATGACAGAATTTGCCCGAGGCGCGAGCCCCGCACGAGGGACACGGCGTCAAGGCCGGATTGCGATTGGTCATTCAGGCAAGTTGCTCCACGCCAGCGCGCTTGTACACCCACAGCACCGTCAATCTGTTTTTCGGCTGGGCGTCCATGGTGACACACGTATAATTTCCGCATCTGAGCCGCGAAAGACGGGTTTCCCCGACGCACCCTTCAGGCATCCCTGATAGACGCGCCTGGGTTTTCGTCGTACGATGCCACTCAGACAACACGGTCCTCCACGCCGGATTCTGCTGCATTGAGTGACGTACCCGCGATAGTACTGGAAGACATTGCCCACCGATTTGGACGCCGGTGGGCGCTTCGCGGTGTCTCACTCTCGGTGGCCCGAGGCGAGATCCTCGCTATTATCGGTCACAACGGCAGCGGGAAAAGCACCCTGCTTCGCGTGGCGTCCACATCGGTTCGTCCAACCCGGGGCGTCGGCGCGGTGTTCGGTCGGGACATCGTGAGAGACCCACAGGCGGTGCGATCCATGGTGGCCCTGCTTTCTACCGAGCCCGGCGTGTACGGCGACCTCACCGCCATGGAAAACCTCCGGTTCGCGGCGCGAATGCTGGGGGCATCGGCCAGCGCGCCGCTGCTGCAGCGGGCGTTGGACCGGGTGGGACTCGGGCGTGAGGGAGATGTGCGAGCCCGCAGCATGTCGTCCGGTATGCAGCGCCGACTGTCGATCGCACGGCTTTTGCTGCGCGAGCCGCGTCTGCTGCTGCTCGATGAACCCTACAACTCACTCGACCCGCAGGGTGCCGGTCTGGTAAACGAACTCATTCGCGAAACGCGCGACCGGGGGGGCAGCGTGCTGCTCGTGGCCCACGATCTGTCGCGCGGAGAAGGGCTGCCCGATCGCACCGTGGAAATGCACGATGGACTCTTTGGGGGATTCCAATAGTGGCGCGCTCGGCCTTGATGACGTCGCTGCGTGGTGACTGGAACCGGGTGCGAGCGGTGGCCTGGAAGGACATCACCGCCGAACGCCGAACCAAGTCGAACTTCAACGCCGTCGTCGCGATGGCCGGGTTGATCCTGCTGTTTTTCGGCTTTGCCCTTGGTCCCGACGCCGAGGGACTGCGAAACGCCGCGTCGGGAGTGCTCTGGTTGACCATTCTGTTCAGCGGGGTACTGGCATTCAATCGCTCGTACCAACTTGAGATGGAGGCCGGTGCACTGGAGCAGTTGCTCCTCTATCCGGGCGAGCGCTGGGCCATTTATGTCGGGAAGCTGCTGGCAAATCTGGCGTTTGTGTTTCTGGTGGAGGTAGTCACA
>JANMRE010000220.1:0-4358 GCA_031370885.1 Gemmatimonadaceae bacterium
CTCCTGACACCATGGCTTCGCCCCTGCCGTCGGGACCACGGTGCGCGATCGACTCGCTCATACCGGCCAGCATCGACGGCTCGACGGTCGAACCGTTCAGTGGAATAATTGCTGCGAAGCCGCACATTCAGGCGGCCTCCAGGCGACGGGTTGCATCACCCAAGGCCGACGGCGCATCGTGACGCCAATCGATGTTTCTTTCGGGGAGTGCTCCGGCCGGCATCGCCGCGATGGCCGCTCCAACCGTCGCCAGATCGGACACGGGGAACGCCGCTTTCACCGCCCGCAGCACGCGGGCAACCAGTTGCCGTTTGCGCGCACCGGGGAGTTCCATGGCGGGAAAAAAATCGAGCCCGGAGACATCATCGGCACCAAGGAAGTCCAGCGGATGCAGCAACACACTGGGCGCGACGCCGGCCAGTCTGCAGGCGCGGAGCGCCCCATGCAGGTAACCCATTGCCAGCGCATCGGAATATCGGCTCAGCCACAACAGATAGCTGAGATGAAACGGCGTGCGAATACCGGGAATGGTCGTCACAGGCATCTCGAGCAGGGTGCGACCAGACGGCGATCGCCAGCGATACGGGTGCAGCGGCCTGCGCCCGTCTTGCCACGAACCGAAGAGCGCCTTCCGCTCGACCATCTGGACACGGGAGAGCCTGGTGCGCGCGGCATAGTACGCCCGTGCGACACCGGCGATGTACGTGGGTAGCGTCGACGCGTCGAAAGTGTAGCCACGATCCAGCAGCACCTCGAACAGTGATGCCGACCAGCTGAAGCCAGGTCCCCGAAAACACATTGGCCGTTCGCCGGTCGCGTCGAGAATCGCATCTTCCGCGTCTCGAATTTCCGCCTCCAGTTGTTCCGGCGAAAAAAGATGCAGCCACGGCTCGTGGACCATGGAGTGATTGCCCACCGTGTGGCCACGGGCCACAATCGATCGCAGTCCGTCCTGGTGACGGGTTTGCGCCGCATCGGCGCCGACTACGAACCACGTACAACGCAAGCCAACGGCATCGAGCGATTCCAGCGCCAATGGGATCACGCGATCGAGGTAGCTGGGGAACTGTTCCCATCCCGCGACACCCGCGACCTTGAGATACGACCATTTGTCGTCGAGATCGAGTGACAACGTGGCGGTCCGCAGCGGATCCATCAGCACGGCGCTCCACTCAACGCGCGGGCAGGAACACGGCGCAACTGCTGCAGCAACGCCGGAACCTGTCGATCGGCGAGCGCCACCGTCTCGTTTACGTTCAACGTGCCATCGGTGATCTGCGCGGAGTTGACAATGGTGACACGATCCAGCGATGTGCGCACCGAGGGACACCGATCGCGCGTGTAGTGCACGGTGGGAATCGCGAACACCTCGCGCACCCGGTGCACCCGGAACGCCACCACCGACTCCTGTTTGAACGATGGATGAAGGCGAGCCAATCCGTCCCGCATTGCCGTTTCGATACTGGCGTCGTCCATCGACCACACGTCGTCATCCGGTGCCGCGTATCGCGGCAGATAGATCAACGATCGACCGCCAAAGCGCGCCCGATCCACCAGCGCGGTCATCTCGATCACGCCAGTAAAGGGCCACGGGCCGCCGTCGGCCAGATTTGAGATGTAATACGGACTGAGTGGGTGCGTAAGCAGCGCCGACGCACACACGATGCCTTGATACCGCACGCTGGCGAGTCGGTCGCGTTCGGCAGGCATCAACTGTGCGCACATGGTGGCGATGCGGCTGCAGGGTACCGTCAATACCACAAGATCGGCCTCGAGAGGCGCACGATGGGCCACATCAATCGTGGCCTCGCCGACGCCCTGCCGCACGCTCGTCACGGCAGCGTCTTCACAAATGGTCACGCCAGCCGCGACCAATCGGTCCCTGAACCGCGACAGCACGGTGGAATAGCCACCATCGACAAAGCCGAATAGCTCGCGCTGCATTCCGGCTCGACGCGCGGCGGACAAGCGGGCGATGCTGGATTGGATGAAAACTGCGCTCGCCGAATCCGTGGCGTTCCCCAGCTTGCTGCGCAGAAGTGGCAGCCACAAACGCTCGGTCACGCGCCGCCCGGAATGCTTCTGCAACCACTCCACCACTGGTATCGATTCCAGCGCGGCGACATCGCGCACGCGGCCACCATATACGAGCGTCCACGCCAAACGCGCCTTGTCCATCAGCGACAGTCCGGGAAATGTCGCATACTCGGCAGCGCTCGACAGCGAGCGAAGAGTGCCGTCAATCCGCAATCCGGTCTTCGTCCTGCCAAAGATGAGTCGGTCGGCCAACCCGAGCTCCTCCAGCACGCCACGGAGGCGAGTATCGGAGGCCAGAATGACGTGATAAAAACGGTCCCACGTCACATCGCCAATGGTGTCGGCCGACGCCAGGCCACCAACGTGCGCCGCGCGTTCGACAATTGTCACCGCGACACCCTGTTGTCGCAGTCGCCACGCGAGTGTCATCCCCAGCATGCCGCCGCCCACAATCGCGACGTGTTGCCCGACAGCGTGATCCCCGGAACTGCTCATGCCGACGCGTTCGCGGCCGATGTGACCGGAGCGGATGACGGAGCAACGAGCGAACGTGAAACGGGATCGACGGCGCCACCGCGCCGACGGACGACGCCCGCCAACATGCGGAGGTGACCGGCAACCGTTCGCGCGATACGCATCTTGGATTGACCGAACAGTCGCGCCTCCAGCACCGCCGGATGTTCAACGATGTGCGTGCGTCGCGCATCAAGCACCGTCAACAATTCGAGGATTCCGCGGAAGTCGCCATACGTCAATGGCAATCCGACCACGGCTGATCGTCGATACACCCGACAGCAGCTCGTGTACGTATGCAGCTGCGTATGCAGCACCCGCCGGTAGATCCACGACAAGCCGCGCGACAGACCAAGGCGCCACGCAGGAACGTTGCGCACGCCACCCTGAGGGTGATACGGAGACGCCGTGACCAACACGACATCATCGGTCAGTTGATCGATCATGGCTGGCAGCACGGAGGGATCGTAGGAGCAGTCAGCATCAATGCTACAGACGATTTCGTCACACGCCGCGTCAATTCCTGTCGCGATCGCGGCCGCAATGCCGCAGTTCATGGGGTGCTGAACGAACGCACAGTCGTTCCGCGCGCCAAAAGCGGCCTGAAGCGCCTCCCACGTGCCGTCGCTGCTGCCGTCGTCCACCAACACGAGCGACAGACGGAACCGATCCGACATCGCGATGCCCAGGGCTTCCAGGGTGCGGGCCACGTACGGGATGGACTCGGCCTCGTTGAAGCACGGTATGACCACGGTTACACGCTGTCGAGGGTCGTCGCTCGCGGCTACTGCGTCCGTCACGGCGATCGCAACACTTGACGCGTGCAAAATGGTTGGCACCGCGTGTGGAATTTCGATCGATAGCTGCTCGGCAATACCTATCAGCCTTCGGGTGGCAAACAACGCCGACAATCGGTCGCGCATCGACGTCAGGTTGCGATAGTGTCTCAAGCGCGATGGATACGACGCCCCCGACACGACCGGCTGTTCAGTATCAAGCTCCCACGTCTGGAACCACAGCACACTTGGATCGTCGATGCGCGACCGATTGTCGGCGTTGTTTGCCACCCGAAGGCTGACCGGTATTGCCGAGCAGCTATCGATCGAAATTCCAGACGCGGCGCCAACCACGGTGAACGCGTCAAGCGTCGCGATCGCCGTGACGGACGCAGTAGGCGCGAGCGACGACCCTCGACAGCGTGTGACGGTGGTCATTCCGTGCTTCAACGAGGCCGAGTCCATCCCGTACGTGGCCCGCACCTTGGAAGCCTTGGGCATCGCGATGTCGGACCGGTTCCGCCTTTCGCTCGTGCTGGTGGACGATGGCAGCAGCGACGGCACGTGGGAGGCGCTCCAGGCCGCTTTTGGCGCGCGGGACGACTGCGCGTTCGTTCAGCACCCCATGAATTGCGGTATTGCAGCCGCGATCGCGACCGGAATTGACGCCGCGTGTGACGAGATCGTCTGTAGCATTGATGCTGACTGCTCCTATGATCCCTCCGTGCTGCCGGCCATGATCGATCAATTGACTGATGATGTCGTGTTGGTCACGGCGTCACCGTACCACCCTCAGGGTGGCGTGCGCAACGTTCCGGCGTGGCGCCTGGGACTGTCGCGCGGCTTGTCGTGGATCTACCGGCGCGTGCTGCATACGCAGTTGCATACGTACACGAGCTGCTGTCGGGTGTATCGACGATCAGCCGTAGTCGGATTGCCCTTGACGTATGGCGACTTCCGCGGAATACTCGAATTGTTAACCGTGCTCGATGCGCGACGCACCCACATCGTGGAGCATCCGGCGGTACTGGA
>JANMRE010000236.1:0-15163 GCA_031370885.1 Gemmatimonadaceae bacterium
GCCACGCGCGCCGGGTAACAGGCGCGCGTTGATGGATCACGCGGACGGTTGAGATCGAGCATTTGTTCGGCTAACTCATGCATGCGCAACAGTTCGTCGATTGCCAGATCAGCGAATTCACGCGCCTCCGGATCATCGTCCACCCGTCGTCGAATGAGTTCGAGGCAGTTCCGAAGATTGGCCACCGGATTGCGAATTTCATGCGCCAACTGTGCGACCAGTCGTCCCGTGGCCGTCAAACGATCACGCTGCATAAGGTCGGCCTGCAATGCCGTCAGCCGCGCGTTGCGGTCGAGTAACGCGTCGTTGGCGCCGTGTAGATCGGCCAACCGTGCCGCCAGCGCGCGGCGCATGTCGTCGAACGAACTTGCCACACTCGCCACTTCACGAATGCGCGAGTCGGGTAAGGGTGCGCCGAACTCGCCGGCGGTCATCGCCACGGCGGCATCAGAAAGTTGGCGTACGGGTCGGGCCACGCGTGCTGCGAGTATCGCGCCCAGCGTCAACGCCAGAAACAGCGCAACCAGAGCCGAAATCAACGCGACCTGACGCAGCTCCGGCAGCACTGCCAATTCGTCGGAAATGGCGCGCGTGAAGATGACCGTGCCGGCATCGCCAAGGGGCGCCGTAACGACAACCCGTCGCCGCCCCAAAGCCACCACGTCATGCGCACCACTGGAGGTTGGCCACTGGCGCGCCGCAGCGACAACGGCAATGGTTTCGACGGTATCGAGTGTGCTGGCCGCGACCATCCCATCGGACGAGCCGACAATAACGACGTCGGATCGTGTGAGTCCGGAGAGCACACCGGCGGCGCCAGCATCAAGCGGCGCAGCCAGTCCCGCCGCCCCCACCCAGCGTCCGCCACGTTCAACTGGCGCCAACGCGACATTGTGCAGCAAGTTGCCATCGCGATGGACGGCCACTGGCATGCGCCCCGATCGTGTTTCCGCCACCAGCACACTGTCGATTGACGGACCGGTGACGCTGGTCCCGTTGGCGTCGATGACGACGGCCACGTTGCCCAGCGATGCGCGATTGGCTTCCACCACAGCGAGAATGGTCGCGCGGTCAGCACGCGCCAGTGCATCGGCCAACCCATTGGCGTGCGAGAATTCTTTCGCATGCATCATCATCGCATCGGCGTTCGCGCCCGCGCGATCGGCCAACACACGGGGCGCCAAGGCGAGATCGGCCAGCGCACGCGACTCCAAGGCGCTCGCTAACCGCCGGTCAAGCGCGATTCCCGCCGGGATAATTCCGGCGAGAATCGCGATGCCAACGGTTGCCAGCAGGGCGCGCTGCAGCGAAACGGAACGATTCGATGAAGTCAGCACAGGCACGAAGAGTCGCCCGTCGTTCCGGCTCACGCCAGTCTTGCGTACGCGCCAAACCGGGATCGGCCCTACAGAGATCGACCCCGGCGCAGAGGTCATTTCGCGACCAGTCCAGACGCACCGTTTGGCAGGCCGTCGATGCCTCCGTCTACCGCGGTCAGGGAACCGTTGCTGTGCACGCGAAGCACGCGAATTGTTTCCGTGCCTGAGTTCAGCACGTACAGGTATCGGCTATTCTCGCTCAACGCCATGTCGATTGGCCCTGTCCCCGCGCCAATGACAGCCGTTTCACCGTTCTCGTCCAGGCGCTCCAAGCGTCCAATCGGCGAGACGCTGTAGCCTGTGATCGTGCCACTGCCGGTATTCGATGCATACGCATACCGACCATTGCCCGTGACCACGATCCAACAGGCAGCCGTTTCAGTGGTTGGAACCGAACCGCTGATCACACCCAAAGTTCCATTACCCAGGATGCGGTATGATGACGACACGCTGGCATTCGGCGCACCGCCGAGTGCTTCCGACACGATCAGCACGTTCCTGCGGAACGCGAATCCAAACGGCGTTTGACCCGAAGACGGAGAGAATACGGCGGCGTCAGGGTGTCCCGAGTCGTCCACGCGGTAGGTGGCGATAATGTTGGTGGCCTTTTCGGTCACGACCAGGCGGTCGCCATCGGTGTCAAACTCGATTTGCGCTGGGCCAGAAGCGCCCGAGCTTAACGGTCGTGTCGCGTTGGCGATTGGCGTCAACACGCCGTGCTCGTTGACTCGAAAACCGACGATATTGCCTGCGCCGCCACCGTTCAGCACGTACACCAAACCGCGCGCCGATGTCACGCTGATCGGCCGCATGCCACCGGATGATACCTTGCCTGCAAACTCCAGGTCGCCGTGCTTCGTTCGAAAGGTCGAGACGTCGTTGCTGCCTGGGTTCACCACAAACAGGAATTGATCATCGCGGCTGAATGCGAGCGCGCCTTGGTTGCCGAGCCCGCCGCCGGTACCAGTGCCGCCGGTGGCGAACGATCCGCCGGCCACCAATCGACCGTTGGCGCCACGATGGAACGCGAGCACGGCGTTGCCAGCGACCTGATTGCTCATCGTGTACACCACGCCGGGTTCATCATTGCGACGGTCGTCGTCGCGCGAGTCGCGGGAAAGGGTTGGCGCGGCAACGTCAGGCGCCAGTGGTGCGGGACGGTCGCTGTCGCAGGCAGCAAGCGCCAACAAGGCGATGGTAAGACCGGCATACTTCATTGCGGCTCCTCGTGGGGGTGGGCTGGCCCGACGCGCTCGCAGTCGGGTGCCCCTACCAGAGGCAACTGTCGTTCCTCAACGGCAATCGCGGTTTGTATTTCGCAAGCTGTTGATGGTGCGATGGTTGACACGATCGAGCAAACAGACTCGCGGTCGGCGTCGCGTTTCATGAAACGTTGTGTTGGACGCATGGAACGCGCCGTGACACGCGATCAGTCGCGTCGCGTCAGGCTGATTGCCGCATCAACCCGTTGGTCGGAGCATGGTGCCGGCCAACTCCTTGACAATCTTGGCCGCCACGACGGCCGTAATGCCCGTTGGATCGCGCCGCGGATTGTACTCAACCACGTCGGCGCCAATCAGCGGCGTGTGCAGTTCGTGAATCATGGTCAGCACGTCGCGTACGGTGAGTCCACCGGGTTCCCAATGCGAAACGCCCGGTGCGAACGCCGGATCAATACCATCCAGATCGACGGACATGTACACCGGCCCGTCGATCACCGGCCTCACGCCGGCTGACCACGCGCGCATGTCAATGATCTCCACGCCAAACCGGTCGGCCTGCTCGCGTTGATGGCGCGATAAGGTGCGAATTCCCACCTGCACCAGTCGTGCGGCCAGTCCATCCTCCATGATCCGGGCAAAGGGGCAGGCGTGCGAGTATTTGTCTCCGCCGAAGTGATCGTACAGATCGCCATGCGCGTCGATGTGCAGGATGGTTGGCCGGGCGTACACCTGATTGATCGCGCGCACAACCGGGTAGGTCACCGAATGATCTCCCCCCAACGCGAGCACGCGACCCGGGCGGGCCAGCAGCGCGTTCACGCCAAGTTCGATGAGTCCGCGCGCCGTCGAATCGGGCGGCAGCACCAGATCACCAGCATCGTCCAGCGCACCAGGCTCAACCAGATGGCGCATTTCTTCCGTCCAGTCATTCCCGGCCGGCGAGCGAAGCGCTGCGCGTATCAGCGGCGGTGCGTCGGCCGGTCCAGGCATGAACGACGAGCCGGCGTCGTACGGGAGTCCAATCAGGCAAGGCCGAGGAAGTGCCATATGACATAAGGTACCCGGCTGGTCGCGGCGCGGCGATGGGCGCATATTCGTCGCAGCCCCTCTCCCGGAGACCGTGATGACTACTGCACAAACCCGCCCCCACCACTGGCCGCGTTTCGGCGCTGGCGCTCTTGTCCTTTTGCTGCCGGTGCTGCTTGGCGCGCAAACCACACGGCCCATGTCGGCCGACGATCTCATGCGCATCCGAGGCGTGGGTGGTGTTGCGATTTCGCCATCCGGCGACCGGGTACTGTACACGGTCTCCGCGTGGGAGCATGCGAACGCCAAGGGTGACACGGCGCTCGGCGACAAACACGATCGTCGTTCGCATGTGTGGATCGTTCCGTTCGCCGGCGGGACGGCGCGACAACTCACGTCCAGCGAGCGCGGTGAATCGCAGCCGCAGTGGGCGCCCGACGGCTCAAAGATTGCCTTCGTGAGTGCGCGTGGAATGGGAACCGGAGAAGACGCGCCGAAACAGCAGATCTGGTTGCTGCACGCCGATGGGGGTGAAGGCTGGCAACTCACCACCGCGCGCGATGGTATCGTGGCCTATAGCTGGTCACCCGATGGCAAACGTATTGCGTACCTCACTCCGGATACCTTGTCACGCGAGGCCGAAGCGAAGCTTCGTCGTCGCGACGATCCCAAGGTGTTCGAGGGTGACATGCGACTCACTCACCTGTGGGTGGTGGATCTGGACACCAAGACATCCACCAAGGTGACGAACGGTGCGTATACGGTACGCGGAGCGCCATCGTGGTCACCCGACGGTACGAGGCTCGCGTTCGATGCGTCACCAACCACGCTGATTCGCGACGAGCGTCGTGATGCGTACGTGGTAGACGTGGCGTCGAAGCAACTTGACGCGTTGACCAGCACGCACGACGTGGAAAGCACACCGCAGTTCTCGCCTGACGGCAAGACGCTGGCGTTTACCACGAACGGGCATGAGTGGAAGGCCTACAAGGATGGCATCATGCCGCGCACGTTGCGCAACGCGCATCTGGTAACGTGGGACATCGCGACGCGTACCGCCACCGATCACGCGCAGGCATCGTTCGATGTGAGCGCCGGACAGCCCAAGTGGTCACCCGACGGCAAGCATATGTGGTTCAATGCCAGCGACCGCGTCTGGCAGAGTCTGTACGACTACAGCCTCACGTCCAAGTCGTATTCAAAGGTGACGAAAGACGTGATTGCAGGTGGCGCCTCGGCCAGCAACGACGGTTCCAGGATGGCGTTCGTTTTTGACACTCCGGAATGTCCGGCCGAGGTGTATGTGCACGATGCGTCGATGACCGCACCACGACGTATCACGAACACCAACCCCTGGCTTGCAGACGTCGCGCTTGGCGTGTCGGAAGTGATCACCTGGAAGAGCAAGGATGGTTCGCTCGTTGAAGGGGTGCTGCTCAAGCCGGTGGGGTACACTCCCGGCACCAAGGTTCCGCTGATTGTGTCGGCGCACGGTGGCCCCACTGGCGCGCACACCAATGGTTTCAAGGGTGGTACCGGACCAGGGCAGTCGTGGGCGGCGCGCGGTTGGGCGGTGTTCTATCCAAATCCGCGCGGATCTACCGGTTACGGCGAAAAATGGATGCGTGGCAACATCCCCGATTGGGGCGGTGGCGACTATCGCGACATCATGACGGGCGTGGATGAACTTATTCGCAAGGGCATCGCGGATTCCACGCAGATGGCGTTCGAAGGGTGGAGTTATGGCGGGTACATGACGAGTTGGGTGGTGTCGCAGACCGGACGCTTCAGGGCGGCGATGATGGGCGCGGGTTTGCCGTCGCTGCTGTCCATGGCAGGCACCACCGACATCCCCGGCTACATCGACACCTTTTTCAACGGTATGCCGCAGTATGATGGATCCCTCATTAATCCATCAGTCAAGTTGCTGCTCGAGCGGTCGGCCATCAGTTACAGCGACCGGGTCACAACACCACTGTTGATTCTGCACGGTGGCAACGACGAGCGCGTGCCAATCGGCCAACCGATGGAGTTCTATCGGGCGCTCAAGAATCGCGGCAAAACCACGGAACTGGTGTTTTATCCGCGGGAGGGTCACGGCTTCTCGGAGTACTACCACCAGATGGATCGTATGCAGCGCGAGTACGAGTGGATTGCGCGGTACACACTGGGCGTGAAGACGGTGCAGTAACCCCATGCATCAACTCCGCAAACCGTACCTGCTGTACCTCGGCGATGCGCACCTCCCCACCGATGCCAAAACAGCCTGCGGTTTGCGCGACTGGTGTCGCAGCGATGTGCTTGGCGAATGGAGCCTGCCCGCGGCCACCGTGAGTGTCGGGTTGCCGCGGTTGTCACCGGGCGAGGCAGCACAACAGGGTGCTGGCAGTTTGGTGATTGGCATCGCGTCGGTAGGCGGCAAGTTACCCGACGCGTGGCTGCCGGACTTGCAGGACGCTATTGCCCACGGTCTCGACATTGTGAGCGGTATGCACACGCGCCTGACGTCGTTCCCGATACTGGTGAGCGCGGCGGCGGCGCGTGGTGTGCGCTTGCTCGACGTGCGTCACACCGACGCCAAATTCCCCGCCGGCACCGGTCGGAAACGCACGGGCATGCGGGTTGCGACGGTTGGCACCGACTGCGCGCTGGGCAAGAAATACACGGCGCTGGCGCTGACCCGCGCGCTCACGGAACTCGGCATCAAGGCAACCTTTCGCGCCACCGGGCAAACCGGGATCATGATTGCGGGCGAGGGCATCGCCATTGACGCTGTTGTCGCGGACTTCATTGCCGGGGCCGCGGAAACGCTATCACCCGACAATGCGCCGCATCACTGGGATGTGATCGAAGGACAGGGGTCGTTATTTCATCCGGCATATGCCGGCGTAACCCTGGGGTTGCTGCATGGGTCGCAGCCCGATGCCTTCGTGCTCTGTCATGATCCTTCCCGAAAAACCATCGAGTACTACCCCGGGTTCCCTGTTCCCGAGTTGCGCGACGCGGCGCAGCAGTATCTGCAAGCGGCACGCATCACCAATCGTGCGGTGCGTTGTGTTGGTGTGAGTATCAACTCATCAACGTTGAGCGAGGTGGAGTGGCACGCGTATGCGGAGCGCGTTTCCAGCGAACTTGGTGTGCCGGTGTGCGACCCCATGCGCGGTGGTCTTGACGCCATTGCGCGATCGCTGGTCACCATGACTCCGGGCGCATCGTGATTACGGGACAGGTGACCACCGAGCAATGGGAACTGATTGAACCCTTCGAGATTGCACGGGGGGTGATTTCGGCGCTGCCGGTTATCGTGGTGACGCTCACCGATGGAGCAGGGCGCACGGGACGCGCCGAAGCGGCAGGCGTGGATTACGACGGTGAAACGCCGGCGATGCTGATCGCGCAGATCGAGTCGGTGTTGTCGGCGATTGGTGATGCGGCACCACATGATGTCGTGAGCACTGGTACGCTGGTGATACTGCAGCGGTTGCTGCCACCAGGAGGTGCACGCAACGCGCTCGATTGTGCGCTGTGGGATTTGCGGGCCAAACAATCGGGAGTTCCGGCGTGGCAATCGGCAGGACTGCCGCCGCTGCGGCCGCTCACCACCGTGTTCACGCTGGGTCTGGGCAGTGAAACCGACACACGACGCAAAGCCCGCGACGCACGACACTACCCGCTGCTCAAGCTCAAGTGTGACAGCGAGCGTCATGTCGATGTCGTGCGCTGGGTGCGCGAGGAGCATCCGCAGGCGCGCATTGCGGTGGACGCCAATCAGTCGTGGTCACGGGAATTGCTCGAACGCCTGCTGCCGACGCTGGTGGCGCTCGGCGTGGAGATGGTGGAGCAGCCGGTGCGCCGACACGAAGATGCGCAACTGGACGGTCTGCGCGCGCCGTTGCCGCTGGCGGCCGACGAATCGTGCACCGATCGTTCGTCAATGGCCGAACTGGCCACGAACTACCAGTACATCAACATCAAGCTGGACAAGTGCGGCGGCCTGACCGAGGCGATCGCGATGGGTGATGAGGCGCTTGCACGTGGACTGAAACTGATGGTTGGCAACATGTGCGGTACGTCGCTGGGCATGGCACCGGCATTCCTGGTGGGACAGCGGTGTGGGTACGTCGATCTCGATGGGCCGCTGTTGCAGACGCGCGATCGGGAGCACGCGTTGGTGTGCGTGGATGGTTTGATGCAGCCGCCCGTCGCCGCATTGTGGGGGTGATGATGGGGCATATCGCCTGCGTACTCATTCCGTTGATGCTCGGCATCATGACCAGCGGCTGCGTGACGTCGCCAACAGCGAACCAACTCCAGGTTGGAACGGTGGTTGCGTCGATTGATGGCGTTGAATTCGCCGCACGCCGTGGAGTGGTTGCCACGCACGTGCACGGCGTGCTGGCCATCGCGGCGCAGGTGGATGATGGGCGAACGATCCATCTGACGATGCTCAGTCCACGGGGAGAAGCGGTGGTGGCAGTGGGCGCCGGCGAACAGAATTCGGCGACCACCGGCTATCAGATTCTCAAGTGGAGCAGCAATCTCGTGGGCGGCTCGGGCGCGGTCACCGTCACCACGTTCACGATCGATCACGCTGAGGGCACATTCTCGTATACGGCCGTGGCGGTGCCGGGCACACCGGCCACCGGCCGTCGAATCGTGGTGGGTCGCTTCAACGTGTCGTTCGCATTTGCCGACTGACGGGCAGGCGCACGACGGCGTTTCGCTCTGTCATTTTTCGCGTCGCAATGCCCGTCCCGAATAGCGACCCGTCGGCTTCCCGCTGTCGAACACGATTTCCCCGTTCACCCAGACGGTGTGTATTCCGGTTGACAGTGCCTGTGGTGTTTCAAACGACGCGTGATCGGTCACCGATGCCGGATCGAACAACACGAGATCGGCGAAGTATCCCGGCTCGATAAGGCCTCGCTTGATGACACCCACATTGCCGGCGGCCAGACTCGACATCTTGCGTACTGCTTCCTCTACCGGAAACAACTTCCGGTCGCGCACATACGGGCCAATCACTTTGGGAAAACTGCCAAAGCCGCGCGGATGCAGGCCGCTGGACATCCCATCGCTGCAGATATTCGTGAACGGCCATTGCATCAACGTGGCGACGTCGCGGTCGTCCATACCCTTCGCCACCACGCCCGCTCCGGAACCGCCTGGTTCGGCCAGCAAGTCCATCATGGTGCGGGCGGCGGGCTTCCCTCGCATCGTGGCAATTTGCGCCAACGTTTTACCTCGATATTCGGGATGTCCCGAAACGTTGTTGAAAATGATGTCTTCGGCTGCGGTGAGGTGGGCGAGAATGAACGCGGTTTCAGTGCTGTCGGCGAAATTCCGTTTGGGATAAAACACGCCGAGGTTGGACTGCCAATACAGGTATGGATAGATGTCGGCGGTGATCTGCACGCCATCCGCACGAGCGCGATTGAGTACGCGCACCACGCTGTCCGCCTGTCCCCACAAATCGCGCATGCCCAGTTTGATGTGCGACACCTGCACGGGCATTCGATTCACCCGGCCGATGGTGATGATCTCGTTCAGTGCACTCCAGAAGTCGCGGTCTTCGCTGCGGATGTGGCTGATGTACCGTCCGCCGGCGTCGCCAGCGACTTTTGCCAACGCGAGCACTTCGGCGGGCGCCGAATAGATGCCGGGATCGTACTCCAGACCTGACGAGAGCCCCAGAGCACCGGCCGCCATGTCCACACGCACCAGTGCGGCCATACGCGCGAGCTCGGCCTCCGTTGCGCGGCGTTTAAAGTCGTTGCCAAGTACCGCGCGTCGAATGGCGCCGTGACCAACGTACGAGGCAACGTTGACGGCTACCGGTTGTGAGTCGAGTCGAGCGAAGAGTGTGGCGAGGTTCATACCGCCACCGTCCTGACCCACGACAATAGTGGTAACACCCTGACTGACCATCGCGATCGCCGATCGGACATCGAACAGTCCGCGATCGTGATGGCTGTGCGTATCGATGAACCCCGGGGCGAGCGCGAGGCCGCGAGCGTCGATGACGCGCTCGGCGGGCTGCGGGGTGAGTTGGCCGACAGCGATGAAGTGATCGCCCCTGATGCGCACGTCACCGCGACGGGCCGGTGTGCCGCGGCCGTCGATGATCATGGCGTTACGAATGAGAACGCCGGCGGGTGACTGCGCGGCAACGGGGCAGCTGAGGCCGGTAAGGTAGAGGCCTATCGCTGCGAGTGGCGCTCGAATCAGGGACATTATTCGTTCGTGGTGGAAGGAGTTTCCCCAAAGTACCTTGGAAAACCCGCGGATATGCAGGAGGGGAGTGGCGCTTCCGCGCGCGCCAGAAAGATGAGTAGAATTGCTCAGGTGCGACGTCCGCGTGAGAGGTACACTGGGGTATCCGGTCGGCGCGCGGCATTCGCTCGCCTCCGGACCACCAACCACTCCACGAGGATACCATGCCAGTTATCGCGCAATTCGCCGTGAAGGGAGCAACTGTCGCGAAGTACGATGAGGTCATCCGACAGCTGACGGCCATCGGCCTGCGGGTTCCCGACGGCCAGTCGTACCATGTCTGTTACGGCGACCCACGGCAGCTTCAGGTTATCAACGTCTATGAGAGTCAGGCCCAGCTTGAGGCTTTTGGCGCGAAGCTGATGCCGATTCTGCAGGAGATGGGAATCGAGGCCACGGCAACGGTCTCCGAGGTGTACAACATCATCGTGGCGTAGTGGGCGGGCCGCGGCGGCGGATGCCGCATGGCGACCTTCGTCTGGCACAACCGACGCTCGATTGGTCCCTGTCATGGTGGCGCGACGAACGGGTATCTCGCGGGGTGTGGTGCGGCGGTTCGCGCTGACATTGCCGGAGGCAGTCGAAAGGTCACATTTCGACCAGCCCGATTTTCGCGTGCGCAACAAGATCTTTGCCACGCTGCCGCACGACCGCCTGCTGGTGTGCCTGCGGACGACGCCGGTGAACCTCGCCGTCCTGGTGCAAGCCGATCCGGACACGTTTCGCGACGCGTGGCGGAGCCGTTGGGTCGCTGTCAGACTGGACCGGGTGCGCCAATCCGTACTGCGCGATCTCCTGGAAGACGCGTGGAGGCTGGTCGCACCGAAACGCCTGGTGGCGGCTCGTACCAGCGCGCCGAGATGATCGGCGGCAGCGCCTCGTGGAGCGGCCAAGGCTCATCAGGCAGAGCCCGACTGGTGCGAGTGGCGTTCGAAAAAGGAACATTGATCGTGCGAACACTTCCGCGACGACCTTGATCGAAGTTCCTGTCGAGCGTCGCCTCCGGATATCGGTCGGCGCGATGTGCTGCGCATGCTCGATGCGAAAACGCCGGTCGCGTGCACCGTTTCTCCTTCGCGACGCGCTCAAAGATATCCAGTTGCGTGCGTATCGCGCGATCGCCGATGGCATGCACCATGACCTGCAGTCCCGCTGCCTCTGCCGCCTTGGACCACGCATAGAGACTGTCCGGCAGCTCAGTACTCAGTACTCAGTTCCCGTACTCAGTACTCAGTACTCAGTTCGAGTACTCAGTACTCGGTTCCAAGTACTTCCGACTTCCGACTGCCGACTTCCTACTCAGTATCGCGCCCTTGCGGTGCATCGTAAACCGGTTTAGTATATGCGCACACCCTTGAACCGGAGACGCCACATGTGGAGCAGAACGCACAGCAAGCGCGTGCAGGGCATTTTGGCAGAGCAGGTCTGGCGCGTCTGGACGGATGTGAATCAGTGGCATCACTGGCAGCCGGATATCGATCGCGCGCACATCGATGGCGCATTCGCCGTGGGCAACACCTTTATGCTGAAGCCCAAGGGCGGACCGAAGGTGAACATTGAAATCGTGGAGGTCCAGCCGAATCGGCGATTTACCGATCTGACGCGTTTTCCGGGCGCCCGCATGTTCGGCGATCATGAGTTTGTGCAGCGGGGCGGCGAACTGGAGATCTGCACCACCATGCGCATCGAAGGGCCACTCGCGTTCGTCTGGCGCAAGATCGTTGCGGAAGGGGTCGCCCGCAGCATTCCGGCGCAAACGGATCAGCTGATCGCGCGTGCCGCGAATGGGTGATCGTTCGCCATTCAGGCACGCCCGCGCGGATGACAGCGCTGGCTTCCTGTTGTTCAAGCTCACCACCCTGTGGCAGCGAACACTTGGTGGCATTTTCCGCGAGCTGGGGCTGACGCAAACGCAGTACGCCATTCTCGCGTCGTTGCGCTGGCACGAGGAGCACCAACAACCCACTACGCAAACGGTGCTCGCGGAACATGCGCGCATCGAACCGATGACCCTTTCCAAGGCGATCCGGAAACTCGAACAGGCGCGTCTGCTGAAGAGAGACGCGTCGGTCGCGGACAGCCGCGCCATGACGGTGCGGCTCACCGCGACCGGGCGAACGCTCACGCAATCGGCAGTGGTGGCGATTGAACAGGCCGACGAGGAGTTTTTCGGCTGTCTGAACGACCGTGAGTTGGAGAGCTACAAGCGTGTGGTGCGCGCATTGGTGGCCGGCAATGCCTGAGTCGCTCCCTGCGCGGCACTATCGACACACCGGCGCGGCCTCCAGAGTCTCGTCCCGTTGCATTGCGCTAACCTGCAGGAATTGCACTCCCGCCGGCTCTGTGGGCGCGAGCGTGATCGTGACACGCAGATCGCCGGTTCCGCAGCGCATGCGCCAACTGCCCCGCAGCGCGTTCAGCGCAACCAGGCGGCCCTCCGTGCGGCACGCGCCGCCCGACTCAGCAACGAGTTTCGCAATCGCGGTTTGTCGACGCGATTTGGAGTCGTCGAGAAAGAGATTCATCGCCGCCACGCTGTCGGCCAGCGCGCTGTTCCATCCGGCAATCAGTCGCGAAACTTGCGTTTGCCGTTCGGTAAGCACCGGCGCCGGTTGCGGTGCGCGAGGCGCCAGTCCGCCTGTTCTGGCCAAGGCGGCCAATGCGCTCTCCGCAACACTGCCCCACGACGTGTAGGTGAGATTGCCCAAGGCCACAATGCCAACGCCCTGCTCGGGAAGCCAGCGCATGAGTGAACCAAATCCCGGCAGTCCACCGGAATGCGCAATGGACACACGAAATGCACAGCTCTGCCGCACGCCAAGACCATAGCCGTAGCCGCCAGCGCTCAGCACTGGTGCGCTGCCGGTATCGCGCACGGCCGTTCCGCCGTTGTAGCGAATCACCTGTTGCATTTCCCGTAGCGACGACCGCTTGAGCGGACCTTTTTCGGCGCCATCGCGCGCCGGCCACGCGTCCAGCATGAAGCCCACCCATTTGCTGAGATCGGCGATGGAGGTCAGCATGCCGCCCATTGGTCCAAACGACCCATCAGGAAGCTGCGCTTCTTCCAGCCATGCACCATCCTGCCGACGGTAGCCATGCGCCAGCCGATTGGCTGGCACGTCACGAGCCTGCAGCGTTGTCACGGACATTCCCAGTGGCTGCAGCACCTTTGCGCGAATGTACTGGGCGTAGGGCATGCCGGACACGTTGGTCACCACGCGACCGAGAATGGCAAATCCAAAATTAGAGTATTCATAACCCGTACTTGGCGACGTCGAGAACGGAATACCGCGTTCGATCATCTGTGACAGTTCGGTATCGGTGCGCGAGAGTTGCTGATCACCCCACGGATTGTCTTCCGGAAACCCCGCCGAGTGCGAGAGCAGGTCGCGGATGGTGATCTTGGGTGCGTCAGTGGTGGCGTAACGCAGACGGGCAAGTTGCGGGACATACCGTTCGGCCGGAACGTCGAGCGACAGCTTGCCCGCGTCGCGCAGTTGCAGGATGGCCACGGCAGTGAAGCTCTTGGTCATGGACGCAATGCGGAACACGGTGACGCTGTCCACCGACGCCTTGGCGGCCACGTCGCGCAATCCCGCCACGCCAACGTGCGCCAGCGTTCCGTCAACAATGACACCGTAGGCGATACCGGGTACATGCGACTGCTCCGCGAAGGCGCGCATGAGTCGATCAATCTCGGGATACGCCGTGGCCAGTTTAGCGGCCCGATTTGGGTCGGCGAACGCTGGTGGCGGCGCCTTACTGCTCAGGCGTGATGGCTGCGCGCCTGATGCGGCAGTGATACACACTACCGCAGCACAAAAGGCGAACACGAATGAGCGGAATTGTATGCGGTAGTGCATGCGGACCAGGGCGAGAGAACGTGCGCAGGAAGTGATCTGGTGCTACCGTTTGACATGCTGACGGTATCGACGACGATACGGCCGAATCTGTTCACATCAACATGCACGGCGTTCCCGGGGAGAGCCAATGCGTTTGCGTTTCATGGCTGTGCTGAGTTTTGCCATTGCTGGGGCATTGCCGGCAACAATTGAGCAAACCGCCCAGGGTCGCCGACCGGCGGCGCGATTGGTTGCCTCGTTCGACGGGATGGGCGTTGGCTTCACTGGGCCGCACGGTACGACAGCCACGCGCAATCCGTCCGACAACAGTCTTGCGGTGGGACGCGACCATATCGTGCAGACGGTGAACTCGCGGCTGGCCATCTTTACAAAGAAGGGCAAGCTGTTCGACACCACGGGGCGAGCGCTGTACGGCTCGGTGCCAACGAACACCGTGTTCAAGGGGTTTGGTGGGCCGTGTGAGTTGCGGAACAACGGTGATGCCGTAGTGCGATACGACCAGTTGGCCGATCGATGGCTTATCGTGATGCCCATATTCACTCGCGGTCCACGACGGGCAAACGAGCCACTCACTCCACGCAACGGCGAACCGGCTGCACGCAGTCAGATTGGTCGGGACGGGCAGCCTGGTGCCGCCGTTCGCTTGGCCGAGCCACCGGTGACCATTCCCGGCGGCGCGACGCAAGCGCCTGGAATTGGCGCGCGCACTACGCGAGCCGCGCCGCCCGACAGCGGCTCGTATGCCATGTGCTACGCACTCAGCACCGGTCCCGATCCCATGGGTCCTTACTATCGCTACGAGTTCGTGCGTCCCCTCTTTCCCGACTATCCGCGGCCGGCCATCTGGCCCGACGGATACTACGTGCCCAGCAGCACGAGCGATGATTTCATCCAGAAACATGCCTGCGTGGTGGACCGTGCGCGCATGCTGAGGGGTGAGAGCGCCACCGAGCAGTGCATTGTCATCGACGACGTGAACTTCCTGAACAACGTTGATCTTGATGGACAGCAGCTCCCACCCAAAGGCGCGCCCAATCTCATGATTGCGGCGGGTGGTGCGCAACTGAAGAAAGTAATGGACGACGATGGCCTGTATGTGTGGGCCTTTCATGTGGACTGGGACGATCCATCGCGCACTCGCCTTGCCGGTCCCACGAAGATTGCGGTGGCGCCATATCACTATCTCTGCGACGGACAGCTCACGAGCTGTGTGCCACAGCCTGGCACCGACCGGCGGCTGGATGCGCAAGGCGACAAGTTGATGGCGCGTGTCGTGTATCGACGCATTGGCAATCGCGAATCGATTGTCGCAGTACACTCGGTGAACAGTGCCGTTGGTGGCGGAGGTGTTCGGTGGTACGAGCTACGGCTCAATGCGCGCGATTCGGCGCGCACG
>JANMRE010000274.1:0-8252 GCA_031370885.1 Gemmatimonadaceae bacterium
GCCGTGACCGTAATGTTCGACGTGCCCGGCGAAACGGCACGCACCGTTGATCCCGACATCGTTGCCACCGTCAAATTGGCGGACACGTACGTGTAGCTCACGGTCACCGCCGCGGCGGCTTTGGTGACGTTGGGCGCCAGATCCTGCGTGGCATCAACGGTAAGCGTCGACGAACTCGGTGTGACGGTCATGGTCCCCGTCAGCGCTGGTGGCAACGCGGCAACATTGATCGTCACTACCGCGGTTTGCACCGTTGTGGCGAAGCCCGCGCCAGAACCGGTCGAGGTTACCGTAACAACCGCCTGGCCCGGTGCCACTCCCGTAACGACTCCCGCACCATCAACCTGAGCGGTGGAAGTCGAAGAAGACACGAACGTATTTGCCACCACCACGGCGGCGGACGCTTTCGTTGGATTTGGCACGAGCGTCACCGTAGAACCCACATTGACGCTGGCAGGGTTCGGGGCAACGGTCAGCGTTCCGGTCAATGCCGGCTGCGGCGCATTCACCGTCACCGACACCGTGGCCGTTTTGGAGTTGCTGGTACAGCACGTCCCTGAACCGTTGGCCGTGACCGTGATCGTCGCCGTGCCCGCCGAGACTGCCGTCACCACTCCGCTCGCCGTTACCGAGGCAATGCCCGAAGCGCTGGATGAATAGTCGAAGGCAACCGATGCGCTGGCGTCACCCTTGGTGGCCGTCGGAGAAATCGTCGCCGTCGCACCACCGACAATCAGCGTGGAATTCGAGATCGACGCCGTGAGGCCCGTCAAGGCATCTGGCTTGGGCTGCACAATTGGATCACCACCTCCACCACACCCGGCCACAATCAGTCCCGCCATTCCCACCATCCCGAACATCGCCATTACCCGCTTCGTTCGCAATCGCATCGTCGTTCTCCTGAAGAGGATCCCACCCAAAACCGTCGGGGGTTGCTTATCAAAACCTATATGATGCGCGGGGGTTTGTAAGAGGTAGTCAAGAAACTGGCAGCGGACGCTCAGTTCGGTTGCACGCGTCAGCCAAGCGAGATCCCGGCCGCCAGCAGCAGCGCGGTCAGCGCGCTATTTGCGCACCAGCGGTTTGTACTTGATCCGGTGCGGCTGATCCGCATCCGCGCCCTTGCGACGCTTGAGATCTTCGATGTACGCCCCATAGTTCCCCTCGAACCAAACCGCTTCCGAATCCCCTTCGAACGCCAGAATGTGCGTCGCAATGCGATCGAGAAACCATCGATCATGCGAAATCACCACCGCGCACCCCGCGAAATCCAGCAGCGCCAGCTCCAATGCGCGCAACGTATCGACGTCAAGATCGTTGGTCGGCTCGTCCAACAGCAACACATTCGCGCCGGCCATGAGCGTTTTGGCCAAATGCAGCCGATTGCGCTCGCCGCCGGAGAGATCACCAACTTTCTTCTGCTGGTCGACCCCGCGGAAATTGAAGCTGCTCAGATACGCCCGGGAATTGAGCTCCCGCTTCCCCACCATGATCTGCTCCACGCCGCCGGAGATTTCCTGCCATGCACTCTTCGTGGGATCCAGCGTCCGCGACTGATCCACGTACCCCAGGTGCACCGTCTCACCCACCTTGAGTGTGCCACTGTCCGGCTGCTCCGTGCCAATGATCATGCGGAACAGCGTGGTCTTGCCGGCGCCGTTGGGGCCGATCACGCCCACGATCCCACCGCGCGGCAACGCAAACGACAACTCGTCGTACAGCAGCGTGTCGCCATACGCCTTGCTCACGTGTTTCGCGATCACCACGTCGTTACCCAGACGCGGCGGCACCGGAATCACGATTTCGTTCGACGATACCCTCTCCTGCTGCTGCTCACTCTCGAGTTCCTCGAACGCCTGCACGCGCGCCTTGTTCTTGGCCTGACGCGCCCGCGGCGCCATGCGCACCCACTCCAATTCACGGGTCAGACTGCGCTGACGCGCCGACTCCGTTTTCTCTTCCTGCTGCAGCCGGTTCTTTTTCTGCTCCAGCCAGCTGCTGTAGTTCCCTTCCCACGGAATACCTCGGCCGCGATCCAACTCGAGAATCCACTTGGCCACATTGTCCAGGAAGTATCGATCGTGGGTGATCGCCACAACCGTGCCCGCAAAATCGGCCAGGAACCGCTCCAACCACGCCACGCTTTCGGCGTCCAGGTGATTGGTCGGTTCGTCGAGCAGGAGCATGTCAGGCTGCTCCAGCAGCACGCGACAGAGCGCCACCCGTCGACGCTCGCCACCCGAAAGCGTGCTCACGTTCGCGTCACCCGGCGGCAAACGCAACGCGTCCATCGCAATCTCGATCTTGTTATCGAGATTCCACAGGTCGAGCGTGTCGATCCGCTCCTGGACCCGCGACTGTCGGTCCAGCAGTTTCTCCATCGCCGCGTCGTCCATCGGTTCGGCGAACTTCATGGAGATGTCGTTGAACTCGTTCAATAAGTCGCGCTGCGACGTGATGGCCAGTTCCACGTTGCCACGCACATCAAGCGTCGCGTCAAGCTGAGGCTCTTGCGGCAGGTAACCGATTTTCGTTCCCTGCGCTGCCCAGGCTTCACCCTGAAAATCATGATCCACACCCGCCATGATGCGCAGCAGCGACGACTTGCCCGCGCCGTTGGCTCCCAGCACGCCGATCTTCGCGCCCGGGTAAAACGAAAGCCAGATATCGTCGAGGATGATGCGCGAGACGGGAACGACCTTGCGCAAACCCTTCATTACGTAGATGAACTGCGGTGCCATGGGTTTTAAGACGGGAGACGGGAGACGGGAGACGGGAGACGGGCGAGGACGGGCAATCTAGTGTGACCGGCGAGGGAACCGATTTTGCGAGCGGGGCTTAGCTTTACAGTGCAATGCAGCTCACCGATATCGCCGCCCACCTTTCCGGGAACCCGGTCGCCGCCATCCCTCTCCTTTTCGGCGCGGGCGTGTTGACGTCGCTTACGCCGTGCGTCTACCCGATGATTCCGATCACAGCAGCGATCGTTGGTGGCCAGTCAGCATCAGAGCAGTCAGGCGCCACTATAGCGTCAAAATGGCGCCCGCTTGGCCTTTCACTCACCTACGTGCTTGGGCTGGCAACGGTGTACGCAGGCCTCGGCCTGCTTGCCGGACTCACCGGGACACTGTTCGGAACCGTGAGCGCCAATCCGTGGGCCTTCTTTGTCATGGCCAACCTGCTGCTCGTCGCCGCGCTGGCCATGTTGGATGTGCTCCCTGTCCGTGTACCGGCCGCCATCATGCAGCGCGCCGCCAACGCGGGAACCGGCGGCCGAGTTGCGGGTGCATTCATCATGGGTGCCGCCTCAGGTCTGGTGGCAGCGCCCTGCTCGGCACCAGTCATGGCCGCCGTTCTCACCTGGGTGTCCAGTACGGGCAGTGCGCTGCTCGGCTTTGTCTACCTGTTCACATTTTCGCTGGGCATGTGCACCCTGCTGGTCGTGGTCGGACTGAGCGCCGGTGCTCTCACGCGACTGCCGCGCGCCGGCGCCTGGATGCTCTGGGTCAAAAAACTCTTCGCATTCATCATGCTGGGCATGGCAGAGTACTACCTGGTCAAGATGGGACAGGTGTATTTCTGAACTGAGTACTGAAGTCGGCAATAGGAAGTCGGAAGTACATCGAACGGAGTAGGGAGTACTTTCTACTGAGTAGGGAGTACTTTGTACTGAGTACGGAGTACTGTTTACTAAAGTACGGAGTACTGCATGCTGAGTAACTGATTAGTTCACGTTCGCCAACCCCCACGAGACACCATGTTCGGTTTGCTTCGCCGCACCATGCTCGCTGTCGCGATCGTCGCGGCTCCGGCGTTGGCCCAGGACGTCGGCATTGCCGTCGGCGAAAAGGGACCGGGTGGTCCGCTCGAAACGCTGGACGGTAAAGTCATCAACCTCTCGACCTACCTGGGCAAGGGCCCCGTGGTGCTCGAGTTTTGGGCGACCTGGTGTGGCAACTG
This sequence comes from Gemmatimonadaceae bacterium, assembly GCA_031370885.1. Lineage (GTDB taxonomy): Bacteria > Gemmatimonadota > Gemmatimonadetes > Gemmatimonadales > Gemmatimonadaceae > Gemmatimonas. The sequence continues at coordinate 3,961 of JANMRE010000274.1, forward strand.
CAAGCAGATGGAGCCGGCAATGCGCGCCGCAATGAAAAAATACAGCCCGCAGGTGAAGTTCATCACCGTTGCCGTGTCCATCAATCAGTCGCTCGCGCGCGTCAAGGCATGGCAAAAGGTCAATGCGCTACCCGGCGAAATGCTGTATGACCGCAAGGGGGAAGTGAGCGGTGCGTACGACGCCCCCGCCACCAGCTACATGGTGGTGCTCGACAAGACCGGCAAAGTGATCTATACCGGCGTTGGCGGCACGCAGAACGTTGAGGCGGCAGTCAAGAAGGCACTGTAGGGCCTCAGTACCCGGCGTGCGCCAGCACAACTTTTCCTTCCGCCACCAGTCCGTCCACCAGTCGAGCTACGTGCGCCTCGGTGGTGCGCGCATTCATCACGGTGATGCGCAGCACGCGTCGTGTATCCAGGGTCGTGACCGTGATCCATCCGCGTCCTGAGCGGTTGTAGCGCTCGCGAATCGCATCGGTGAGGTCGTTCAACTGCGCGGTCGGCACGCCAGGTGGCGTCCAGGCAAAGCACAGGATGTTTGACTCGGGTTCGTGAAGCGGCGTGAAATCTTCGCGCGCCGTCAGCAGGTGGTGCAGCGCCTGCGTCACCCGACACAACCGGTCGTACAGCGCGCCCAGCGCGTCGGCGCCGTAGCGCTCGATCGCCACATACAACTTGAGCACGTCGGCGCGACGGGAGCATTGAAAGCTGCGCGGCCCGGTGTCCCACACCCTGGCGTCGTCGCCCTGTGTGAACAGGTACGGTGCTTGCTGCGAAAATGCGGTGCTGAGCTCCCGCTCATCGCGCATCAGCAACATGCCCGCCGCAAGCGGCAACAGCAGACCCTTGTGCGGATCCCAGGCAATCGAGCGCGCGCGTTCAATGCCGTTCACGCGATGACGTTGCGCTGGCGACAACAGCGTTGCACCACCATGCGCGGCGTCCACGTGCAGCCACAGATCGCCGTGGGCGTCCCTGAAGTCGGCGCACGCGTCGGCGATCGCGTTCAGATCGTCAAAGCTTCCCGTCGCCGTACAGCCGGCCGTCGCCACCACCGCCATCACCGGCGTTTGCTGATCGTGCAGCTGCTTCAGCGTCGTGCGCAGTGCACCGATGTCCATCCGATGGTGCTGGGATGGGATCGTGTGCACACGATGCAGACCAAGCCCCATCTCGCCAGCCGCCCGCGTGACCGCGTAGTGCGCGTGTTCGCCGCACACCAGCGCCGGGGCATGCGAGGGGATGCCATGGGTCCAGACATTCGGGATCGCGCGGCTCCGCGCCGCCAGCAGCGCCGTCAAGGTGGCCTCGGTGCCACCGGACGTCATCGTGCCGCCTGCACGCTCGTCCCAGCCCACCAGGTCGGTCATCCACGCCACCACCTGATGCTCCAACGGCGTGAACGACGGCGACATTTCGCGCACTGCCAGCGATTGGTTGAGTGCGCTGATCAGCGCATCAGTCCATACGGCCGCCGCCAGCGGGGCCGACACCTGATGCCCGATGTACATCGGATGCGCCAGACGATTGATATCCTCCAACAGCATGGTGGCGAGTCGTCGCGCGACGTCGGCAAGTGGACGCCCGCGCCGCGGCATCTCCGCCTCGAGACGGTCCGCAATGGTTTGCGCGCTGTGCCACGTGGACACCGGCCCTTCCCCGAGGCGCGTTTCCGTGAGATACTGCGCGGCCAGTGCGAGAATCGGCTCAGCCGCCGCGAGACTGGTGTCGGCTTCGAGATCGGCATCCAATTGCGCCAGAAGCGTCGTCGTATCAAGGAGGGCGCGGTGCATGCCGGAACTGCTCGTGAAGTCAGTGGACATGCAGAACAATAGCCGCAGTAGTTCAACCGCAGTGGTGGTACATCAACCGCAGTGGTGGTACATCAACCGCAGTGGGGGTACATCAACCGCAGTGGCAGGACCCCAACCGCTGTAGCAGTACCCCAACCGCAGTGGCCTAACCCCAACCGCAGTGGCAGTTCCGCTGTGTTCCGTGGTCGCGAATGACTGATCCTCGCAGTGCTGCACCCTCCGCTCAACCGACGCTCATCGTCGAACCCATTGTTGACGCGCTCTCCTTCGACGAGCCGGAGCCCGATCCGCAGATCGACTCGACCCTCGGGATCTGGGCCGTCGTGTTCGCGGGCGGTATTGGCACCCGCTTCTGGCCACTCAGCACCGCGCGCCGACCCAAACAGGTCCTCGCTCTCGTCAATGAGCGCCCGCTTATTCTGGATACGATCTTAAGACTGGGCCCGCTCGTACCCCCCGAGCGTGTTCTGGTGGTCACCAGTGCCGACATCGTGGAGACGCTCTACGAAGTCATCCCCGAAATTCCACGAATCAACATGCTCGTGGAACCCCGCCCGCTGGGTACCGCCGCCGCGCTGGCGTGGGGCGCTGCTGAGGTTTCCCGCCGTGCCGGACCGGACACGGTCTTTTGCGCGCTGCACGCTGACTTGTCGGTGGCCGATCCGGAGTCATTTCGAAACAGTATTCAACGTGCCGCACGCATCGCCGACACGGAGGCAGTGCTGGTGGCGATCGGAGCCAAACCAACGCGGTGCGAAAGCGGTTTCGGCTATTTGCAAACCGGAGTTCCATTCGATCCATTTGTGTCGCGCGCCGATGGAGGCGCCTGTCGCGTCGAGTATTTCGTCGAAAAACCCAACCCGGTGTTGGCGGATATTCTGATCGATCGCGGCGCGCTCTGGAACAGCGGGATCTTTGTCTGGCGCGCCAAAGTGGTGCTCAAGGAGCTCGAGCAGCATACGCGAGAACTTTCCCTCGGTCTGCCCATGCTGGTATCGGGCGATCTGGAGGAGTTCGCGCAGCACGTCACCTCGATCTCCATCGATCGGGGACTTCTGGAGCGCACCAGCAATCTGGTGGTGCTGCCGGCCGAATTCGGATGGGACGACGTGGGCACCTGGGCGTCACTGCGCCGCGTGCGGGAACTGGATGACACGGGCAACGGCATCATGGGTGACGCGCACTGCATCGATGCATCGGGCAACGTGATTCATGCCGACGGCCAGTGCATCGTGGTATACGGAATCTCCGGCATGCTGGTGGTTTCCCTGAACGGACTCACGTTCGTGACAACGCTGGAACGCGCTACGGAACTCGGACCGCTGTTGAACGCGCTGCCGGGAAGTGTGCGATCGAATCCCGGCGGGAGCTGAACAACAATCGTCGTCAGCCGCCAAACACAGGTATTCGTTTTTCCCGAAACGCCGTGATCGCCTCCCTGACGTCCGCCGTGCCGAAGCACGTCTTGATGTGCACCAGTTCCTCGCGCAATTGCGCCTCCAGACTTGCGCTCGCACTCTCCATCATCAGGCGTTTGGTGAGCGCCAGCGCGACTGGCGGTCCCGCCGCCAGCGACGCCGCGTAGACAGCGACGTTCCGCGCCCACGACTCCGCTGGGAACACGGCCGTCGCCAGCCCGATACGTTCCGCTTCTGTCGCATCCACGTCGCGTCCAGTGAACACAATATCCATCGCGCGCGCATGACCCACCAATCGCGGCAACATCCAGCTGACACCCGCATCGGGTGACAGGCCGCGACGCACATAGCCGGCGGTGCATTTCGCGTCGGCATGTACCAGACGCAGATCACACGCCAGCGCCAGTCCAAAGCCGGCGCCGGCCGCTGGGCCATTGATCGCGGCAATCACCGGTTTCTCGCAGCTGACAATGCTGAGCACCCAGCGACCCACCCAGTGATACGGATCGAGAATCGACGCCCGCGTACCAACATCAATCGGCGTCGGTGCACCCAAATCGAGTCCCGCGCAAAAGCCGCGTCCACTGCCGGTAATCACTACCACGCGCACGGCGTCATCCGCCGACGCGTCGCGCATGGCCAACGGCAACTCCTCAGCCAGTTGCGGATTCACCGCATTCAATCGATCGGGGCGATTGAGCACGATGGTGCGAACGCCTTCAGATGAGGTCTCGATCAGCAAGTGCGTAAAGTCGGTCACGGGGCGATCCCGGTGCGGGTGGGGGGTCACTTGATACAGATCTGAGATACAACGCCGTCGTCGGCACGGCCAGTGTCCTCGAATTGGGGTGCAATCACGAATGCAGTTGTCGTCACCCACTACCGCTGGGACCCGCATCCTTCTTACATCCTACCTCCTACCTCTGCGCTGCAACTCCCCAGCAGCGCCCGATAGTTGCACCGACTCCGGTCGGCGCCCCCTCGCTTCAGGGCACCATGGCTGCTTCCCGATCAGGCGCTGCGAAGAAACTCGTAGACGAACCGATGACGGCCGACGGTC
>JANMRE010000281.1:0-11303 GCA_031370885.1 Gemmatimonadaceae bacterium
CAGCGACCGTGACCGGGCAGACGCCTGCGGCGCACGCCCCCGATGCACGGTTGGTGGCTGGGCAGTTGACGTTGTCGCCGACCGGTTCGCGATTCGTGGTGAACTTCGACGGCGATGCACTGGGAGAGATCGAATTGCTCGTCCCGGGAGTGCACAATGTGCGGAACGCGCTGGCCGCCATTGGCGTCGGACTGGCCTTGAACTGCGCGGTGCCCGCGATGGCCTCCGGGCTGGCGGCGTTTCGCGGCGTGGAGCGACGATTCCAGCGACTGGGCACAGCGCGCGACATCGACGTGGTCGATGATTATGCGCATCATCCCACTGAGGTTGCCGCCACGCTTGCCGCGGCGCGTCATGCGTTTCCTGATCGACGTCTGGTGTTGGCGTTTCAGCCGCACCTGTACTCCCGCACACGAGATCTGCAAATGGAGTTTGCCGAGGCGCTCTCGGCCGCCGACGTACTTTTTCTCTGCGACATCTATGGCGCGCGTGAAACGCCGGAGGCGGGCGTGTCGTCACGGCTGATCGGTGACCGGGTTGAGGCGGGTGTACTGCGATGGGTGGGACCACGTGCCGACGCGGCAACGGCGCTTCGCGGCGCGGTGCGTCCGGGCGATGTGGTGATCACCATGGGAGCGGGAGACATTACGCGAACCGGCCCCGAACTGCTCACGGCGTTGCGCACATGACAGTCGGCGTACCGCATGGCGTGCCATTCGAGTCCGCCCCCCCCCCCCCTGCTGTCCGTCGGCCGCGTGCCGCGACGGCACCCAGTGCATCACGCGGCGCGTGGCGCGACCGTCCGCGATGGCAGCGACTTGCGTTGGCGTTCGCCGGCGTCATTGCGGCGGCGGCGCTGGTTGCTGGTCCGTGGTGGGGACCGCTAGCGCTCAGCCGGTTGGATTTCTTCCACGTGCGCAAGCTGTCATTCGAAGGCATTCGCTTTGCCAACGCGTCCGACTTGGTGCAACGATTGCAGGTGGATACGACCCAGTCGGTGTGGCAACCGCTCGATGCGCTGGTGATCAGACTGGCCCGGCATCCCATGGTGCTGCGGGTGGATGTCGAGCGCGACCTTCCGGGCACGCTGCGAGTAGTGGTCACAGAACGCGAACCGGTGGCGCTGGTGCAGGTCCGCGGCAGCCTGCAATCGGCGGATGCCACCGGTGCGGTACTGCCAATTGATCTGTCCGTCAGGCCGCTGGACATGCCGGTCGTCGCGAGTGCGGACAGTTCGCTGCTCGCGGTGCTCGACGGGCTGCGCCAGAATGCACCGGAACTCTACGCCCGTGTGATTCAGGCGAAACGAAGCGGAATCGACGAGTTGCGATTCAGCGTGACGGGCGGAGCCGTCGGGGCGGCAGGTCCCGCTATGGCCAATACGATCATCGTTCGAACCCTGCGCGACGTGACCGTAGCACGCTTCAGGGACATATTACCTGTGGAAGCAGATCTTGCGCGGAACCATCTGCGCGTGGTCGAGCTCGACCTCCGCTTCCGGGACCAGGTGATCGCCAGACAGCCATGACAACCGACCCAATCGTTGCCGCGCTCGACATCGGCACTGCTCACACCACCGCCGTCATTGCCACCGTGCATGGCGATCTGCCGCGCGCCCCCATGCTGAAGGTGATCGGCATTGGACGGACGCGCACAATGGGTCTGCGACGCGGTGTCGTGTCCGACATCGAAGAGGCCACGCGCTCCATTCGCAAGGCGGTGGACGAAGCCAGCAAGCATGCCGGGATGGCGCCGGACAGTCTGTATGTTGGAATCGCCGGTGAACATGTGCGCGCCATCAGTTCCTCGGGGGTGGTGGCGATCAGCGGCAGCGAAATTCAGCGCGCCGATGTGGATCGCGTGAATGAAGTGGCGCGCGCGATGGCCATTCCGCAGGATCGCGAACTGCTGCACGCCATTCCGCAGGAATATCGCGTGGACAAGGCCGATGGCATCCGCGATCCGGTCGGCATGATCGGGACGCGCCTCGAGACCGAGATGTATCTGATCACGATTGGCAGCTCACCGGCCATGAATCTGCGCAAGAGCATCGATCGCGCGGGTCTCAAGGTGAAGGAATTGGTGCTCGAGCCATTGGCCAGCGCGCTGGCCGTTTTGTCCGAAGAAGAAAAGGAGCTTGGTGTTGCCCTGATCGAACTGGGCGCCGGGAGCACGGACCTCGCGGTGTTTCACGAGGGGAAGATTCGTCACCTCGGAACCATTGCGTACGGTGGCAACGCGGTGACCAGCGATATCGTGCAGGGTCTTGGTGTCACCCAGAGCGACGCCGAGCAGCTGAAGGAAGCATACGGCTGCGCGTACGAGCCGCTCATGACGGTCGACCAGCTCATCGCCGTGCCGGCGACGGCCACGCATGGCGCGCGTCACCTGTCGCGTGAATTGATGACCCACATCATTCATCAGCGCATGGATGAAATCTTCGACAAGGTGCAGCGCGAAATCCAAACGGCGGGTTTCACAGGTCGGCTGAATGCCGGCATCGTCCTCACCGGAGGAGGCGCATCGCTGGAAGGGGTGACCGATCTGGCGGCCGATATCTTCGGTCTCGGGGTACGTGTTGGCGTGCCGGGCGACAAAATCGATGGGTTGGTGGAAACCGTGGCCGATCCGCGATTCGCCACGGTGGCGGGGCTGGCGTTGTACGGCGCGCATCGCGTCGCGGTGGGAGGCGTGGTAACGCGTCGGACGACGCGGAGTGGCGCGGGGGTGGACAAGTTGGCGGGGCGCGTGAAGACCTGGCTTGAGGATTTCTTCTAAGGCGACGACACAATCGGATGCTGCCGCGCCGTCTCCCACGGCAACGTCGGCCACCAGCGCGTGGTCGTGATCGGCACGGTGGGTTCGATGCTCTCACCGGGACGTGGTGTTGCAACCGTGGCACCACTCAGCGCTGCGGCCGCAACCACTCGCTCGATCGGCTCCGTCCACCCGTGATAGGCCAGACGAAACAACCCCCAATGCACCGGGAGCAAAACGCGTCCACGCACCATTGCATGGGCCTGCACCGCCTGCTCGGGACCAATGTGCCAATCGGGCCAACTGCGATGGTACTGTCCGACTTCAATAAGCGTGCAGTCGAAGGGTCCATAGCGCGCACCAATGTCGCGCATCGCGGGGAAGAGGCCTGTGTCGCCTGAGTAGTACACGCGGTGCGTGGCACCGATCATCGCATAACCACTCCACAAGGTGGCGTCCTTGTCGAACAGCATGCGTCCCGACGCGTGACGCGCCGGAGTACTGACAATCGTGACTCCGGCCACGCCAGTGCTGTCCCACCAGTCCAGTTCCACAATGCGCGCAGGCGACACGCCCCAGTACTCCAGATGCGCAGCGACACCAAGCGGCACCACGAATCGCGCGCCGGTGTTGGCTAATGCGAGGACCGTTGGCGCGTCGAGGTGATCGTAATGGTCGTGCGAAATGAGTACCGCGTCGATGCGTGGCAGCGTGTTGAGCGCGATCACCGGCGGATACCACCGCGACGGTCCAACGCCCGGCAACGGCGTGGGTCGCGTGCTCCACACTGGGTCGAGCAGCAGTCGCGCGCCGTCAATTTCCACCAGCGTTGTCGAGTGACCCATCCACGTCACGCGGAGTCCCGACGCGGGGGGTTGCGCGAATCGTGCTGGATCGATGGGCGCAATCGGAAGCGACGACACCGGGGCGCCCACCGGACTCGCCTCGCGCATGGCCAGCAACCCGCCCATGATATCGTTGATGAGCGGTTGTGGATTCTCGAAGTGTCCCGCATGCCATTGCGCCGACTTGGCCATCTGTGTGCGCCGCTCGCCATGGGCAAGGTGCCCCATGGGTCGCCACGCTAAAATGATTGCAACCAGTGCCGCGCCCATGACCAGCGACAGCGCGACGAAAAGGACGCGTCGGACGCGTGACCGAGCGCCGAACGGGATTGTCAACACACGCGACATCAACGCACTCGCCGCTCGACGGCCACGCTGACCGCCGCCGTCGTGTAGCGGTACGCCAGCCAGGCGCTGATTGCACCGCACACGTGCCACAACGCGTGTCCCTGCCACACGCTGTCCGGCGCACACAGCACGCGCGTGATGTCGAGTATCCAGACGCCAAATCCAAACGCCAGCACACCGACAGCCGCCGTCAGCGCGCGCCGCGGCGCGGTTACGATTCCGCGACGGCGATGGGTCCATTCCGACCAGAGGATGGCCAGCACAAGCGCAGCAAACGCGTAGCGACGAAGCGACGGGAGCCCTACCAGCAGCGCAAGCAGGGCCGCATTGCCGCCCACAAACAGCACGTTCTGGTCGACCGCACTCCATCGGCGTGAACGCGACATGCTTTCCAACAGCAGAAACGTGGCCACGAGGTACATGCCCAGCACGTCCATCGTCTGACCCCAAAATGTCAGTGACGCGTGGAAGAACGCCGAACCCACGCCAACCACGAACACGGCGCAGGCGAATCGCCACGCCGTGGAACTGCGCGAACGCACCAGCACCAGCAACGCCACCACGACAAACGCCCCGCTGCTGATGGCGTTCGACGGTTGTCGCACGATACCCCCGCGCACCGACTCGCAGAAGCAGCGATCGGGCATGCAACTGGCCTCACGCCAGGTAGTCCACGGTTGGGTCATGATCTCGGGCGCGGGCGAATGCTCGTGACGTCGGAATCGGCACGATGAACGTGACGCGGATACATACACTGTGACAGTGTGCGCTGGGTCACCAGTGCATCCGAGCCCAGTTGGATAACATTCTCAAGCTATGGAACGCTCCGACCGGTCACCTGTCAGCGTTGTGCAACGCGTTGCGCTCGCCGCTGCGGTGCTGCCCGCGTGGATGTTCGCCGCGTGCTACGTCGACCACGCCGTCGCGGTGCGCAACGCCGATACCGGCACAGCCGGCGTTGTGGCACTCGCCGGGTCGCCCGCCGATGAGTCCCCCGCGGCGCGACGAACCATCAGCATCGGTGACAGCATACGTCTCCAGGCACCACCACAAACGCGACGTGATCGCGTGGTGCAATGGACAAGCTCCGTGCCGTCAGCCGCGTCTGTCTCGGCACAGGGACTGTTGATTGGGTTGTCGTTGGGAAACTCGCTCATTACCGGCAGCAGCAAGAGCGGCGTCCTGCGTGTGTACGTGATGGTCGATTCGGTCAGGCCGCCACCGCCGCCGCCACCCTCGGGTGCGCTTGGTCTGAACGCGGCCTTGGGTCGCTTGCTTCTTCCCGCGAACAATCCGTGGAATCAGCCGGTTGACACGGCACAGATCGATCCACAATCGGACGCGATTATCGCGAATGTCGGTGTGGCAAAAGCATTTCATCCCGACTTCGGCGCCGACTGGAATGGCGGGCCGTTCGGTATTCCCTACGTGGTGGTGAATGGATCTCAGGCACGCGTGCCGATAACGTTCGACTACGCGGACGAAAGCGACATCGGGCCCTATCCCGTGCCAGCCAATGCGCCTATCGAAGGCGGGGCATCGGCCACTGGTGACCGCCATGTCATCGTGGTCGACCGTGACAACTGGAAGTTGTACGAGCTGTACGCCGCCTATCCGCAGGCCGCTGGTGGTTGGCATGCCGGGTCGGGGGCGATTTTCGATCTGAACAGCAATGCGCTGCGCCCGGCAGGTTGGACGTCGGCCGACGCCGCCGGATTGCCGATTCTGCCGGGGCTGGTCCGATACGACGAGATTGCCGTCGGCACGATCGCGCACGCCCTGCGTTTTACTGTATCGCGTTCCCGTCGGGCGTACATTCCACCGGCAACGCACTGGGCGAGCAGCGACACCAGTTCGCTGCGTCCGCCCATGGGCATGCGCGTACGACTCAAAGCCGCCGTCGACATCAGCACCTATCCGGCCAGCGCGCAAGTCATCCTGCGCGCGCTCAAAAAGTACGGCATGATCGTCGCTGACAATGGCAGTGATTGGTACGTCTCGGGCACCGCCGACGCCCGTTGGAACGATACCGAGATGAACACCCTCAAGCGTCTGCACGGCAGCGACTTCGAGGTGGTGCGCATGACGGGCGTTGTGAAACCATAGCTTGGTATGTCAGAAATGGCCGAGGGGCGCATAGGGTGCCGTCCGGTAGCGTGACCAGTAACTCGCTACGCCCAGATGCGATGTGGCGCCGCTCACGATCACGGCTTGCACCGACAACGGATGCCACGGGTACCTCACCGTGACACTCCGCGGATGGGCATTGCCTCTCAGGTCCGCCCGGGACAGGAAAGAGCCACTGCGCCAAAGCGTTCGCGCCCTCAACATCGAATGCCACGCGCTAGCTGGTCGTAGCGATTAAGATCGAGAACGTCACCCTCAACCCCCGCGTCTTGCCTATGCGGCTGACAACGTATTCCTGCTTACTAATCGCCTGACCGTACAACCGTGAAGCGCGAAATACCAATTTGCCTCCACTCCTACGGACTGACTCGAAATACACGCCGTTTGCTGGAGGTACATCAGCAGTCGCGGCGCGCGTGCATTCGGAGCGGGTCGAAAATGGTACAGGGTCGCGGCCCCGGTTTCGACGCAGGTTCCCGTCAGCGTCGAACGCTTCCTTGATCTGGCAAAAGTTCAAGAGAGCCGTGTCCTTCACCGTGTCCAATGCCAACCCTCGAAAGAAACGGATTGCCTCGATCGCATCTTCGACTGGTATTGGACGGCTTTGCGCAGGAGTGGTGACCGCGAGCACCGCGGACGTGATGAGACCCGCTACCAGGATACGCATGAGTTTGGGTTAACAGGGTTGTTATCGGCGGGGTTGTTGAGGCGATTGAAATATGGACTCGTATAACCACCATTGCCTGCCAACTCATTAGTGTGGTTGTACCCATTGACGTGCGTCATTTCATGAAGTGCCACTTCTAGATGGCGTTTTGGGCGGTCGCCGAGTTCCAGCAGATGGCCGCCGTGCCGACCGACGTGGAACAGTTCGCAAATATCGACCACAGCGCATGCGGCGAGCGTATCAAAATCGATTCGGCGCGACGTCATGGCGTTGTCGACATCAGCGCGCTGGCAAGCGGGGTCTTTCGCGATTTTCGATCTGAACCGCAATGCGCTGCGCCCGGCAGGCTGGACGTCGGCCGACGCCGCCGGATTGCCGATTCTCCCGGGGCTGGTGCGATACGACGAGGTTGCCGTCGGCACCATCGCGCACGCCCTTCGCTTTACCGTATCGCGTTCTCGTCGGGCATACATTCCACCGGCAACGCACTGGGCCAGCAGCGATACCAGTTCGCTGCGTCCGCCCATGGGCATGCGCGTGCGACTCAAAGCCGTCGTCGACATCAGCGGCTATGCGGCCAGCGGCAAGTCATCCTGCGCGCAATCAAGAAGTACGGCATGATCGCCGCAGACAACGGCAGTGACCTCCTCACCCCTCAAGGTGTGGCTTGCCGAACGGGCGCCATGGCTGCTGCGTACATCTGCTGAAGCTGACTACAAATGCGCTGCAGCCCCCCATCCCCGTCTCATCGCTCGAAGGGAGTCCCTGTGATCCACGCTGGCCCGTCTTGTTTTCGCCGTCTTCGCATCGTGCTCTGTGCCCTCGGCCTCGTGCCATCACTCGCGGCGGCGCAACAGATGACCGTCGAAACCCGCGACCCCAACCAAAAGCAGGACGACAGCTTCACGAAGAGCTACAAGGAGTGGCTCGTCAATCCGAAGCATGGCAGTCCGCTGGTGGATCATTTGCCGCTCGTGACAGGGATTCCGACGCCAAAGGATGTCCTTGGCTATCACATCGGCGCACCAAAAAAACTCACGTACTACGCCGATCAGCTGAAGTACTATCGCGCCCTCGCCGCGGCCACACCGCGCGTGAAAGTGGAGACCATTGGACGGTCGGACGAGGGACGGGAACTCGTGGTGGTGTGGGTGACGTCCGACGCGAACATGAAAACACTCACGCAGAATCGGCAGAAGCTCGCAAAAATCGCCGACCCGCGTGGCTTGTCGCAGTCGCAGATCAAGGACCTCATTGAGACGGCGCGGCCGCACTATCACCTGATGGGTGGACTGCACAGCGGTGAAACCGGTCCTTCCGAAATGTTGATGGAACTGGTGTATCGCCTGGCAACGGAAACATCGCCGCTCATCACACAGATCCGGAACAACCTGTACGTCTCGGTCACGCCGGTCGCTGATGCCGATGGTCGCGATCGCAATGTGGACTGGTTTTACAAAGGTCTCGAAGCCGGTCTTCCCAACTCCACGCCTGCGGCGCCAGCCATGGCGGCGGGTGCAGCGCCGGCGGACAGCACGGCCACCGGTGCGGGAGGCCGTGGCGGCGGAGGTCGTGGCATCGGCGCCGTGCCGTACTGGGGCAAGTACGCGTATCACGACAATAACCGCGACATCAACATCAAGTTGATGCAGATGCGCGGCATCATCGATTGGTACTTCACGGCGTATCCGCCGATCATGCACGATCTGCACGAAGCGCAGCCGCTGCTGTACACGTACAGCGGTGCGGCGCCGCAAAATCCCAATCTCGATCCGCTGCTGTTTGCCGAACTCCCGTGGTTCGCGAATTGGGAAATGGCGCAGATGACGAAGTGGGGCATGCCGGGCGTGTACACGCACGCGTTCATGGACGGCTGGTCGCCGGGCTATCTCGGCTCCGTGGCCTACAATCACAACGGCCTCATGAAAATGTACGAGACGCAGTCGGGGCGTGATCTCGACAGCGCGGCGATTGCCAATGCAAACCGTCCGGGCACGGCGGCGGTCGGCGGTGGACTTGGCGGACGTGGCGGCGCGGTCCCCACCGGACGCGGCGGTGCACAGGATCGCGAGTGGTATCGCGGACTGCCAATTGGATTTAACGATGTGGCGACATTCACCCGTCGCTCGAATACGAACTACATGGAGACCGGCGTATTGTCGGCGCTGCAGTTGGCATCAATGTTCCCGGCCACGGTGCTGGAGAATTTCTACATCAAGACGCGCAACTCCATCGAGGAAGGGAAGACCAAAGCGCCGTTTGGTTTTGTCATTCCCGTGCAACGGGACATGACGCGCGTGGCCGAGTTCATCAACATCATGCGCTTGCAGCGAATCGAAGTGGGCCAGGCCACTGAGCCCATCACGATCGGGACAACCACGTATCCCGCAGGCTCGTTGGTGATCAAGCGCGATCAGCCGTACGGCCGTCTGGCCAAAAACCTCATTGAGAAGCAGCAGTATCCCGACGCGCGGCTGCAAACCTACGACGACAGTGGTTGGTCGACCGGTTTTGCGATGAATGTGGACGTGGTGGAAATCGCCGACTCGTCGATCCTCAAGGCCAGGGTGACACCGGTGGACAAGATGCTCGTCAAGGGCAGCACCACAGGAACCGGGTCCGCCGGCATTGCCGTCGCGCATCTCGGGTCGAATAACATGGTGTCGTTCCGCTATCGCCTGAAAGACGTGGCCATGCAGGTGGCCGAGAAGAAGTTCATTGTCGACGGCGTGGAGTTCCCGGCGGGTTCGTTTGTGGTGACCGATATGAGTCAGGCGGCGGCGGTGCGAGCGGCGGTAACTGCGCTCGGGCTCAAGGCCGGCACACTCACGTCCGTCCCGACCGTGCCCATGCACAATGCGGATGTGCCGCGCGTCGCGATCTATTCGCAGTGGAGTGGCACGCAAAACCTCGGCTGGTATCGCCTCACGTTCGATGAGTTCGGCGTGCCGTTCGACCTCATATACAAGGAGCGCGTCGCGAAGGGCAAGTTGCGTGAGCAGTACGATGTGATCCTCATTGCCGAGCAAAATCTGAGTCGCACCACGGTGATGCAGGCACCAGCGGCGCGCCCGCAGCCGTACCAGAAGAGCGACAAATACAAGTTCCTTGGTGACTATGGCGAGACCGCGGACATGTCCGGCGGATTCGGTCAGAGTGGTGTCGATGCATTCGCCGCGTTTCTCGAGGGCGGCGGCACGATCATCGCCGTCGGCGAATCGGCCCGGTTGCCGATCGAGTTTGGCTGGGCGCGCACGGTCGACAAGGTTGCCGTGCCCGGACTGACTGCGCAGCGTCCGTTGGTGGAAGGCGAAATCACCAGACCCGAGCACCCCGTGTTCTACGGGTACGACAAGAAGACACTGCCGGTGAAGTACGTGGGTGGAACACCGTTCAAGGTTGGTATTGCCGATGAAGGCAATGTGTTGGCGCGATACGTCGGTGGAGACAAGGCCGTGATTTCGGGGCTCATGACTGGTGCCGATTCGCTCAAGTCGCGACCCTTTGCGGTGGATGTGCCAAACGCGTACAAGGGGATGGGGCGCGTGATCATGTTCTCAAATAACCCGATTTACCGCTGGCAGAATCACGGGGAGTTCAACATGATCTTCAACTCGGTAATCAACTGGAACGACGCGGGCGCGCCGGTCGTTCCGCCGGTCACCACGCCGAGACCGTAGGCGGTACGCGCATCGTCCCCACATCTGCATCCGTTCATCACCTTGATCCAGCGACAAATACCAGCATGCACAAGTACCTCACGGAGTTCATCGGCACGCTCTTTCTGGTTCTCACGATTGGGCTGACGGTCACTGCCGGATCCACATTCGCCCCACTGGCTATCGGACTGTCGCTGATGATCATGGTCTACGCCGGCGGGCACGTCTCTGGTGGGCATTACAATCCTGCCGTGTCATTGGCGGCCCTGATGAGTGGTGCGCTGCCAACGTCGCAGTTCGGACCGTACGTCGCTGCGCAAGTCGCGGGCGCGACCATCGCTGCGCTGCTCGTTCAGGTCATCACCGGCCAAACGTTTGCACCGGCGCCGGGTGCCAATGTGACCACGATGGCCGCGCTGTTGGTCGAGTTCCTGTACACGTTTGCGCTCGCCTACATGGTGCTCAACGTTGCCGTGTCAAAGAAAACCCAGGGCAACTCGTACTTCGGACTGGCCATCGGCATGACGGTGGCCGTGGGTGCGTTCGCCGGTGGTGGGATCTCAGGCGGGGCATTCAATCCGGCCGTCGGCATCGGGCCAACCATCATCCATGCCACCATGGGAAGCGGCGACTGGTCGCATCTGTGGCTGTATCTGGTGGGGCCGTTGGCGGGTGCGGCGGTCGCGGCGGTGGTATTCGGCATCCAGGAGAAGGGCGCCTGATCACCTGACCGTAGTGGTGACAGGGTGTGGATCACACCCCTTCGCGCGGCTCCGGATTGTGGATAATCTGTCCCACTCCGGGGCCGTGACGAACCTGTCCAACTCCATTGCATTTCACGGGTTGCGCTCCCTAGGCGAAAGTGTATTCTAAGCCCGTTGGCTTCCCGGCCGTCCGGGA
>JANMRE010000297.1:0-5717 GCA_031370885.1 Gemmatimonadaceae bacterium
ATCGGGGCGCACTCCGCGGTGCGCTGGGATCGGTTCCTGTACTGCTATCGGGTGTTGCGACCACTGGCGTGGGTGGTGGAGCGCACGATTTCCACGCCCGCCACGCACTTTGCGCACCATGCGCTCACCCAGGACGATGGCATCGGTCACTACATCGGCAACTACGGAAATTTGCTCTTTTTGTGGGACGTGCTGTTTGGCACGGCGCGCATCACGCGTCAGTATCCGCCGGCATACGGTTTGAAAGACGACCGTCGTCATGGGTCGGAGAGGTGGTATGCGCAATTGCTGTTTCCGGTGTTCCGGTCGAAGCGCGCGGAGACGGTGCTGGGGCATGAGAAGCACGTGCCGATTGACTAGCCTTAATTGTCCCCCATGTCAGGCCTCAGCTGCTCGGCTGACCGTTTTGGGCGTCCCGCCCATCTGCTCACCCCGCCGGAGAAGTGAATCATGAAAGCACCCGTCTCACGACCGATCGAGCACGCTGACCGCGGTGCGATCAGGCGTCGCTTGCTCTACACGGCGACTGGCATCGCGTTGCTGGTCGCCCCGCTGTTGGTGGCGTCCGCTCAGGGGCAGTGCGGTGGCGCACGTGCCGGCACTCCAGCCTGCGACACGACACATATCGCGGCGCCGTTCGCGCCCACCGGTTGGAAGACGGTCGCCCTCGACCACTTCACGATGCACGCTGTCGACTACCGAAAGGAGGCGGCCTACTACGCGACGCTTATGAACTGGAAGGTTCGGAGCGACGATGGCAAACAGGCCGTGCTCGACATCGGCGATATCGGCAGCGTGGTGATCGTGGGTGGGTACGAGCCGCCGCCACCGCCGCCGCGCCCAACACCACCACCAGCTGCCGCAGGTGATACCAGCGGTCGTGGTGGCCGTGGTGGTGGGCGTGGTGGCGCCGGTGGTGCACCGCGTCAGTCACCACAGGCCGTGTGGGATTCGTTCTCCTGGCAAATTTCGCCGTGGAACGCAAAGACCGTTGAAGCGGAGCTCAGAAAACGTGGCTTGAACCCCGTGGCAGACAACGATGGCAAGGGCTTCGAAAGCTTTCACGTCAAAGACCCGGATGGGTTTGATGTGCAGCTCAGCAACGGCGGCTATGTAAAGGTGCGCAAGGCGTCGGCAGCGAAAGCGGCCTTGCCCGCTCCGGCACCGTTCGAGAACACCAATTGGAAAACCGTGTGGCTCGATCACATCTCGTTTGGCGTCACGAACTATAAAGAGAGTTACGCGTGGTATGAGGCGCTGCTGGGCTGGAGGCCAAGGGGTGATGAAGGCAGCCAGAATGAAACGTGGATTTGCGACGAGTGCGGCAACGTCATCATCCGCGGCGGGAATCCACTCAATCCAGCATTCGACAAGACGGCACCTCGCCGCGCCTCCATGGGCCACATCTCGTTTGGCATCACGCCGTTTGACGCCGACGGGACCAAGGCTGAGTTGGACAAGCGTGGACTCAGCGGTCGTCCCGACACGGGTGGCAGAGGCGATATTCACGACCCGACCGCGATGTACAAGAGCTATCACACGACATCGCCACAGGGCTTCGACCTGCAGATCAGCAACGCCACGAAAGCGAATCGCACGGTGCGGTAAACGCTGAGGCGCGACCACTGACAGCGGCGACCGGTCACGTGACTGGTCGCTGCTTTCGTTTCCAGGTTCCCGCCACACTACGCACCCCACCCTTGACGGCACTCTCGAAGAGCATTAGTATGACCGTAGTCATACAACCATGGACATATGACACTTTTCGTTTCGAAATCGCGATTCAAGGCGACGGCACTTGAGCTCTTTCGTCAGGTCGAGCGCACTGGGCAGGCGATCATCATCACCGATCGCGGAGCGCCGGTCCTGCAGTTGACGCCTTACCGCGAACACGCGGCATCGGCGCTGCACGTGCTGCGCGGATCCGTGGTTAAGTACACCGCGCCTACCGAACCAGTCGGCGTCGGTGACTGGGACGCCGGTGCGTGATCGTTCTCGACACGCACACGCTTGTCTGGTGGGTTTCCGATAAAGGACGCGTCGGCCCGAAGGCGCGAAAACTGATTGACGCGGCTGTTGCCGCCGACGCACCCATTGCCGTATCGTCTATCAGCATTTGGGAAATTGCGATGCTCGTGGCCGTCGGACGCCTGGAGTTCACCTTCGAGGTCAATGCGTGGATTGATCACGTCGAAGCCGTGCCGTACTTTTCGTTCATTCCCGTCGACAATCGAATTGCCGCGCGCGCGGTGCAGCTCGTGCACTTTACGCACAAGGACCCCGCCGATCGTATCATTGTCGCAACGGCGCTCGGCCTCGGCGCTACGCTGCTGACAGCGGACCAGCACCTTCGCGCGTATGACGCGGTGACGACCGTGTGGGACTGAAGGCGCGGTGGCTCGTCCGACGCAGCTACGGCAAGGGAATCTGGTGAGACTGCGAACGTCGCTCGTCGCGGCGAGCTACTGGGCGGTACTCTGCGGTTGCAGCGAGAGCTCGGCGGCTCCCATCGTGCACGTCACCGCAGTGACGCTACAAGCTCCCAACGATTCGCTGTTTCTGGGTCGCACGATGCGCGTGAATGCCGCGGCCACTGGCGACTCTACCATCGGTTCGGCGCCACGTTTCATCTGGACGAGCTCTGACACGAGTGTGGTGGTCGTCGATTCCATGGGCACCATACTGGGAGTCGGCGTCGGAACGGCGGTCGTGCGCGCGGAGCTCCAGGGGCAACGAGCGCAACGATCCGTGCGCATCGTGCTGCAGCGTGCCGATGGCGGTGTGACCTTCAGCGACGGTTCGGCGAATGACAGTAGAGGCTGCGCTGTGGCGTCCGGCGCCGTCTACTGTCGCGCCAACCCGACCGCTCTCGATTCGACGCCACTGCTGGTCAGAATGCCCGGCGGCGCTGGACTCTCGTTTACCGCCGTCGAAGGCAGTCTGCACGCCGCCTGCGCGCTGAACGTCGACGGGCGCATCATGTGTTGGGGCAGCAACGCACACTATCTGTTCGCCCGGTCGGGCACCGTTGCGGCCGATACGGGACCAGTCGCCGTCAGCACCGCTCGCCGCTTCACGACGTTTACGCACGGTGGCCACGCCCAGACATGCGGCGTGGATCGCACGGATGGTATCGTGTACTGCTGGGGACACAATGATTTCTTTCAATTGGGCCGAGGGGTTCAGAGTCCGCAGGACTCTACCCCGACAGCCGTCGGAGGGAATCTCCGCGGTGTGCTGGTAAGCACGGTGAATTTCTCAACGTGTCTGCTTGACGTGCAGGGCGCCGCATTTTGCGCTGGAGGCGCCAATGCCGATCGATCGAGGCTCGGCATCGACGGCACAACCCTCCCTGCGGAAGTTCCGATGCCGGTCACGGGCGGCTTGACATTCAAGAGCCTCTCATCCGGTGACAGCGGGGTGTGCGCCATCTCGAATTCCAACGAGGCCTGGTGTTGGGGGCTTAACAGCAGTGGCCAATTGGGAATCGGCACAACGGTCAATCCACCGACTGGCCCGCAACAGGTGCTTGGGGGTCTGAAGTTTGCGCTGCTCACCACGGTATACCGTTCTTCCACCTGTGGCATTACGCTTGACGGCGATCTGTATTGCTGGGGACAGTTCGCGCCACTTTCAATTTCGAGTCGCTTGGGAGCGCGTGCGCTGCGCCCCTATCTCCTCGTGAGAGGCATCAAGTTCAAATCACTCACGCGCAGTGTTTCTGCAGCGACGTGTGGAGTGACGACCGACGGACGCGTGTATTGCTGGAACTAGTAGCGATGGCGGGCCTCGTGCGTTCGGCGAGGGATGGATCGTATGGCGTGATCGCATTTTTTACCGCAGGGTACGCAGGGGTCGCGGAGGACGGCGTTGTGACGTTACAGCCGGGACCTCAATGAACTTCAGGTGGTTGAGTGCTTGTGGAATCCATCGCGGCGGGGCGAGTTCGAAGGTTCTGACTGCCAAGGACGCGAAGGTTGAATTGGTTTGGATTTTTTTCTACGTCAGAGCCGCGCCAGATGATGCGAATCCATACTGAAGGCGAGGGCGCACACGGCGGCGTGCAGCAACTAGCCGCGCGCGCGTTGCTGCGCGACGTAGGCAGGCGTCCTCCGTACCAGATAGTGGCGCTACGGTACCACCGTCACTGCCACTTCAACTGAGACAGAATGCTGTATTCCAGTTCTCCTCAATTTCGCAATGCCTGGCGTCACCCCGGTGGTCCGTCCCGTGCCTGACTCGACGCGCACTACCGTCGAATCCGTTGTCGTCCACGACCACGCCTCCGAAATGATTTTCCCACACCCCCCACGAACTGTCGCCCTTGGCGTGAAGGCTTCTCCGACACGCAGCGTCTTGCCGGTCGGATCCACACTGAACCTTAGAACCGCATCGCACCCAAAGTCACAGCCGGCCACGCCGAATGCCAGCGCTCCGCACAGCATCCAGGTCCGTGCCCGAATTGGCCACCGTGGGCGCGCTGCGTTGTCGACAGCACTCTTGTCACAATATTGACGTGCTTTCATGCGCGACCTCAGTGGCTGGATTAGAACTGACGAAGCTGTTCGACGTGACGACAATCACTCCCAGCCGTTGATTACTTGTGGAGTCCATCGCGCAAAGCAAGTTCGAAGAATCTCACCGCCAAAGACACGAAGGTCGCGAAGGACGCCGTTGTTGAACACGAAGTGCGCTCCCTGCGCTCCCTGCGGTAATTCGTGGCTGTGTGTTGTTGTCATGCGGCTGACAGCTTCAATAAGGTACGCTTCAGGCTGCACCCGCGCGCACACACACCTTATGAGCCCCCCATGACCGCACGCTCCTCGTCCGCCGCTCTTCTGGCCGCTGCGCTGATTTCCGCGAGCCTCGCGCAGGCCCAGACCTTCAAGGTGGAGAAATACAATATTGGTGGTGAAGGTGGGCATGATTACATCGTGGCCGAACCCGGCACTGCACGCGTTTTCGTATCACGTGGTTCACACGTGATGGTGATCGACGGCACCACGGGCAAAGTCATCGCCGACATTCCGAATACGCCACGCGTGCACGGTGTGGGACTCGCGCCAAAGGACAATCACGGCTTCACCACCAACGGTGGCGACTCCAGTGTGACGATGTTCGATCTCAAAACGCTGGCCTTCATCAAGAAGACGTCAGTGAAGGTGGGGGGGCTCGATGGCATCATGTACGACGACGGGTCCAACCAGATCATTCTTACAAACCACAGTCGTCCGGGCACGGCAGTCGCCATTGATCCGAAAACCGGTGACATCGTTGGTTCGGCAGAGCTGGAAGACAATGCGCCCGAAGGGGCGGCGAGCGACGGCAAGGGCAAGTTGTACGTGAACAACGAAACCAAGAACACCATCCAGGTACTCGACGCGAAAACCATGAAAGTATTGTCATCGTGGCCGTTGGATGGCTGCGACGGACCAACTGGTATCGCGCTTGATCGCGCCACCAGACGCATTTTTTCAGGCTGCAGCAAGCAATCCGTCGTGGTCGACGCCAAGACGGGCAAAGTGGTGGCGAAAATTCCGAATGGAGACGGAACCGACGCGCTGGGTTGGGACGCCAGTCAGAAGCTTCTGTACCTCCCGGCCGGTCGCGATGGCAACATCACCGTCGTGCACCAGGACGGACCGGACAAATACACCGTGGTCGCCACCGTGCCCACCATGTCGGGCACCAAGACGCTGGCGGTGGATCCGGTGAAG
>JANMRE010000303.1:0-3483 GCA_031370885.1 Gemmatimonadaceae bacterium
GTCTGCATTGACGGCGCTGGTAGAACGCGATCCCAGCGCGGCTCAGCGAGGGGTGGCAGCGGCTTCCACCGGCAATCACGGTCAGGGACTGGCGTGGGCCGGCGCACGATTGGGTGTGCCGGTAACCATCTGCGTACCGGAGGGGAACAACCCCGACAAGAATGCGAGCATTCGCTCATATGGCGCGCGCCTGATCGAGTGGGGTGCAACCTACGATGATGCGATTGCCCAATGCGAGCTGGTGATGGCCCGCGAAGGACTCACGCGTGTGCACTCAACGAACGATCGCGACGTCCTGGCTGGTGCGGGCACGCTCGCCGCCGAGTTTCTTGAGCAGGTTCCGACGTTGGACGCGATGGTGATCGCACTAGGCGGAGGCTCGCAGTGCGTTGGCGCGATTACCGTGCGTGACGCGCTGCGAGAGAGTATGGAGGTATACGCCGTGCAGAGCACGGGGGCATCGGCCCAGCATGACGGATGGCGTGATGGCGTCGCGCGTTGTGGTCAGGCGGTCCACACGTTTGCCGAGGGCATTGCCACAGGCTCGACGTACGACATGACGTTCGAGGCGCTGCGCGCCGGGCTGACCGATTTCGTGCTGGTGAGTGAGGCCGCGATTGCGCAGGGGGTGCGCGATTTTCTGCGGGTCACGCACAGCGTTGCCGAAGGCGCTGGTGCAGCGGGACTGGCCGGGCTGCAACTGCTCGCGCCGCGTCTGGCGGGGAAGACGGTGGGGATTGTGTTGTCGGGCGGGAATATGGATTCGGCGCGACTGCAGGTGATACTGGCGGGTGGGACACCGTGAGCGGCCACGGCGGATAAACGACTACGCTCGTGGATGCGCTTGCCGATACACTTTCTTCAAGCGATCCACACTGGTATGGGTATAAATCTGCGTGGTGCTGATGCTGGCATGTCCCAACAATTCCTGCACGGCGCGCAGGTCAGCCCCCGCATCTACAAGATGCGTGGCAAACGAATGACGCAATGAGTGCGTGCTGAGGCCCGCCCCTTCGTCCACCGCTGAGAGGAGCCCTACGATTGCATGCTGAATGCCGCGTGGTGACAGACGCGATCCCCGTTCACTGAGAAACACGGCGCCGCGTGCGACGCGCGCGGTCTTGGCGCCCGCCAGATGGCTCAACTGGCGATCGCGCACCAAGAGGTAATTGCGCAACGCCCGCTGCGCGTGATCGCCAACCGGTACAATGCGCTCTTTGCGCCCCTTGCCGCGCACCTTCACTTGCTGCGACACGAGATCGAGGTCACCGAGATCCACGCCGCGCAGTTCCGACAGACGCAAGCCGCTGGAATAGAACAACTCCAGCATGGCGAGATTGCGGACGTCGCCGAAATCTCCCGATTGCGCGCGGGTTGTGGCGTGCTGCAACAACGTGTCTGCCTGCTGCCGATCGAGATAGGCAGGCAGCGTGCGCGGCAGCCGCGGCGAGCCCACGGCGCTGGCCGGATTCCCGTCAACACGTTCGTCGCGGTGCATCCAGCGAAAGAAGCTCCGCACCGCGGAGAGCGCGCGCGCGATGGAGCGCTTGGCCAGTCCGCGCCGAGTGCAATGGGCCATGAAGCCGCGAATCTCGGTTCGTCCCAACGCGTTCCAGTCCCAGCCGGCGGTGCCCTTGATGGAGGCAAGGTAGGCCGAAAGGTCGCGCAGATCACGACGATATGCGTTGACCGTGTGCGGCGAGAGATCGCGCTCTTTGATAAGATGCAGAAGGTATTCGCCAATCTCGACGGGCAGCGGCACTTCGGGTGCGTGTTCCGCGCTCGATTCGCTCACGTTGTTGCGCTGCTGATCGTGGAGAGCAGTTGCTGCTGGTCGCGCCATGTCCGCATGTCCGTGAGCCCGCGCTCGGCGAAGGCCTCACGTTTTCGCACCTTGTCGCGCATCAGTTCACGCGACACGCCTTCCAATTCGTCCAGCAATCCGAAGTTGGCGTTCATTGGCTGGAAGTGTCGCGGATCGGCTTCACGCAGATATCGATAGAGTGCGCCCATCATCGTGGTGGGCGGCGGCACCACAGGCGTGTCCCCGGCGAGCAGGCGGGCGAGATTGATGCCGGCCAACATGCCGGTCGCGCTCGACTCGGTGTAGCCCTCAACACCAGTGATCTGGCCGGCGAAGAGCGTTTGCGGCACGTCTCGCAACGACAGATACGGTGTGAGGGTGGCGGGCGCGTTGATATACGAATTGCGGTGAATGGAGCCGAAGCGCAAGAACTCGGCGTTGGCCAGTCCGGGGATCATACGGAATACGCGCTGCTGTTCCGGTATGCGCAAGCGTGTCTGGAATCCCACCAGGTTCCACATGCGCGCGCCGCGATCCTCCATGCGCAACTGCACCACCGCCCACGGTCTGGCGCTGGAGCGTGGGTCCTGCAGGCCAATGGGCTTCATGGGTCCGAATCGCAGCGACTCGCGCCCACGCCGCGCCATCTCCTCCACCGGCATGCACCCTTCGAAATACGGCACTGCATCGAACTCGTGCGCCGTGAACTGATCGGCGGTGGTGAGCGCGTTAATGAATGCGTCGTACTCGTCGCGGGTGAACGCGCAATTCAAGTACGCGCCTTCGTTGCCGGCATCGGTCATCGTTTCCCTGCCCCAGCGAGAGGCACGAAAGGCGATGGACTGATCGATGGACTCGACCGACACGACTGGCGCAATGGCGTCATAGAACGCCAACGAGTCGATCCCTAGACGTGCCCGGATACGTTCGGCGAGAGCATCGGACGTGAGTGGACCGGTGGCGACGATACCCACGGCCGGCAGATCGACCACCTCCTCGCGCCGCACCGTGATTCGCGGATGCGTGTGGATATGCGTCTGCACGCCCTGTGAAAAAATCTCGCGGTCGACGGTGAGTGCAGAACCACCCGGCACGCGTGCGGCATCGGCGCACTCAAGGATGAGCGAGCCCAGCAGACGCATTTCCGCCTTCAGGAGGCCGTGCGCGTTAGTGGTTTCGGTGCTCTTAAACGTGTTGGAGCACACCAACTCGCCGAGTCGCTCCGTGCGATGGGCCGCCGTACCGCGAACAGGGCGCATCTCGTGCAGCAGCACGTTGACCCCTCGCTCCGCGAGTTGCCAGGCTGCTTCGCTGCCGGCGAGCCCTCCGCCAACGATTGTTACGGTTTCGCTTGCGCTCATGAACTAGGCGACCTCGGCTACCACCTCGACGTCATCGGGTGATGCCACGTCCCACTCGTTGCTGCACTTGAGACACTTGCGAAAGGTCCCGCGCGTTTTGTTGCTCTTCGCTTCGGCACCTACGTATCCGCACTCCGGGCACACCTCCAACACGGGCTTGTCCCAGACCACGAAGTCGCAGTTCGGATAGTTCTCGCAGCCGTAAAACGCTTTGCCCCGCTTCTTGCTGCGTCGTTCGGCAATCTCGCCGCCATCTTTCGGACATTTCACGCCCGTGGGCATCGAGCGCGTGCCGCGGCACTTCGGGAACTTGCTGCA
>JANMRE010000394.1:0-5832 GCA_031370885.1 Gemmatimonadaceae bacterium
GATGCACCGATGGACTCCGCAGCGGCCATGGCGCCGGCGCCAGCCATGGCTGCGCCGCCAACGCTTGCCGACTTTGCCGGGACCTGGCAGATGGTGTCCACGCTCACCGGCGCCGAGAAGCCTGTGTCAAGCGTTATGACAGGTTCTGCTGATGGCAGCACGTGGACCATGAAACTGGAAGGCCGCCCGGATGTCCCGGTGCAAGCCTCCATCGTTGGCGATAGCCTGGTGGGTCAGTCGGCGGAATACGAAAGTGTCCTGCGCAAGGGTGTCAAGGTGACGGTTCGCACGGCCAGCGTTTTGAAGGATGGCATGCTGATGGGGAACATGCTGGCCACCTACAAAACGCCCAAGGGCGAAGAGGTAGTTGCAGGCACCGTGACGGGCACGCGCGCGCCGAAGTGAGGCAACGACCCAAACCATTTCAAACCTTGGCGGTAACATCCTTCGCACCCGCCATACGCCGTGGATTCCGCCAGTAATCAACCACCTCGGAGTTCGTTGAGTTGCCCGTTGTAACGCTCAGCGCTGTCCCCCGCGAACTCTGCGAACTCCGCGGTAGAAAAATAGCAAACCAATTCAACCGCGGAGGTCGCAAAGGACGCAGAGGAACTTCTTGTTCAAGCATCAAATAATTCTTCATGCTCGGTGTACTTCCGACCGTGACCTCGGCGGCAATTTCGCCCGGCAGGCGTGATGGTGGTGACGCACCGCCAACTGTTTGCTGCTATGCTGTGCAATGCGCCCTTGCTCTCCCCGCACCACTTGGAATATCGTATGGGCATGCCAGCGACCATCAACGATTGGACCGTCGAGATGCTCGATGCGCTGCCGGACGACGGGCAGCGCTACGAGATCATTGACGGGGAGTTGTTCGTGACGCCCGGCCCTGGTGAAAGGCATCAGGACATCGTTGGCGAACTGTACGCCTTGCTGCGCAACTACCTCATGGGCAGTGGCGTGGGCAAGGCCATGGTCTCGCCGGCCGACGTGCGACGCGGCGACCGCCGCCGGAATCGGGTGCAGCCCGACGTCTTTGTGGTTCGTCTGCGCGACGGACAGCGCCCCGCGTACCCGTACGAGCTGCACGACCTGCTGCTCGCCGTGGAGGTCGTGTCGCCAGGCAATCCACTGCTCGACTATCAGGTCAAGCGCGACCTGTACCTGCGCGAGGGCGTGGGCGAGTACTGGGTATTCAATCCCGAGGCGCGCAACGTCTCGCGCTGGCGCGGCCGCGACGACCCTGGCGAGTTGCTCAGCAAGGAAGTCACGTGGCAGCCGGAGGGAATGTTGGCGCCCTTCGTAATCGATCTGGCCCATTTTTTTCAGACCGCATTTTCCTGACACGACGTGAAACGCGGCGGCCTTCCCGCGCCGGCGACCGTTCCGGCTAAAACTTCCTGCTCCAGCTTACCCCCACTGAAGGCAAGATCGAGAACCAACTCTCCACGTTCCGTTGCAGCAGGAGGTTGCCGGCAGCGTCGCGAACCCGGAACACATCGTAGCCCAGCACGTTCTCGTGGTTGGTCAGATTGATCACCTCTACGAAGAAACGAAACTCGCCGTTCGCCGTCTGTCGGCGCCGAGTGAGTCGCATGTCCATCCGTTGATAGAACGGCAGACGGCCTCCGTACAGTGTGTCGGGCAACACGGTAAGGTCCTTCGTGCCGTTCCGTCGTGTCACTGGTACGCCAATCTCGTCGGTGAACGGCCATCCCGAATGCGTGGTGACCGCACCATCAATCGTCCAGTGTGTTCGGAAGCGAACGCTGGCATCTACATTGAGCGCGTGCCGCTGATCCTGCGGCGCTGCGTGCGTGGGGTTAAAGGAAAGTTTCAATCGATCGTTCACATTGTCGATCTTGCTCACCCGTTCCTCAACCTTCGAAAAGGCATACCCAACGCGCAGATTGACGCGCGGTCCGATGTTTCGTTCATGATAGAGTTCCAGCCCCCGCGATGCCGTGGCGTCGGGATACACGAGAATGCGATCCTCGGCCGACTCCGGAAACACGTTGAGTCCGGCTTTCCAGTTGCGCAGAATCGGACGCAGGCGGGAGCCCGTCTTGTTGTAGGCCTCCACGCGCAGCGAGCCACCGTGGGCATACTGATGCTGGAACCCCAGCGTGTACTGACGGGAGAGCTCGGAGGGAAAGTACCGGTTCAGTTTATCGAAGGCATTTTCGTCGGCGATGCCCTGACGTTGACGGTACGCCCCCCACCCGGCGCGCAGCGACGTGCGCTCGGCAACCTGGTAGAGGGCGTGAAATCGGGGGCTCCAATCGCGATCATGCGAGTAAGTGGCGGCGTCGTATCGGACACCCAATTCCAACGTGAGTGGTTGGGCCAACTGCAGGCGATTGCTGATGTAGGCGCCCAGCGTCGAGCCGCCTGTCTGTTTCGCCCGACGCGTGATGCGCGGATAGAACCCCGTCGTATCGGGTCGCGGATCATCGGGGTTTTGCGTGACTCGGTTGACCCAGTTGTAGTTGGCGTGCATCCAGCGCGCGTCATAACCCCAGTCAACAATTGCCCGCGCCGCCCGCTGGTAGCTGAAATCCTGTTTCAGTCCGCGTACGGTGAAGTCGCGGCGACCGTCCACGCCGTAGTATTCGAGTGGGGCGACAACGTGATGCTCGTCGCCCGCACGAGAGGCGTTGACAACGCCAGTCGATGCCAATGAACGTACGGTCAGGTGTTGTCCGAACAGCGAACGCAGCGTCATCCACACATACGAGTTCCCGTACCCGTTATTGGCGCGTTCAGCGGTAGGAATGGAATCGGCGAAACCGGTGGTGCCCCGGATTGTGAACCGATAGCGGTCGCTGGCATAGAGGGCGTTCAGCGCCAGTGCGTGATTGGGTCGCAACCGATAGCGCAGCGTGCCAAATGCATCCTGGTAGCTGGGCGCCTTCGCTTCCTTCTTGTTCAAAATGCGCAACAATGCATCGATAAATCCCCGGCGACCGGACACCAGCCACGAACCGTTGCTGCCGGCAAACGTTCCTTCAAACAGGGCGTGCGCACTGGTGAGACTCGCGCCCACACTGGCGCGTGTGCCGTCCTTCGTGGGCGTGCGCGTTGAGATATTCATGACGCCGCTGCGTTTGTCGCCGTAGTGCGCCGAAAAACCGCCCGTAAGCAGTTCCACGCCATCAACGGCGTCGACGTCGATGATGCTCAGTGCGCCTTCGTTGAAATCCTTCAGGTGAAAGGGCTCGTACAGTTCGAGTCCGTCCAGCAGGAACAGCGTTTCATCCTGCCGCCCACCGCGAATGGAAAAGTGTGCGCCGTAGTCTCCGCTGGAGAGTCCCGGAAGTCGGTTCATCGCGCGAAAGAGATCTTCACCAAAGGGCGCATCCTGGATGGCCGTTCGCGACAGTGTGGTGCGAGACACCGGTGCGCCGTCCAGGAAGGCGAAAGCGCCGGGTGCCACCGTCACCTCGGACAAACGAAACGCTGACGGCACGAGGGCAATCGACAGGCTCATCGCCGTCGCGCCCGCCGCGAGCACCACATTGCGAACCACTGGCTCGAATCCGATACGCTTGATATCGAGCGTGTAAGAGCCGAACGGTACCACGCGTATGGCAAACCGGCCGCTCAGATCGGTGATCGAGCCCATGGCGGTCCCTCGAATTCGCACTTGCGCCAACGCCACCGGTCTGCCCGTCGTGGCGTCGATCACCTCGCCCAGAATTGATCCGCGCGTCGCCGTATCGGTCACGACTTCAGCTCGAACGGACTGGGCGTGGATGCCACGCGCGGCGGCCCCAACTACGACCAACAGCAGACCGGCGAGGGCGTTGCGCATCATCGACATGGCAGTTGACTCCTGAGGGTATATGCAGGGAGCCTGCCACGCGCCCGTTTGTGACACGGGAGGCGCGCCGCGCCGCTTGCGTAGGCACAGGAATTGCTCCAGACTCGTGCAGGGAGTTGTTCGCCTCGTGACACAGGACATCCGATGGCATTCATCACCATGAGTGGCGCCGCCGTCTTCCTTTCGCTGCAGTCGGCACAAGCCGTTGTGGCCGGTTCTGTGCGCAGTGTCGCAACGAACGAACCGTTGGCTGATGCGATCGTGTCCATGGTGGACATGAATCGCCGCGTGCTTGCGGATTCGGCGGGACACTATGTGTTTCGTCAGGTGCCACCGGGCCCTCATCATATCGCCGTGCGCGCGTTGGGCTTTGCACCTCGTACCGTGCACGCGCTGGTGCCAACCGGCGGCGTCCTGGAGATCAACGTCGCACTGGTGCCAGGCAAAACGCGACTGCCAACGCTGTTCGTTCGACCCGCCATTGCCGTGCGCGGGATGGCCGAGGAGAACAAGACTCGTACGGCCGACCGGCGAGCGACGATTGCGGCGGTGCGCAATAACCCGATGCTGACAGAGCCCGACATGTTATTGGCAGTCTCCGGCGGTACTGTCGTGGCGAGACCGGAATCGCCCAGCGGACTGCATATCCGCGGTGGAGCGTCGGATCATGTGACATACCTGTTGGATGGGATCCCGGTATTCAGTCCATATCACACCGCCGGTGTGTTCAGTGCATGGAATCCAGATGCGATGTCGGCCGTGACGGTGTCGTCGTCCATGCCGAATCCGGGTGACCTTGCCTCGCTGTCCGGGACCGTGGCCGCAACCACACGCGCGCCATCCGAACGACTGTCCGCGCTGGGTTCGGTGAGCACCACGCAAGCGCGCGCGACCGTGGACGGTTTGTTGGGAGACGGCGGCGCCAGTATGCTGCTGAGCCTCCGCGCTGGACTGCCCAGCGTGACCGCTCCTCGACACGAACAATCATATGTGCGCGGCGAAACAGGTGATTGGCTCGGTAAGGTAGAGACGCCACTCTTTGGCGGACGGCTGCGATTGCTGGGTTTCGAGAGTGTCGACGAGATCACGACGTCGGCCGTCGTGTCCGACGTGCCAACACCGGTTGGTGACCCCCCGCGCAACACATACCGGTGGCGCAGTCGTTCCGTGGGCGGCGAGTGGCGAGGTTCGCGTGGTGCCGGCGAATTGCGACTGCTGGCGTGGCGTGCCGCGAGCGACGCCGGGGCGACGTGGAGTGCGATGGTCGAGCCGCTATCGATGGAATCGTCGCGTGACGATGCGGGAATGCTGCTGGCCGCAACGCACACGACCTCGCGATCGAGCACCGCTATCGGCACGCGTCTGGAACAGAGCCGCACGTCATATTCCGTATTTGGTCAATCGAACAACCTGGCGCCCACACGGCTTGCGGCGCAGACGTTTATCACGACCGCATTCGCGCAGCATGAGCACCTGGTGACCAATCGTACCACGCTGAACGCCGACCTCTCGCTCGCCGCGTTTCGGGGCAGGGTCTTTGTCGGGCCGCGTGCGCGATGGCAGTGGAAGGCGACGGAGCGTGTATCGTTGTCCAGCAGCTACGCGCGGCTGCATCAGTTCGCCCAATCACTTCGCAATCAGGAATCGATCACCGGCACCGTCTTTCCGGTGGAGCTCTACATCGGTGCCGGCGGTCCTGCCATTCCCGTCGCCCGCAGTGAGCAGGGTATCGTGTCTGCGGCATACCACATGTCGCGTGGCTTGCGCCTGAGCGCCGAAGCTTTCACTCGGCGATTGAACGGCATCGTGCTGGTGGCGGCCAATAACACCGAACCATTCGCCACGCATGCGTCGGCGGTTGGGGGTGCCATGATGCGCGGCGTGGGCGTCGACGCGTCGATGAGTGGATCCCGATACGGTGTCGTGGTGAGTTATGGACGACAACGCGTGCGATACGTCGCTGACGGCATGAGCTATGTCCCCGAGCATGGGGCCACGCACATGTTCGA
>JANMRE010000409.1:0-4030 GCA_031370885.1 Gemmatimonadaceae bacterium
CACCGTCCGGAAAAATTCTGCGGCGATTGCTGGTCGAGAAGGAGCGCTTGGCAGCGTCCCAGCGTCCCTGAATTTTCCTTTTCTTCTGATCAACATGTCTTCTGCACGGCTTGGTATCGGATTCATCGGCTCCGGCTTCAACGCGCGTTTCCACATGCAAGGGCTGCGCTTCGTGCGCGATGCCGATGTGCTGGGCGTGTGGAGTCCCAACGCGAAGAACGCGGCGTCGGCCGCCAGATACGCGAGTGAGCTCGAAGTGGGCGCGTGCAAGGCGTACAAATCCATCACCGACATGGTAGCCGATCCGGCCATCGACGCGATCTGGCTGAATGGACCTAATCAGGCGCGCATCGAGAATGTGCAGGAAATCTGCGACGCCGTCACGAGCGGGAAGGGGACACTCAAAGGCATTGCCTGCGAGAAACCCCTGGCGCGCTCCGTCGCCGAAGCGAAAGCAGTGCTGCGTATGGTGGAAAAGGCGGGCATCATGCACGGTTATCTCGAGAATCAGTACTTCTCGCCGCAAGTGAGTGTCGGACACAATCTCATCTGGCGTCGAGGTGCGGCCTCCACGGGTCGTCCGTATCTGGCGCGCGCCGCCGAAGAACACAGCGGCCCGCACATGCCATGGTTCTGGAATGGCGCGCAGCAAGGCGGCGGCGTGCTCAACGATATGATGTGCCACTCGATTGTGGTCGTGCGCCAACTGCTCACGCCGCCGGGAGAGCCGCTGTCCACTCTTGTCCCCAAGCGCGTTACCGGGCACATCGCGTCGCTCAAGTTCACGCGCAAAGAGTACGCGGCGCAGCTCAAGAAAACGATGGGTGTGGACTATCTCACGTCACCGTCTGAAGATTTCGCCAGCGTGAACATCGAGTTCGAAGCGCCTGATGGCGGAATCGCGATTGGAGAAGCGACAACCAGCTGGAGCTTTGTCGGACCGGGCTTGCGGTTGTCAGCCGAGCTGCTGGGCCCCGAATACTCGATGAAGTGGAACAGCCTGGAGTCGGGACTCGATCTGTTTTTTTCGCGCGCCGTGAAGGGCAAGTCTGGCGAGGATATCGTTGAAAAGCAGAACGCCGAAGTGGGGCAGATGCCGGTGGTGGTGAACGAGGCAATCGCCTACGGATACGAAGCCGAAGACCGACACTTCGTGCGCGCGTTCCTCGGCAAAGAGAAGCCGCTGCTCACGTTCCACGATGGGCTGGATGTGGTGCGGCTGCTCATGACGGCGTACATGAGCGCCGAGCAGGGGAAGACGCTGGCGTTTCCGCCGCGTGGCCTCGACAGGTTTGTGCCACAGGTGGCACAGGGCACGTGGAAGCCGCGATAGCTCTCACCGTGACCACCTCACGACAGTCTCCAGGAAATCGCAAAACTGTGATTTTCCGGAGACGCGCCAGAGTGGGTGGTGGCCGTTCGCTCACCCGGATCGATGAACTGGCGCCGCCGCCGCTACTCAGCTACGGTCTGATCACCGGCGCATCCAGTTTCCGGTAGTTCACGTCCAGGGCGTCCATTCGCTGGAGATGCGGTCCCAGACGCACCATGAAGTCGGCAAAGTCCCGCCGCGGCTTTGCCGTCCACACGGCCTCCGACAGCGCGCTCATGCGTGGAAACGCCATGTACTCCAGTTGCTTGGCGTCTTGGATGTACTCAGTCCAGAGTTGCGCCTGCGCACCCAGCACGTGCTTCGCCTCATCGGGCGTGAGTAACGCCGGCACTGGCTCGAATGCGTAGACCGTATCGATGGGCAGATAGCCGCCAATGGCGAGTGGCTCCTTCGCCTTGTCGCGCGATTGGTAGTGGTCGAAATACGTGTGACTGCCCGGCGCCATGACCACGTCGTGATTGGCCTTCGCCGCCGCAATGCCCCCGTCCATACCGCGCCAGGACATCACCGTGGCGTTCTCGGCAAGGCCTCCTTCGAGAATCTCATCCCATCCCACCATGCGACGACCATTCTGTGTGAGGAACGTGTCCATCTGCCGGATGAACCAGCTTTGCAGTTCGTGCTCGTCCGTGAGCCCAAGCTGCTTGATGCGCGCCTGAATTTCCGGGCTCGCCTTCCACTGATTCTTGATGGCTTCGTCGCCGCCAATGTGAATGTATGGTCCCGGAAACAGTGCCATGACTTCGCGCAGCACGTCCTGCATGAACGCGATGGTGCTGTCATCGGCGTTGAGGATGAATTCGCTCACACCCCACACCTGCATCACTCCCACGGTCGTATCGCGCCGCACACCCAACGACGGATAGGCGGAGATGGCGGCCTGGGCGTGTCCCGGCATTTCGATTTCCGGCACCACGGTGACGAAGCGTTCCGACGCATACGCCACGATCTCGCGCACGTCATCCTGTGTGTAATACCCGCAGTGCGTCTTGCCATCAAACACACGCTTGGCGGGGTCGGGCTGGTGCGAACCCACCAGCGTTTGCGCGCGGCACGATCCCAAGTCGGTGAGACGGGGATACTTCTTGATTTCAATGCGCCATCCCTGGTCTTCGGTAAGATGCCAGTGAAAGCGATTGAGCTTGTGATGCGCCAGCAGGTCGATGTACTTCTTCACGAATTCTTTCGGCATGAAGTGCCGTGACACGTCCAGGTGCGCCCCGCGCCATGAAAAACGTGGCGCGTCTTCGATATGAACGGCCGGTGCCTGCCACGTCACACCGGCAATCGGCGCCTCGCGATAGATGGCTGCCGGAAAGAGTTGCTTGAGCGTTTCCAGCGCGTAGTACGCGCCGGCCGCACGTGCTGCTCGCACCACCACGCTCACGGGTGTCACGTCCAGACGGTAGCCCTCGTCTCCCAGAGATTCGGCCTCCGGACCCACGACACGCACCAATCGAATCACGTTGGGTGTCGCAACGCCGGAACGCGCGACTGGCAGGTCGAACCCGGTGGCGTTCGCGATGTCGCGGGCGAATCGGTGTCCCACGCGAACGAAATCCGAATCGGCGTGCACGGAGGTACGCGCCGAGAGGGTGAAGTGACCCGCCATCGGCGTCAGCACGCTCGGGCGCGGTATCACCGCATAGATGCTCGGGTCGACAGAGCCGAGCGCCGGAATGAGCACCGCTCCAAAAACCATGGCCCTCACCTGTGAGATGCGCACTCTGGAGTTCACCGTCATGTGGGAGGTACCGTTGCGTGACGCGAGGCAGAAGAAAGCGCGGCGATCACGTCGCGCACGATTGTCGGGTCGGTACCACGGGCATGCACTTCGCGCACGGCGGCCCGATCGACCAGAGCGCACACGCTGTGACCGCGCACGCTGCCACCCGCCAGTACGGTCAAGGAGTCGCCAGCCCGGCGTTGAAGAACGGCAAGCATATCGGCGCCATCGAACGCCGTGGCCGCGTGACCGGCCGTCAGCACGTAGTCAACGCCGACACCCAGCAGCACGTCGAGCGCCGCAACGGCGGACGGCGTGCGATCGAACGCGCGGTGAAACGCGACTTTCATGGGACGCGCCAGTGCGACGAAGAGCGCCAGTTGTTCCTGATGCACCGTTCCGTCATCATGCAGTGGGCCCAGCACGATGCCATCGGCGCCACGCGCCCGCGCGGCGATGATGTCGTTGCCCATGACATCGACATCATCATCACCGTACACAAATCCTTCCGTGTGCGGGCGGATCATCACGTGCAGCGGGACGTGCAGTTCATCCCGACAGCGCGCGATCAATCCGAAGCTTGGCGTGGTGCCGCCGTCCCCCGGCCCACACAGTTCCACACGCCCGGCACCCAAGGTTTGTGCAGCGCGGGACGTATGCACGGAATCACAGCAGGCCTCCACCAGCACGATGGCAGAGGGTGCCGTCATGCGACGGCGCTCAGGGCGCCGCCGTTGATGTGCCCGCGCCCGATGGGGCCGGGCGGAACAGAAACAGAAATACCACGAATACCGCCAGCGCGAACAGTGCCGCGAACTGCCAGATCTGCATCCAGTCGTGCGTCACGGCACCGGCGCTTCCGGTCGCATATCGACTCACCACTGTGCCCGACACCGAGGCCCCTACGAAAT
>JANMRE010000411.1:0-1179 GCA_031370885.1 Gemmatimonadaceae bacterium
GCGAGTTCCGGCTTGCCGCCGGCGAGGAGATACAGCACAGCCATGCGCACGGCAACACCGTTCGTGACCTGATCCAGAATAACCGAATGCGGGCCATCGGCGACGTCGCTGTCAATCTCCACGCCGCGGTTCATCGGTCCGGGGTGAAGAATGCAGAGGTCACGAGGTGCTCGCTCCAGTCGCGCGCGGGTAATGCCGAACACCCGATTGTACTCACGCAACGACGGGATGTACCCCGCTTCCATGCGCTCCAGTTGCAGCCGCAACACATTGAGCGCATCGGCCCACTCGATGGCGGCCTCGACGCGATCGAACACGGTCACGCCCATCTCGCCAATGGCGTTGGGTAGCAACGAGCGCGGGCCGCACACGGCTACCTCGGCGCCGAGTTTGGCCAGCCCCCAGATGTTTGAACGTGCCACCCGCGAATGCAGCACATCGCCCACGATGCAGATACGGCGGCCGGTGAGATCCCCAAACCGATCGCGCAGCGTGAGCAGATCGAGCAGCCCCTGCGTGGGATGTTCGTTCGTGCCATCACCCGCATTGATCACGTTGGACTCGATGCGCTCCGCCAGAAACTGTGCCGCGCCCGACGCCGGATGTCGGATGACGACCATGTCGATCTTCATCGCTTCCAGGTTGCGCGCGGTATCGACCAACGTCTCGCCTTTCGATACGCTCGATCCGGCCACCGCGACGTTCACCGTGTCGGCACTCAGCCGCTTTTCGGCGAACTCGAACGAAATACGCGTGCGGGTTGACGCCTCGAAGAACAGGTTGACGATAGTCATGCCGCGCAACGTCGGCACCTTTTTGATTTGCCGCTCGGAAATTTCACGAAACGGGACCGACGTATCGAGCACAAGGCGAATCTGCTCTGCAGACAGCGGCGCGAGCCCAAGCAGGTCTTTACCCAACGGGCCGATCACTTCTCAGTCCCCGCTGCGCGACGCGATCACCACTTCGTCGCGCCCATCCAACTCCTCGACGAAGACATCAACCCGATCGTCTTCCGCCACAGTGACGGTACGACCGACGATGTCCGCGTGAATGGGCAGCTCGCGTCCTCCCCGATCGATCAGTACCGCCAACGCGATGCGTGCCGGACGTCCAAAGTCGGCCAGTTCATCGAGCGCGGCGCGAACGGTCCGACCGGTATACAGCACGTCGTCGACA
>JANMRE010000445.1:0-4232 GCA_031370885.1 Gemmatimonadaceae bacterium
GTACGTCAACTACCTCTTCATCAGCATGCGGGGTGTTTCCCTCGCCGAGAGTACGGAAGATCCGTACGATCTTGAAACGAAGGACCTGTACTGTTTTCTCGGTCCGAACTATCTGGTGACGGTGCATGCGGGACCGCTGCCGTCGGTAGACCGTGTGTCTGACGCGATCCGTCGGTCGCCGGAGCTGCTGTCGCGCGGCGTGGAGCGCGCGTTGCATGCGATTCTCGACGAAACCATCGATGGATTCTTCCCGATCCTGAATCAGATCGACGATTTTATCGACGGCATCGAGGAGCGCGTCTTCGCCTCGTTCGATGAACATGCCATGCACGACATTTTCATCGTGAAGCGGCTTGTGCTGTCGTTGCGGCGCTATCTGCAACCGGCGCGGGAAGTGATGAATGTGCTCACCAACCGACCGAGTACGCTCCTCACGTCCGATGTGCAGATCTACTTTCGCGACATCTACGACCATGTGCTGCGCATCAACGATTCGTTGGAGACCTATCGTGACCTGCTGAGCAGCACGATGGACGCCTATCTGACACAAGTCTCCAATCGTCTGGCCTTGAGTACCAAACGTCTGTCTCTGGTGGCCACCATGTCGCTGCCGTTTGTCGTGGTGAGCGGTATGTGGGGAATGAACTTCGTCAAGATTCCGCTGTCGACATGGACGTATGGATTTTGGGTGTTGCTGGTGGTGCAGCTGGGGTTGGGGGCCGCCCTGCTATACTTCCTTCGTCGCCGAAAGCTGCTGTAGCCCTGTCGCTCGGCTCACCCAAACCACGCGTCGATGTTCTGTCCGGATTGCGGGACCTGGAACCGTGCCGCGGCTGCGCGCTGCACCCGGTGCAGTGCGGTGCTGCCCGAGGTGAGCGCGCCGCCGTTCGATATCCCCGATGCGGAATTGCGGGAATTGCGCGAGGCCACCGGCAACCGCTATACCATCGTCAAGCGGTTGGGCAGCGGCGGTATGGCGCACGTGTACCTCGCCAAACACGTGGCGCTGGGTCGTCCGCTGGTGATCAAAGTGCTGCACAAGGCGCTGGCCCAGGAAGAGGAAATGCGTGTACGCTTCCGTCGTGAGGCGGAAGCGGCGGCTGGCTTAGTGCACCCGTTCGTGTGTGCCATCGCCGATATGGGCACGCTGGGCGACATCGACTATCTGGTAATGCCGTATTATGCCGGAGGATCACTGGCCGATCTGCTGGGACGACAGAAAACCGTCACGCCAACGCCCGCGGCGGCGATCGTGGTGCAGGTGGCGTGTGCGCTCGATTATGCGCATCGTCACGGAGTCGTGCATCGGGACATCAAGCCCGACAACATACTCTTTGACGAAGATGGCAATGTGGCGCTGACCGACTTTGGCATTGCTACGGCGCGCTTCCATGGTCGCCTCACGGCGTCGGGCCGCGCCATGGGCACTCCGCACTACATGTCCCCCGAGCAGGCCATGGGCAAACTGGTTGACGGGCGCAGCGACTTGTACGCGGTTGGGTTGGTGCTGTATGAGATGCTGTTGGGAAATCCGCCGTTCGACGGCGAGGATTCGTATGCGGTCGGGTACAAGCATGTCCATGAGGCGCCCGTGGCCCCCGATCAGACCGACTCGCGCATACCCGCGGCGCTCAGCGGCATCGTCATGAAGTGTCTGGCCAAGCCGGCCACCGACCGATACGATCGCGGATTCGAGTTGGCCGACGCGCTCATTGGCTTCCTTGCCGACGCCGGCTCACCCGCTGACGTGCGGAGCGCCCGTTTGGCGCGCCAGACTGGTCTCACGCCCCACTGAGTACACGAACGTGCTGCTGCAGGCGGAAATCCTCACGGTGCATACGCGCCACCCGTTCCTCATCGCGCGCGGTGGTACCAGCGAATTTCAGGTAGTCTGGGTGAGGCTGCGCGACGCGCACAGTGCCGACGATGGTCTCGAGGGTTGGGGCGAAGCGGCACCAAGCCGTTTTTATGGTGAGACCGCCGAGGGCGTTGTGACGGCGCTCGCGCGATTCGCGCCGGTGATCGCGCAAGCCGATGGGTGGTCCATCGACGCCATCGAGCGTGAACTCGAAAAGGTGCTGCGATGGAATGCTGCCGCGCGGTGTGCGGTGAGCGCGGCGCTGCACGATCTCGTGGCCAAGCGTCTTGGGGTTCCGCTGTGGACGCTGTGGGGACTGAACGGATCTGCGACGACCCGTTCGAGCTTCACGATTGGCATTGCACCGGACAACGAAACGCTGCGCGCGCGTGTGCGCGAAGCGGCGATGTACCCGATTCTCAAGATCAAGCTTGGGACTCCACGCGACGCGGAGATAGTGCGCATTGTGCGCGAAGAAGCACCCACCGCCACGCTGCGCGTGGACGCCAATGCGTCGTGGACCACCAAGGGGACGTTGGCCATGCTGGACGTGCTCACGGCGCACGGTGTCGACATGCTCGAGCAACCGCTCCCGCCGCACGATCTGGACGGGTTGCGTTTCGTGCGCGACCGCTCGCCCATCGACGTCATTGCCGACGAATCGTGTCTGGTGGCCACCGACATCCCCAGATTGCACGGAGTCGTGGACGGCGTGAACATCAAGCTGGCCAAGTGCGGTTCGCTGCGAGAGGCATTGCGCATGATCGCGGTCGCGCGCGCGCATGGAATGCGGGTGATGTGCGGCTGCATGATCGAAACCACGTTGGGTATCGCGGCCGCCGCGCATTTCTCGTCGCTGCTCGACGACGCCGATCTCGATGGGGCCGCGCTGTTGGCCGATGATCCGTTCATCGGCCCCACCATCCCTGCCGGACAGATCACGCTTGGCTCGGCGCCGGGCCTCGGCGTGCGTAAACGGTAGCGGCAACGGGTGTGATCTTATGACCACCCGCTGTGTGGAGGTGGCGCTCGCGGTTCCGCTCTTCCGGACGTTCACCTACGTCGTCCCCGACGGGATCGCGACGCCGATTCCCGTGGGGAGCCGAGTGCTGGTGCCCTTTCGCACCCGACGCGAGATCGGCATCTGTCTGAATGAAGTCGCTCCGCCCGATGGCGTCGCACTCAAGCCGATTCTCTCGGTACTCGACCTCGAGCCGGCCTTTCCGCCCGCCCTGCTGGAAACCGGACGCTGGATTGCCGAGTGGTATGCCGCACCGATCGGGCTGACGTTGCGCGCAATGCTGCCGGCGGCACTCACGTCTCCTCACCACACCAGTTCGTCACCGAAACGGCGACGCGTTGTGCGACTGGCGCAGGAACTGCCCTCGCTGCTGCAACGCGAGATCACTTTTGCGCGGGCGAAACAGCAACGCGTGGTCTACGAGTTGCTCGAGGCGCAGGGAGGTTCGGCGTTGTTGGTTTCCGTGCGCCAGCAGGCGAACTGCAGCGCGGGGGTCATTGCGTCGATGGTGAAGCGCGGGTTGGTGGAGATTCGCGACGAAACGATCGTGCGGGATCCATTTTCTGATCGGCCCGGTGTGGCGCCACCGGAATCGCCGTCGACGGCGCAACGCGAGGCCGTGCAGGCCATTCTTGCCGGTGCACCGGGTCAGACGTTTCTGCTGCATGGCATCACCGGGAGCGGCAAGACACTCGTATACATCGAGGTGTTGCGCGCGGTGCTTGCGCAACCAGGTAAAACCGCAATTGTGTTGGTGCCGGAAATCGCCCTCACCGCACAGACGGTCGACCGATTTCGCGGCGCGTTTGGCGATGCGGTGGCGGTGCTGCACTCCGGACTCAGTGACGGTGAGCGACACGATGCCTGGCAGGCATTGCGGCGTGGCGAACGCCGTATTGCCGTGGGCGCCCGATCGGCGTTGTTTGCGCCGCTGTCGCAGGTGGGCGTCGTGATCGTGGACGAGGAGCACGAGTCGAGCTACAAACAGTCGGAAACCCCGCGGTACCACGCGCGCGAAGCGGCCATCGTACGCGCGCGCGCCGAGGGCGCGGTGGTCGTGCTGGGCAGCGCGACGCCGAGTTTGGAGAGTTGGCAGCGAACGGAGCGAGGACAGGCGATTCGGCTAACACTCCCCGATCGCGCGGCGGGTGCGCAATTGCCGTCGGTGCAGGTGGTCGATTTGCGGACCGTGATGCGCGCGGCGGTCGCGGCGAAAGGACCGCACGCACCGTTTGATACCGCGTTGGGCGTGCTTAGTCCGCTGCTGGGCGCGGCCATCGAAACGCGACTGCGGCGAGGGGAACAGAGTCTGCTGCTGCTCAATCGTCGAGGGTACGCCGCGTACGTGCAGTG
>JANMRE010000459.1:0-2210 GCA_031370885.1 Gemmatimonadaceae bacterium
TATCCGATCAGGCGCAGCAGTCGACCGAGATCTTTCTCGTGAATGCGCGGATCGCGCAGCACCTGCCACGCCGTGTGATCGAGTGCCTGCGCGACGACCGCCGCAGTGACCGCGAGCGCACCGAACACAAGCCATTGCCGACGCGTTCGGAGGGCGCGCCAAGCGGGGGTAGTCGCGGAATTCATGAGAGCGAAATCAAACCGCCGCGAAGGCCTGCACGCCACTGTTGCACGGGTCATATTTGACTGATGGAACGCAAGACGCGTCAACGCGACGCCATCCGACTGGTCTTCGAATCAACGCCCCGGCCGTTGGGACCGTTTGAAGTGCTTGAGGCCGGACGCGTACAGGTTACCGGATTAGGTATCGCGACGGTCTATCGCACGATCAACGCGATGGTGGAGGACGGTTGGCTGGTTCCGGTGGAACTGCCCGGCGAAGCCGCGCGGTATGAACGATCTGGCGCCGCGCATCATCATCACTTTCGGTGTCGGCAGTGCACCCGGGTATTCGAGATCGAGGGGTGCCCGGGCGATTTCGCCGCGCTGGCGCCATCGGGTTTCCAGTTGGAGGCACACGAGATTGTGCTGTACGGACGTTGCGCGCACTGTTCGGCGGCGGCGTGAGGCGCGCACGCGGCGCGATGGCCAGGGCCGTGATGCTGGCGGCGCTGTTTGCGTTTAGCGCGTGCCGGGTCGACCGGCAGTTTCACGGCGTGATGATCGATC
Organism: Gemmatimonadaceae bacterium; assembly: GCA_031370885.1. GTDB lineage: Bacteria > Gemmatimonadota > Gemmatimonadetes > Gemmatimonadales > Gemmatimonadaceae > Gemmatimonas. The sequence goes on from JANMRE010000459.1 coordinate 729, forward strand.
CGCCACGTGAGGTGGCGTCGTTCGAGTTCACACTGCCGTCGGGGGCGTTCCTGCAAACCGCCCCCGAACCGAAACGCCCGATCGTGCTGTTCTTCGGCTATACCCACTGTCCGGATGTATGCCCGACAACGCTCGCCGACTGGAAGCGGGCCAAACAGAAGTTGGGAAAGGACGCGGAGCGTGTGCGCTTTGTGTTCGTGTCGGTCGATCCCGAGCGCGACACACCGGCGGTGGCCCTCCAGTACGCCAGACAGTTCGACGCATCGTTCGTGGGCGTGTCTGGCGACTCGGCCACCACAGCCCGCATGATGAAAGAATTCGGCGTCGCGGCGGCGCGTGAATCCTATACCGATGCCAGTCACTATTTCGTGAGTCATTCGGGGTCGACGTTTCTGGTGGACGACGCGGGGCGACTGGTCGCGATGTACCCGTTGGGTATCGGGTGGGAAGCGCTCGCCGCTGATCTCGCCCTGATGCTGTGACGATCATGGGTTGCGTGAGGCTCACGGTCGTACCGGCCGTTGCGCTCGTGGCGTTCGCCGCGTGCGACCGCGATCGGACCACCGTTGCGCCTGCCGGTCCGCTTACCGTAGTCGCCGCCTGGGCGCGCGCAGCCGATTCGGGTTCCACCGGCGGTGCGTATGTCACGCTGACCAACACAGACAGCGTGGACGTGTCGATCGGGACGTTCTGGTCGGCGGTGGCACCACTGGCACAGCTGCATGAAACGATACCCAGCGACGGCATGGCGCACATGCTCGCGCGACCCAACCTGCAGATTCGCCGCGACAGCACGCTCTCAATGGTGCCCGGGGGGCTGCACATCATGCTGATGGATCTCACGCGTGCGCTCCGCATTGGGGACACGGTACACCTCACGCTCACGCTGACCGACGGACGCACGGTGCCCGTGGCGGCGCCCGTGCGAGCGCCGTGAATGCCACGCGATAGCGCCGCGGTCTGGCTGATGGACGGTAGTCGATGACCACTTCGCCTGGGAGTTTCGTGGAGGCGTCGATGCGCGCCATGGACGACGTCCTTGACGAAGAACTGCAGCAGTTGCAGGCCATGGGGCTGCGGCGCACGATGCGGGCCTTCACGCAGCGACAGTCCGGAACCGTGCTGCTGGGCGGTGAACGGATCGCCGACTTCGCGTCGAACGATTATCTCGGCCTGGCGTCCGATCCGCGTATCGCCCGTGCGGCAATGGCGGTGCTGCAGGCGGAGGGTACCGGTGCCGGTGCATCGCGACTGATTTCCGGAAACCATCCGATCCACGAAACCCTCGAGCGGGCGCTGGCGCGTTTCAAGGGCACGGAACGCGCGCTGCTGTTTCCGTCGGGCTACATGGTCAACATCGGCGTCATTCAGGCGCTTATGGATCATCGCGATGTGATCTATGCCGACGCGTTCAATCATGCGTCGCTGGTTGATGGATGTCGACTGTCCAAAGCGACGGTGCGGGTGTTTCCACACGCGGAT
>JANMRE010000473.1:0-7395 GCA_031370885.1 Gemmatimonadaceae bacterium
CCGGGGCTCAAGGCGCGCATGCTCGGCCTCGAAGGCTGGTACTCCACCAACATCCTCGGCAACCGCGACGGCGAAGTGCTTGACGATCCTGCGTCGTTCAAAACCAAGGAGGAGTCGAAGTTGTCGGTGCTCCACAACATCCTGCAGCCGGAAATCTATCCGGAACTGTACAAGGATTTCTCGCACGTCGTGCGCATCAACTACTATCCGCCGCGTGGCGACAACAAGGAAGGCTGGGACAACATCGACATCAAGGGCTGGCTGGGCTACCCGATGCAAATCAAGGTGAACTTTCTGTGCCGCGATTCCATCCTGGCCGCGCCGATGGTGCTCGACCTGGCGCTGTTCAGTGACTTCGCCAAGCGGGCCGGCATGAAGGGGATTCAGGAATGGTTAAGCTTTTATTACAAGTCGCCGCAGGCCGCTCCCGGACTCCAACCCGAGCACGATCTTTTCATTCAGCAGACCAAGCTGAAGAACACGCTCCGTCACCTCATGGGTGAGGAGCAGATCACCCACCTCGGCCTCGAATACTACCAATGATGACATGGCGCGCGCGTCTCTCACGGTTGGTGTGTCTCGCGGCGGTGCCGGTGTTGGCGTCCGCGTGCGACGCCGACACGTCGCCGGTGGGTGAGCTCCGGTTTCGCACCGATTCGTTCGTGGTGCGGATCTCGCCCGAAACGCGACCCACGCGCGCGCTGGACCAGGTGGTGTGGCGTGTCACCGTGCACGACCGCACAACCGGCACCCCCATTCAGGGTGGTCAGGGCCGCATCTTCGCGACCAGCAAGGATCGCAAGTCCATTGCGAACGGCCTGCAGGAAACCGATGAACTGGGCACGTACCGGACCAATCTCCTGTATGTAACCGCTGGCATGTGGGCGATGGCGCTCGAGTTTCGACGTGACTCGACGCAGGCGCTGCAACGCACTGAAGACTGGACGCAGGATATTCTGGCGGGCGACGAGCCAGGGGTGTTCGCGCCGCCGATGGTTCGCGCCCCCGATTCGACGCCGCGTAAGGTGCCGTGATTGTGCGTCATTTTCATCGTACAGTGTTAGACCCGAGTGCGGTGCTGGCGTTGGCCGACCAGTTCTTCGCGTCGCTGGGTCAGGTGCCTGGGCGCAGTGAACCACGAGCCCGCGGATTCAGCGGTGCGCTTGGCGTACTGCAGCTGATGGTGAAGATGGACGGTGGCCATTACACCGTGGTCGAAGCGCACACGGATCAGATTGGAGAGAGTCGACTCGACAAAAACGTGAAGAAGTTCTTCGTCGCGTTGCATCGACAGGCCGATCCACGGCACCACATTGAAGCTGGGTACTGATGGCCGAAGACCGTGTAGGACGAGACATCGGCGTCGGCTGCTTTACGTTTTTTATGGGTGGTGCGAGCGGCGCCATGGTGGGTGTCGGGATTGGCAAGTTGCTGGGTTTCTTCACGCGATGCACACCCCTGCCGGGGTTGCCAGCGTGTGAATGGTGGGTCTTTGCCGGGTATGGAGCCGCCGTCGGCGCGATCTCCTTGCCGGTGTTGGCGCTGTGGCGGCTGCGACGCGCCGATCGTCTTGCCGATCGCGTGAATCGTGACGCATCGTCGGCAAGTTCTTCTGACAGAGGATGAACGAGTGGCACGCATAGATGTCCCCATGCCGCAGATGGGCGAGTCCATCGCCGAAGGTACAGTGTCTCGCTGGCTCAAGCAGGTTGGCGAATCCGTCAAGCGCGACGAACCACTCTTCGAAATCTCAACCGACAAGGTTGACGCGGAAATTCCGTCACCGTCCGCCGGCGTCCTGGTCGAGATTCTCGTGGCCGAAGGGCAAACGGTTGCCGTGCAAACCATCGTGGCCCGACTCGAAACCGATGCGGCGATTGCGGCCAGCGATGCCGCCGCGCCCCCTCCGATGGTCTCCACCGCGCTTGCGCCCGACGCAGCAACAACGGCGAGGTCTTCGGTGCCACCCACGCCGACGGTGGCCTCGGAACCCGCCGCCACGGCGGGGTCGTTTGAGGAGCGAATCCGGACGAAGTCCTCTCCACTCGTTCGCAAAATTGCCGCTGAGCAGGGCGTGGAGGTCGCGCGTTTGTCGGGGTCCGGCATCGCCGGTCGGGTGACCAAGAAGGACTTGGAGCAGTACCTCGCCAACCGGCCAGCTTCGATATCGGGAGGTTCCGAGACGCACGGACCGATGCCGATGCCGTGGTCGGGCGACACGGTCGAGGCGATGTCGAAGATCCGGCGCCTGACGTCTGAACACATGATGCTGGCGCGGCGAACAGCGGCGCACGTGACGTCGTTCTTCGAAATCGATCTCACGAGGGTGGCGCGTATCCGGCAGGCCATGCGAAAGGCCTTCGAGGCGCAAACGGGGCAGAAGCTCACGTATTTGCCGTTCATCCTGCAGGCCGTTGGGTTGCAGCTCAAGCGACATCCGGTCCTGAACGCTGCGGTGGCAGGCACCGACGTCATCTATCGCCGGTCGATCAATCTGGGTATCGCGGTCGCGCTCGACCCGGCGGGACTGATCGTTCCGGTGATCAAACACGCCGACGAGCTTTCGCTGACCGGACTCACGAAAACCGTCAACGACCTGGCGGCGCGGGCGCGCAGCAAGAAGTTGAATCCCATCGAAGTGCAAGACGCCACATTCACCGTCACGAATCCAGGCGTGTTCGGCTCGCTCACCGGAACGCCGATCATACCGGTGGGCACCACCGCCATCCTCTGTCTCGGAGCCATCGAGAAACGCGCCAAGGTGCTCACCGGGCCTGATGGTGAGGATACCATTGCGATCCGTACGTGTGCGTATTTTTCGATCTCCTTCGATCATCGCGTGGTCGATGGTGCCGACGCCGATCGTTTCATGGCCGATCTCAAGCAGAGCCTCGAGACAATTCCCGAATCGGGATTTTGATGATGACCACTCCTCGTGTGCTCGCCATGGTCGAGCGACGGGTGACGGCGAGCGAACGCGCGGCGTTTCTTGGATCGCTCGCTGTGCGGCGTGAGGCGGCCCGGACGCAGCGTGCCAACCTCTGGGTGTTTGAACATACCGACGAGCCGGGGCGGTTCATCGAATTCACTGAGGCGGCCAACGCGTTTGACGTTGCTGCGGTTCATGAAGGGGCGTTGCCCGCGCCGCTCTGGCGCGAACTGCAGGGCAACTGACATGCCCGCGCGACGGATTCGCATTGAGGGTCGTGAATGGCACGTGTATCCATCCGGATTCCTGACGCCGTCCATGGCGGATGAGTTCGGGCTCATATTCGTACACGGGAACGGTGTGGACCGCGAGGTGCGCGTGACGCGATACTCGCCAGTGGGCAGTGCAGGCACCACCGCGCGCGAACAATCGCTGGCAGCCCTCGACGACGTCGAACTCGCTACACTCTTTCAAACCTCGCAGCCGAGTGCGCGTTCGCCTGAGGCTGGATACCGTTCGTGATGCCGACGCCCAACGCCGATGGTGTGACGTCCACTCCGGACACTACGGCACTGTTCGTGGATCTGCAGGTGCACACGACGGCGTCCGATGGCGCGTTGGCGCCTGAGCAAGTGGTGGAGGCGGCGTCGCAGGCCGGGTTGGCAGCGATTGCCATCACGGATCACGACACGATCGACGGCGTTGCCGACGCAGCGGTGGCCGGCCTTCGCCTGGGTGTGCGAGTGGTGTCGGGCGTCGAACTCAGCACGCACTTTGGTGACGATGAGTTGCACCTGCTGGGGTTGCATCTGTCAAACGCGGAGGCGATTCGCGCGGCGTTACGGCAGTTTCAACTCGATCGTGTGACGCGTGCGGAGCAAATAGTTGGCACGCTTAATCGATTGGGGGTTCCCGTCACGGTGGATGCCGTGCTGGTGGAAGCCGGTCCGGGAGCCGTTGGCAGACCGCATATTGCGCGCGCCATGATCGCCGGCGGGTGGGTAAAGGATTTTCGCGAAGCGTTCGATCGATGGCTGGGTTTCGGCCGTCCAGCGTATGCAGACAAACCGCATTTCGATGTGGCGGATGGCATTGACCTTGTACATTCTGCAGGTGGCCTGGCGTTCTGGGCGCATCCGGGAGACTCGGCGACGGCAGCCCGTGTGGCCACCTTGGCGGCAGCGGGACTTGATGGCGTCGAGGTGCTGCATCCCGGACATCCGCCGGTGATCGCGCAGAAGCTCATGTCGATTGTTGATGCTGCCGGTTTGCTTCCCAGTGGCGGTTCGGATTGGCACGGCACTCTCGAAGGCCCGCGGCGGTTGGGTGGTCAGTTCGTGCCGAAGGCGTGGCTCGATCGACAGGACGATCTGGTGCTGTTACGGTCCCAGGCGTCCGGGTTGGGGCGATAGCCGTGCCGCGCGTTACTCTGGTAACCGGTGGCGCTCGACGACTCGGCGCGTCGATTGTGCGGAGTTTCGCGGCGCGTGGTGACGCCGTGGCCATTCACCATGGCAGTTCGCCGACTGACGCCGAGGCACTGGCATCTGCCCTGCGCGCGTCAGGAACTGCGGTGCACGTGGTGCAGGCCGATCTCACCGATGCCACGGCGCCCGCACGTATCATTGACGATGTCATGAAGGCGTTTGGACGGCTCGACGTGGTCGTGAGTTCCGCATCGGTGATGACCCGTCATGCGTTCGATTTGGTCACCCCCGCTGAATGGGATGTCGTGGAGGCCGTCAACCTTCGAGCGCCGTTTTTTCTCATGCAGGCCGCGGCGCGCGTGATGCAGGATGGCGGCGTGATTGTGCAGATGTCGGATCACCTCGCGTTCGAGGCAACGTATCCGTATCTCATTCCACATCAGGTCACGAAGTCGGCCTTGACGCAGTTGGTGCACACCGTGGCCGCCGCGTTGGCACCGCGTATTCGCGTCAACGCCGTGGCCCCGGGACTGGTGCTCCCTCCGGACGATCTGAGTGCTGAGGCGCTGGAGCGTTTCCTGAAGGACGTTCCCATGCAACGCGGAGGCGGTCCCGACGACGTGGTACAAGCTATTCACTTTCTCGTGGACGCGCCGTATGTCACGGGCATTACGCTGCCGGTAGATGGTGGGCGACATCTCTGGCGTTGAAGCGGCCAGCGAGTGGCCGATCGCGCCGGCCAACCGTAGTCCGCTTCGATTTGGACGCATCGTCATCATTGGCGGAGGATGCTACGGGTCGTGGTACGCGCAACAGTTGACGCGCGCCACCGAACGGGGCGCGCTGCTCGCCGACGTGATCGTTGTGGTCGATCGGGATCCGGGATGTGCGGTGGGCCAGCGATTGGTCGCTGGGGTCTATCGAAATGCACCGGTGCATCTCGAAATCGCAACGTGGGTTGACTACCTCGCTGACTGGCTCGACGCGGGCACGGCGGCCCTGCATCGCGACGCGCTGGTGCCATCGCCGTTGATGCCGCATCTGTGCCTGGACTGGTTGGTTGGCCGTGCGCGAGCGCGTTGGCCAGTCCGCAACGTGGCGATTGTTCCACTGCCCGCCACGCCGCCAATGCCATGGGAGCGAGCGGCTCCCGACGGACGGCACTACGTCAGCTTTGCCACCTGGATGTGCCCGGTCAACTGCATTGAGCCCGCCAAATGCCCCGAGACCCGGACGACAAGGGATTGGAGCATGCCACCGGCACTCGAGGCGTTCGTGACGTCGCAACACAGTGCAATCGACGGTTCGCTTATCTTTCACTGTGTACACCGCACCTACGGGGTGGGCATGATCGACGCGCACCGGATCTCCGCTGCCGATGACACCCTCGCCGCGTGCGTCGGTGATGCGCCGCTGCGCATGCTGGTTGGCACGGTGTCTCACTGTCACGGGGCACTCGGCCTCCTGACCATCACCTGACGCGCACCGTTGTCGCCGACAGGCGATGACGCGTACTGGCACCTTTGCCCGCAACTACATGACCGCACATCGCGTTGAACAAATAGTCATCATTGGTTCTGGTCCCGCCGCCTGGACGGCTGCCGTTTACGCAGCACGAGCGAACCTGGAACCGGTGATCCTTGAAGGCGAGCCGATTGGCACGGAATTGCCGGGCGGGCAATTGATGCTGACCACCGAGATCGAAAATTTTCCGGGATTTCCGGAACCGATCTCTGGTCCGGACCTGATGGATCGCATGAAAGCGCAGGCCGTGCGATACGGTACACGGGTTGTCTCGGAATTGGCGAGGGCGGTCGATCTGTCGGTGCGCCCGTTCCACGTGACGCCGAATTACAGCGCACCCATTTACGCGCGCGCGATCATTGTTGCCACCGGCGCGGCCGCGAAGTGGATCGGCCTCCCTGATGAAATCCGACTGGCGCAGAGCGGCGGCGGCGTGTCGGCCTGCGCCGTGTGCGATGGCGCGATTCCCTTCTATCGCAACAAGGTGCTGGGTGTCGTGGGCGGCGGCGATACCGCCATGGAGGAGGCCATGTACCTCACCAAGTTCGCAAGCGAGGTGGTGGTCATCCATCGACGTGACAGCTTTCGCGCCTCCAAGGTGATGGCCAATCGCGTCCTGTCACATCGCAAGGTCCGCGTGATTTGGAATGCGCGCGTGTCACAGGTACTGGGCAACGATGAGATCAGTGGTGTCGAACTCACCGACATGCTCACCGGAGAAACGCGGATTCAGGCACTCGGTGGACTGTTCGTCGCAATCGGTCATGCGCCGAACACCGGTTTCCTCAATGGGCAACTCGCGCTCACCGACAGCGGGTACATCAAAGTCGCGCCGTGGCGAACCGAGACGAATGTGCCCGGGGTGTTTGCCGCCGGCGACGTGCACGACGAGTACTTTCGACAAGCGATCACGTCGGCCGGTTCCGGCTGTATGGCGGCGCTTGAAGCCGAGCGTTGGCTCACGCATCACGAGCCGATATGAGCGCGCAATTGAGGGTGCAGGGCTTTGTCGTCGGTCCCTTGCAGGAGAACTGCTGGTTGCTTACCGATCCCTCAGCCCGCGTAGCGGTTCTGGTCGATCCCGGCGACGAGGCCCCGCGACTTTTGTCCGCGGTGGTCGCCAGCGGGTGCACCCTGCAGGCCATCTGGCTGACGCACGCGCACTTCGACCATCTTGGTGCAGTGGCGGCCATCGTACGACAACACGACGTGCCGGTGCGGCTGCATCCTCTGGATCGCCCGCTTTATGATGTGGCGGCGGCCAGTGCGGTGCGTTTCGGCCTGACGGTCGAGCAGCCGACTACGGATACGGTTCCGCTGGCCGACGGTGATGTGCTGGCGCTGGGTGCCGCCCAATTTCTCGTTTGGCACCTGCCGGGGCACGCGCCCGGACACGTCGCGTTTATTGGCGAAGATCTCTGCGTGTCGGGTGATCTGCTGTTCGAGGGTTCTATTGGACGAACGGATCTCCCGGGCTGTGATCCACAGGCCATGCAACGGTCGCTTGAGCGTTTG
>JANMRE010000490.1:0-1942 GCA_031370885.1 Gemmatimonadaceae bacterium
CAAGCGGCGCGCGCGATCTACAAGGAGATGGTTGAGGTGAACACGGTTGACTCGGTTGGTTCGGTCACCAAGCTGGTCGAGCTGCTCGCCAAGCGCTTTCGCGATGCGGGCATCCCGGAACGCGACATCCAGGTGGTTGGACCGGCGAATGCGCCGAGCAAGCAGAACCTCATCGTGCGCTACCGCGGCAAGGGCACCGGCAAGCCGATTCTGTTGCTCGCGCACCTCGACGTGGTTGCCGCGCTCCGCAATGACTGGCCGCGCGATCCGTTCACGATGGTTGAGCAGGATGGGTATTTCCTTGGCCGAGGCGTCGCTGATGACAAGTCGATGGCGGCGATCTTTGCCGCCAATGTCTTGCGCTACAAGAAGGAAGGCTGGATTCCTGATCGTGACCTCATTCTTGCGCTGACCGCCGACGAAGAAGGCGGCGGGTCCAATGGGGTAAACTGGCTGCTCGACAACAAGCGCGAGCTGATTGACGCTGAGTACGCGATTAACGAAGGCGGCGGCGGAACATTGCAGTATGACAAACCGCTGTTTCATTCAATTCAGGCGGCCGAAAAGGTCTACACCGACTACACCCTTACGGTGCTGAATAGCGGTGGCCACTCAAGCGTGCCGCGCAAAGACAACGCGATCTACTCGCTGTCCTCAGCGCTGACCAAAATCCAGCAGTACACGTTCCCCGTGGAGTTGAACGACATCACGCGTCCGTTCTTCGAGCAGACGGCGAAGGTGGAGATGCCGTCGCTGGCGGTGGCAATGCGTGCGATCGTGAAGAACCCGGCCGATACGGCGGCCGCACGCGCGATCTCGACCGACCCACGGTACGCGTCGATGCTGCGTACAACGTGCGTGGCCACGCGCCTGTCGGGCGGTCATGCCAACAACGCGCTGCCACAGACAGCAACGGCAAACGTGAACTGTCGCATCGCACCCACCAGCACAAGCTCGCAGGTGAAGGGAGTGCTCGAGAAGGAGGTGGGCGACTCGAGTGTGCGCATCACCATGTCACGCGTCGATCGCAAGGATGCACCACCAGGCCCGATCAATGCGACGTTGCTCGCCGCGACGATACAGCTCACGAACAAGATGTTCAACGGCGTGCCCGTGATTCCCACCATGAGCACCGGTGCGACCGACGGCTATCGCCTGCGCAGCGCAGGCATTCCCACGTACGGCGTGAGCGGTGTGTTCTCGGTGCCCGGTGAAACGAATGCGCATGGACGCGATGAGAAACTGCGCATCAAGTCGTTCTACGACGGGCTCGACTTCCTGTACCAGCTCGTGAAGATGGTGGCGGGCGCAAGACCGATCGGGTGACACACTCGCGGCTCCCTCTTTCAATCGGTGCCCCTACGCGCCGTACGCGCGCGAACGGCCGGGAATTTCGTGCGCCGCCAACACGACTGCCTCGCCGAGCATCGTGCTGCGTCCGGTCAGATCGCTCAGATCGCTGCCGTGGTAGGCCTCTTCGCCGTGTTCGCTCACGTCGATGCCAGCCATCTCTTCGTCAACCGCAATCCGCATCGGCATGACGGCGCGCAGCGCGGTGAGGATGACAAACGTGCCCAGGGCGGCGAATGCCACGGTTGCCACCACCGCCAGTAGTTGGATTGCGACCAACTGCGGATTCCCGGCCAGCAATCCATCAGCGCCGTTGGGGTTCACGGATGTGCGGGCGAACACCCCGGTCAAGAGCGCCCCAACGATGCCGGCAACTCCGTGACAGGCAAAAACGTCGAGTGTGTCGTCGACCCGCGTCGTGGAGCGATAGTTCAGCGAGAAGTAGGAACATGGTGCGGCGATCATGCCGACCGCGATCGCGGCCAGCGGCGTCACGAATCCGGCTGCCGGTGTGATCGCGACCAATCCCACCACGGCTCCCGTCGCCGCTCCCACGGCCGTCGCGTTGCCGCTCCGCAGTTTCTCGATCAGG
>JANMRE010000506.1:0-2684 GCA_031370885.1 Gemmatimonadaceae bacterium
GATGGCGGTGAGTTGCTCGGTCACCCGATCGAACGCCTGCTCCCAGCTCACCTCGTTCCACTGATCACCATCGCGCACCATGGGACGCCGCAGCCGATCAGGATCGGCGTGTATGTCTCCCAGCGCGACGGCTTTCGGACAGATGTGTCCGCGCGAGAACGCGTCGTCGGGATCGCCGCGAATACTGAGCACGCGATCGCCTTCCGTTTCGATCACGATCCCGCACATCGCTTCGCACAGCGAACAGGTACTCAGCCGTTGGCGCATCATGAACCCGCTTACAGCGGCGTGATGGCGTAGTCGATGAGAATACCACCAACAAACGATGCGGTGATTCGCTTGCCATCGTTCAGATAGGTGCGCTTCATCACCGTCATCGACCCTTCCTTCACCTCGCTGGCTGTGTTGGCCGGACCAAGCAATGCTTCAACGTCGGCGACACTGAGTCCCTTCTTGAGAGCGAACAACGGGTTGGCACCCGGTTCAGCACGTGCGGTGGTGGCGGGGGCCGCGCTCCTTGGTGACATCAATGCGCTCGACACCGGTCCGCCGGCAAACTCCGCGTACTGGGCCATCGATCGCATCAGCCCTTCCGGCGTGAGGGCATCGGCGGGGATGCCATTCTTGTACCGGATATTGAAGCGACTCCCGCTTTCAGCGCGCTTGACGCGCAAGTTCGCCTCGCGCGCCTGATTCGCTTGCGCCGCCTCGGCCTCCGCTTTCGAGTTCTCGCGCTCACGCGTTGACCGCGCACTGGCGAGATCTCTTTCGAACTGTTTCTTCCTGGCCGCATTGGTGCTGGTTTTTATGGAGTCGCGCAATTGCCGCTCCAGCTTGCTCTCGCTCTCGGTGTTTGCCGACACGGACGAACTGTTCGTCATCTGATCACCGAAGGTGCCGTAGCCACCGCCGCCGAGTTGCACCTCGATGTGCGAGTCTTTCTTGACTACCACCTTGGTGATCATGACGGACTGGCCGATCCGGAGCGCCGTGCCGTTGTCCTTCATGCGGTCGGCCATCTCGCGCCAGTTTACCGGCATGGCCGCTTCGGGGAACACGTCGATGCCTTTGCTGGTAGCCGGCATGTCCACTTTCACCGTGAGCGTCTTGCCTTCGAACGCGGCGCGCAATGTGGCTTCGTTTTGTGCCTGCGCGCTTGACGCGACGATCGTCAGACCGATAAGCGCGACAACCATCCGTTGGGTCATGTGCATGTCCCTGGTCATGTGTTTTCTTGAAGAAATCCCGCGTCCTCGCCAGCACCATCTGCCGTGCCAGCTTTCCATCCCGCCAACTGGTTGGCCACCGGCAGTTCGCGCACACGTTTACCCGTCGCAGCAAAAATGGCATTGGCAATCGCCGCACCGGCGGGCGGCACGCCCGGCTCGCCAATACCACCCGGCAGTCCCTCGCTCTCCACGAGGTGCACATCCACCACGTGCGGTGCCGCGCGCAATCGCGTCACCCCATAGTCGCGATAATTGCTCTGCACCACGCGACCCTCGGCGAACGTGATCTCACTGTACAATGTGTTGCTCATGGCCATGATCAACGCGCCTTCCATCTGCGAACGCGCCCGATCGGGATTGGCCACGAAGCCCGCATCCACGGCGACCGTTGCACGCGGTACCAGCACGGTGCCATCGGCCAGCACCTCGACCTCAACCACCATGGCCACATACGACAGAAAGCTGCGATGGATGGCAATGCCGCGTCCACGACCCTTGGGCAGCGGTGTGCTCCACCCGGATTTTTCTGCGGCCAGTTGCACCACACGTTTTGCGCGAACGCTGTCCATCGGATGATCCGTCCACGTAGCGCCGTAGTTGCTGGCCGGCGCCGCCAATCCGTCCTTTGACAGATCCACTTTCCGGTCGGGGCCCAGCAGGTCCAGCAGAAAACGCACGGAGTCCTTGCCCGCTGCGTGCGCAAGTTCGTCGACAAACGATCCGATGGCGAAGCCATGATGAATGGCGTTCACGGAGCGGTACCAGCCAATGCGAGTGTGCGCCACGGCCGGGCACACTTCGACACTGACATGCGGAATGTCAAACGGAATATCGCTGGCGCCGTTGGTGAGCCCATCAGGATCGTCACCAGTCACTTTCGGTGCGAACGTCGCGGAAATTGACGGATACGCCGACCGATGACGCCACGCAATCACCTTGCCCTGCGCATCGAACCCGCCTTCCAGTTTATGTGCCGCCACACTGTGGTAGTAACTGTTCCGCAGGTCGTCTTCGCGCGTCCACTGCACGCGCACGGGTGCGCTCAGTTCGCGCGCCAGCCACGCTGCCTCACACACAAAGTCGGGCTTGGACTTTCGGCCGAACGCGCCGCCCAACAACGTCACATGCACCGTGACCTTTTCAACATCCACTTTGAGAAACGCGGCAATCGTTGCCCGCGCATCCTGTGGCGATTGCGTGGGCGCCCATGCTTCCACCACACCGTTGGTGACTTGCGCCAGGGCGACCACCGGCTCCATCTGGGCATGCGACAAGTGCGGCATGTAGTACTCGCCGGAGATCTTCTTGCTCGCTGAGGCCAGTGCACTGTCCACGTTGCCGAGTGTGCGGCCAGGCTTACCGGCCGATCGCACGGCGGTTTGCAGGGCCACCTTGTAGGCCTTCGAGTCGTAGGTCACATTCGGTCCGTGGTCCCACGTAACAATGAGTGCGTCG
>JANMRE010000507.1:0-3121 GCA_031370885.1 Gemmatimonadaceae bacterium
GGGTCACCCCAGTAGCCGCTGAACGTCAACGCACTCCGTTCGACCAGGAGTTCACCGTCGTCGGCCACACGCACGTTCGTTCCGGGCATGGGAAGTCCTACCGTATCGAACCGAACATGCGAAGGACGATTCATCGCGACGCACAAGTGCTCCGTCTGGCCGTACGCGCCGAGAATCGGCAATCCCAGTGTCGCAAGCGCTTTCGCGATATCGCTCGGCATCGTCGCGCCGCCTGACGTGGCGAGTCGACACTGCGTTCCAATACGCTGCGCAATGGCCGCGCGCGGATCGGTCCCATCGCGACGGGCCACTTCCGTGGCCTCGTACAAGCGCTCGAAAATGCGCGGCAGTCCGCCAAGCAGCGTTGGCTCAAACTCCCTCGCGACGGTGAACATGGTGGACGGATCTTCGATCAATGCGGTCGCCATGCCAGTGACAATACGCGTGCATTGCCCGAACACGCGCTCGGCGGCATGCGAGAACGGCAGGAAGGACAGTGCCCGATCGTCGCGGGAGAGCGACAGCACCTCCACGATGGACGCGGCCGAGGCGGCCAGATAGCGATGCGAAATGCAGGCGCCCTTCGGTGCGCCCGTCGAGCCGGAGGTGTAGATGAGCGCCACAATATCGTCGAGCGCGATGGCGTCGATTCGCGCATCCAGTTCCGCGCGCCGCGTGGCACTCGTGGCCAACGCCGCAGCACCGTCGCGCTGCCACTCGTGCCACGACGCGTCGTCGGGAACGCCCAATGCGCGGTCGGCGTCCTCGATTCCCTTCGTCGCAACCGACGTCGCATTGACCGGCGCATCGGTGACCAAGGGAAACCATCGTCCCGATGCGCGACGCGCGTGCAACATGGTCTGTCGGTTGACGTCGCCCGCCACCAGCGCCAATGTCACGCCGCTGTCAACCAACAGCGCGGTGACCTGGGCTGGCGAACTGGCCGGATAGATACCGACGCCGATAGCGCCCACCATCTGGATGGCGAGGTCGACAATCGGCCACAACGGAACATTCCCGGCGAGAATGGCGATACGATCACCAGACGCCACGCCCATGCGCAACAACTGCGTGCCGATCGCGCGCGACGCATCGGCCCACTCGCCCCACGTGATCTCGGACGTCGCACCCGCGCTGGCGGGATACACGCGAAAGGCCAGCGCTGACGGCGTGCGTGCGGCACGTGCCAGGAACTGGTGCACCAGTGGCACCAGCGCCCTGTCCGTCAGCGTGTGCAGTGCCGCCGTGTTCGACCCGTCGGAGAGCGCCGAGGCCAGGGACATCAGATCGTCACCGAAGTGGCATTGGGCGACCGTTCCCGCCAGCGCATGGCGACTGAACCCATGGCCAGCCCAGCGCCAGATCCGGTAAGTACCAGCAACTGGCCGCGCTGAATTTGCCCGGACCGCACGGCGTCGTCGAGCGCCATGGGCAAGCACGCGGAGCCCGTGTAGCCCCACTTGTGCATGACGGTGTGGGCGCGCGCCAGCGGCAAGCCGAGTGTCTGCATGACCTGCACAATCGTGGAATGATTCACCTGCGTCCACAGCCAGCAATCGACATCGTGCGGCGTGTGCCCCGCGCGCGCCAACACGGCGCGCACGATGCGCGGCCAGCCGTCTTCATTGAGCGCCGCAGGGTACTTCTCGACAAAGCGCAGCCGATTGTGCACGCCCGAGTCAAGCACATCCCTTGTGATTGGCATGCGCGTGCCGCCGGCGAAGATCCCCATGCCGTGACAATACCGTCCATCGGCGAACAGCTCCGACGCCATGATACCGGAAACGTCGCTGGCTTCCACCACCACCGCGCCCGCCCCGTCGCCAAAGATCGTCACCGTCTTCTTGTCCAGCGGATCGAGATACGTCGACATCGCATACGCCCCAACTACGAGAATGCGCTGATAGCGCGCGTCGGCGCGCAGATACTTCCACGCGATATCCAACGCGGTGACGAACCCCGCGCACGCCGCATTCACATCGAATGTGCCCGCGTTGATCGTGCCCAACCGTCCATGCAGCACCGACGCCGTTGCCGGTGAAATGAATTCCGGCGTGTCGGTGGCCACAATCAGCAGATCAATCGCGTCGGCACCAATGCCCGCCGCGTCGAGTGCGCGGCGCGCGGCGTGTTCGGCGAGATCGGCGGTGGACTCGTTCGCTGCGCACCACCGGCGCTCGTGAATGCCCAGCGTTGCAGTCACGAACGGTGCGATATCCTCACCCAACTGCGCCGACAACTCGGCGTTGGTGACAATCCGCGCCGGCACATAGCTGCCGGTCCCGGTGACGACGGCTTCCCGGCTCGTCATGGCGAACCCGTGACGTCGACGTACGGGTTCAGCGTGGATTGCGGCGCGGGCCCGGACGAGCCGCGTGAGACCAGCCGGACCGGCAGCATGCGACTGGCCTGCAGACGACGCGGCGAATTCTCCACCAGCTGCACCAGCAGTCGCGCTGCCCGCGCCCCCAATTCACGCGCCGGCATCGACACGGTGGTCAGCTCCGGCGTGATGTACCGGGCGAATTCGATATCATCACAACCCACAATCGAGCAATCGTCGGGGAGTCGCAGCCCGTCTCGCAGACACTGCTTGATGGCGCCAATGGCCATCAGATCGTTGGCCAGAAACACGCCCGTGGGTGGCAGAGGCTGACGCAGCAACTTCCGCATGGCATCGCGCCCTCCCGCCATGGTGGCCGGCGCACGCCGCCACTGATCGCTCGACCATCGCACCCCCGACTCGCGAAGGCGCATCGCGAAACCGCGCTCACGCATCCGAAACGCATGCACATCGGTGGCGGGCCCGACAAAGGCTACCCGTCGGTGTCCCCATTGCAAGAGATGATCGGCGGCCAGACGCCCGGCGCTGACCGCATCGGTGGCAATGCCGGGCCAGCGCGCCGAAGGCTCATCGATGAGCACCACATGCAGACCGGCCAGTGCGTTTGCCGACAGTCCCGCAACGCCAACCGCGTCAATCAGGATCCCATCGATCTGTCTGGCGCGCAGCACCTCCAGATGCTGTTCGATGTCTCGCGTGTGTTGGTCGCACAGCAACACTGCGTACCCGGCTGCCGCGGCAACCCGTTCCGCACCGGTGACCACGTCGGCCACAAAC
>JANMRE010000606.1:0-8332 GCA_031370885.1 Gemmatimonadaceae bacterium
CGCGTCCTTCCGACGCGATACGTACGACGCCCGAATCCGGCGTGCGGGCCGTCGGAGTTGTGCGTGCGTGGAGGTCAAACCGGGACAGGAGGGGGAAGGTAGTGGACGTCGAAGACGGGAGACGGGAGACGGGAGACGGGAGACGGGAGACAGACGGCTCTTCGGGGAAATGTGTGGGTAAAACGGTGCAATCCGAGGGGTCCGGTAGCCGGATTTGATTGGAGACTCGGGTGCTGGCGTGGGGGCGGGCCGTCGACAAGTGCGTGCGTGGACGCGTTGGAGCGGGAGTGAGCCTGCGGGCGGCGTATCGCTTTGCGGGGTGGACGCCGCAGGATTGAACAACAACATTCGCGTCAACCAACGTCTGCTGCTGCGGTATCCGCGATGAGAACTCTCTCCATCTCAAAATCCTCACGTGCACGCTCCCCCCCCAGGCTCTCAAAACCCGTACGATCACCCGCCCGAAATCCCGAAGAGCCTGAATACAGAAGTCTTACCGCAGAGGACGCAGGGTACGCGGGGGGGGATCGCGTCGCGGTTATGGCGGAGCACCGCGCGGACACACGATACGTTCGATGATGTCTCACTCCGATCCGTCCTCTGCGCCCTCGGCGTACCCTGCGGTAAATAGTTTGCAATGGACAGCCCAAAGGGCCGCTCGAGTACCTCAAGAGGTTGCCTTTTTTCACGCCAAAAAGAGAAGGAACCGCGAAGTTCGCCAAGGATTTATTTGAATCAACTTTGCGAACTTTGCGAACTTCGCGGTTCAATTGTCTGCGGGGAAGCGGAGTTGGGATCCATGAGGAGGAGGACCGCCCGAATCACGTTCTACACAGGCACCCTGCCGTCAATGTGCCTGCCCTTGATGCACGCGTTTTACCCACACGATGCCACGAAGAGCCAGACAGACTATGGTTCAATGACGCTGCCCATCCCTGCCCCGCGTGCCGACGGCTTCACGACCTCGACTCCCGTCCCGTTGTATTGGCGCGAGGACGGGCCTGAAGATGGACCGCCGCTGGTATTGCTGCACGGCGGGCCCGGCGCACATCACGACTATCTGTATCCGCAAATGCTGGCGCTGGCCGCTACGCATCGTGTCATTACTTACGATCAGCGCGGTGGCGGCCGGTCGCGTACGGACCAGTCGTTGCCCATTACCTGGCGCACACAGGTGGATGATCTCACGGCCGTCATGCGCGAGTTTGGGTTGACGTCGCCTGCCGTCGTGGGGTACTCATGGGGCGCACTTCTGGCGATGCTTTTTGCGATTGCCCGGCAGCGAAATGCGGCGATTCCCGTGATCGGGCGACTGGTGCTCATGTCACCCGCCCCGATCACCCGGAGCTGGCGCGCGCAGTTCGAGGCCACGCTGCTGGAACGACAGCGGGGACCGGAGATTCGCGCGATGCGCGAGGAATTGTCGGCGTCGGGTTTGCGCGACACCGACATGGAGGCCTACCGTCACCGTAGCTTTGAACTCAGTGTGGCTGGCTACTTCGCCGACCCGCGCCGCGCTGAATCACTCACGGCCTTCCGCGTGACGGCAAAAGTTCAACAGTCGGTCTGGGACAGCCTGGGCGACTTCGATCTGAGGGCCGATCTGCGCGCCGTGTCGCGTGGCGTCCGGCTACCGGTGCTCGTCGTTCATGGGCGCGACGACCCGATCCCGCTGCAATCGGCGGTGGCGGTTGCCGACGCGCTGGAAGGACAACTGGTCGTGCTGGACGACTGCGGTCATGTGCCGTATGTCGAGCAACCGCAGGCGCTGTTCAACGCGATGCTGCGTTTCCTGTCCTGATCATCTCCCCGCTCCGAGCTGCGCGTCGCCATGCTGCCATTCGGGACTGTCACTCAAACGGTGTTGAGCACTATCGATGTCGACGAGCGCCGGGTGCGCGTGTCGTTGCACATCGCCCACGACGGCGTCGAGTTCGTCGGTCGATTGTGGTATGCCGAGTCCACTTGGACCAACTCGGGGATCCCGGACCGCGGTTTGCTGCCCGGCCGCACCGAGGGCGAGGTGCTGGCGCTCGCCCGTCGCCTGCGCCCTGACGAATTGCTGCAGCGGTATCGGCGCGCGAATGCGGAAAAGCGCCGTTTCCATGGTCTGCGCCATCTCACGATGGAGATGCTGTCGAAGATCAGGTACATGAATCAGGTGGCCGTCAGCATGCGCGGTGGTATGCTCGATCGCGACGCCGCTGAGCAGGAGATGTTGCTGACTGAACAGCAGGTGACCGAGCTCGTGAAACAGGTGCGGTCCCTGGCTGGCGTGGAGGGATAGCAGCAGACGCCAGTCTCAGGTCTTCTGTCTTCCGTTTCCGTCTTCAGTCTCCCGCCTTCAGTCTCGCGCCCTATATTCCGTGAATGGATTGCCGGAGCGCCGCTCACGCCCTGAACCAGATTGCCACGCTGCTGGAGTTGCACGGCGAGGATCGGTTCAGCGTTCGAGCCATGCACGAGGCGGCACGTGCGGCAGCGGGCGCGGGAGATCGCGCGCTCAGCGAGGCCGTGCATGACGGCAGCATCGACCGCGCGGCGTTTTCACCGGTCGCGCTTGAGGTACTGAACGACCTCGTCGAATCGAATGGGTCGGCGCTGCTCGAGCGGCTGCAGGAGGAAACTCCGGAAGGACTGCTCGAGATGCTGCGCGTCCCAGGCTTGGGTCCGGCGCGCATTCGCCAGATTCATGACGGGCTGCACATCGAGACTCTTCAGGATCTGGAGCAGTCCGCCCGTGACGGGAGTCTGGCCACCCTGCCGCATTTCGGCGACAAGACGGCCGACAAGATCCTCAAGGGGATTGCCGACCTGCGCGCCACTGGTGCGCAGGTGCTCTGGCAGCACGGTCAGGCCGAAGCACGGCGCATACGGAGCGCGATTGCCGCGCACCCCGATGTGCTGCATGTGGAGATCGCTGGATCCGTGCGCCGACGCATGGAACTGATCCGCGATATTGATCTCGTTGCCGCCGTGCGCGGTTCGCCCTCCGTTGTGGCGGCCGCCGTCGCGCACATGCCCGGCGTGCGCGACGTGATTGGCGGTGGCGGTCGCACCGTGACGCTGCGCTTTGACGATGGCGTGTCACTGGATCTCGTCTGCGTGCGCCCAGAGCAGTTTGCGTTGGCGTTCTGGCGCGCCACCGGCAGCACTGCGCACGTGCAGCAGCTGTCGGATCGCGCGTCGACATTGGGCTTCGTGTTGGCCGGCGACGAACTTCGCGATGCCGATGGCACGGTGATGCCGGTGATGCACGAGCGCGATCTGTATGCGCATCTGGCACTGTCCTATTGCGAACCCGAGTTGCGGGAAGGTGAGGGGGAGGTCGAGGCGGCCGCCAGGAACGCATTGCCGGTACTCATCACTGCGGGGGATCTCGCTGGCGCGTTACACTGCCATTCGCAGTACAGTGACGGTGGCGCGTCGATCACCGACATGGCGGCGGCGGCATTGGCACGTGGCCTGGGTTACCTCGGCATCAGCGACCATTCGCAGTCGAACACCTATGCGGGCGGACTCTCACGCGACGCGATTCGGGCGCAACACGCCGAGATCGACGCGTTGAATTCGCAGTACGCGACGGATGGCGTCGGGTTCCGGGTGCTCAAGGGAATCGAGGCGGACATTCTGCCGTGTGGTCGCGTGGACTATGATGCCGAATTTCTCGACCATTTCGATTTC
Source organism: Gemmatimonadaceae bacterium (assembly GCA_031370885.1). Classification (GTDB taxonomy): domain Bacteria; phylum Gemmatimonadota; class Gemmatimonadetes; order Gemmatimonadales; family Gemmatimonadaceae; genus Gemmatimonas. Next base: position 3,685 of record JANMRE010000606.1, read on the forward strand.
GTCATCGGATCAATCCATACGCGCTACGGCATGAACGCAATGCAAATGACCGATCGCGTCATGAAAGCGCTGGACGATCCGCATCTGACAATCCTCGGTCATCCCACCGGACGATTGCTGCTGGCACGTGAGCCCTACGAGATCGACCTGCGCGCCGTCATCGAAAAGGCGGGTGCAACGGGTGTGGCGGTGGAGCTCAATGCCGATCCACATCGGCTGGACATCGATTGGCGGGCGTGTCGCATCGCGGCCGAGTGCGGGACGATGGTGTCCATCGGACCCGACGCACATTCGCCGCAGGGATTCGCGAATCTCGAATTGGGTGTGGCCATCGCGAGGAAAGGTTGGCTGTCGGCGGCGAATGTGCTCAACACGCGAGACGCCAATCAGGTGCTCGGGTTCGCGGCCGCACGACGCATGCCGTCAACCACAGGGATTCGCTCGACATCGCCGCGTCACCACGTGCAGCAGCGCTGAACACGTGGTACGAGGCAGTGGCGGCGGTCCGAGACAACCACTCTCGCGGAGCAAGCCTGGCAAGACCGCCACCCGCCCGTCGCCTGCCGCCGCGCCAAGCCGCGCGAGTGTCACGCGCGCTCCCGATCGCACGAAGTCCGTGGGTCAGAAGCCGTCGCAGAAGGCCCCCACAGTGGCGAAGTCGCCCCGCTCGAAAGCCGACAAGCAGGCCATTGCCACGGTGGTGCTCGACCGTCTGATGGTGGAGTATCCCGATGCGCATTGCGAACTCGATCACCGGAATGCGTTCGAACTCCTGTGCGCCACGATCTTGAGTGCCCAGTGCACCGACGTGCGGGTGAACATGGTGACACCGGGTCTGTTCGCGCGATATCCCGACGCCGCGGCGCTGCACGAGGCGCCACTCGAGGATGTCGAGGAACTGGTGCGGTCAACAGGGTTCTTTCGCGCCAAAGCGAAGAGTCTGGTGGGTATGGCGACGGCGCTCAGTGAACGACACGGCGGCGAGGTGCCGCGATCGATTGCTGAGTTGGTGGCGCTCCCCGGCGTTGGGCGCAAGACGGCCAATGTGATTCTGGGCAACGCCTTCAACATGAACGAAGGAATTGTGGTGGACACGCATGTGCAGCGACTGGCTCGGCGACTTGGCCTGACTCGAGAGCCTGACCCGATCGGGATCGAAAAGGCCCTCATGCCGCTTTTTCCGCGCGGTCACTGGGCCGTGTTGAGCCACTTACTCATCTGGCATGGCCGCCGGGTATGCTTTGCGCGGAAGCCGAACTGTCGGTCCTGTGTAGTTCGCGAGATTTGCCCCAGCGCCGAGTAGCGTCAGTCCAGCGCAACGCGCGATGTCGTCGCTCAGCGTCGCGGTCTGACGTGATATACCTCAAGCGGCGACTGTGGCGAGCTCCATGTGAGATCACAGCAGGCCATCAGCGCCTCGTCGAATTGGTGTCGTGCCGCGAGGGACTCGAGGGTTTTTCGCTTCCACTCGCGCTCGTCCACGACAATCCAGTTGGCGCCAATGTCAGCCAGTCGATCGATTGTGGGAATGTGGAACGGCGGCGGGAACGACGTGACATACGGCACGGGATGCGCCTTGATTTGCATGAGCACATAGGCCGCCGCCACCACGGTATCGCGCGCGTCGGTGTGCGCGGACAACCATGCCACCGCAGGCTTTTCGGTATTTCGCACGGAAACCATTGCCAGCAGCACACGCGTCGAACCGAAGGCTACGATGACGGTAAGCAGCAATGATGTCCACCTGAGTGAACCTCGCGTATGCAGTGGTCGCTCCGAGCGGCGCTCGACATCGCACAACAACCATGCGGTGAGAAAGCAGATGGGGGCGATGATCACGACCCGATGGTTGTCTTGCACATAGAACTGGATCGACTGAAACACCGCACCGAAAACCAGCCACAGGGTCATCAGGAGTTGTTCCCGCTTGACCAAGGCCATGCACAACGCGGCGAAGGCCAGTCCAAGCATCAGCGGCTCCTGCAGGCCAAACCACGCCAGGGTTGCCTCGATCGCCCGCGGATCAAGGCCGAATCGACCAATCCCGAACCACGGCGACGCGTCCTTGAGCTCGGAGATTCTCATGTCGGTGCCCCAGCCTGTCGCGAACGCCGCCGGGTATCGGCGCTGCAACTGCCAAAACACCAGTGCGGCAATCGAGCTGCCAATCGCCAAGGCGGCAGAAAGGCGAGCCGTCGGTCGCCAGCGCGACGCAGGCGGCGACCACAGGCCAGCCAAGGCAACCGCCGGAAGCAGAAAGACGGCACTGGCCTTGGTGAGCATCAGCAGCGCCGTGACCATCGTGACCGCGACCTCCCAGGCAAGCCGGCGATGGGAATTCAGCGCATTCAGCGCACACAGACACAAGGCGAACATGAGCGTGATCTGGAACGGCTCGATGTACGCGCGACGATCAACCATCACGGCCGAATAGCTGGTGCCCAGCAGAAGCGTTGCCCAAAAGGCCACGTTGGCCTCTGCCAGCCGACGCGACAGTCGGTAGAACAGCACCAGTCCAATCAGAGCGACCACAATTGAGACTGGGCGCGTGACCCAGTGGTACGGGCCAAACAGCCACATGGGCCCACCCAGCAACCAGTGGTAGCCCGGTGCCATCACGAAGTCCCGACTGGCACCACCGCCATTCAACCATTGACGCACGGCCAAGGGCCATCCGCCTTCATCGGAGGAGATGTTCGGGAATCGGTCGACACCGATCCAGTGCAGCAAAAGCACAAGGATCACCGCGACGGCTATGACCCAGCGAGGCGGTGCTGCGGATGGCGGGGCGATCGGTCCGGACGAGGTGGCGTTCAATGCGGTGTGAAGTCGGAGTGGGAATGCCTGACCGACGCCCAACGTACGGAAGCGGCAACCAATATCGCCAGCCGGTGTCGCGCGCCCATCTCACGCGAAGGGATCCGGGAAGCCAACGTCTTTGACCGTTGATCCCTCCTCACCCCGACGGGTACATTTCGCCCCTTCCCCAACGAGGATTTTCCTTGCCAAAGCTGGCTACGTTCGAAACAACCAAGGGCACCATTGTCGCTGAGCTGTATGCCGGCGAGGCCCCCAAGACAGTTGAGAATTTTGAAAAGCTCGCCAATGAGGGCTTTTATGATGGTGTGAAGTTCCACCGCGTCATCGCAGATTTCGTGGTGCAGGGGGGAGATCCGCTCTCCCGCGATCTTCCGGAAGGCGATCGCCGTATCGGCACGGGCGGCCCCGGGTGGCACATTGTCTGTGAAACCAGAAACAATCCCCACACCCACACGGTCGGTGCGCTTTCCATGGCCCATGCTGGCAAGGACACTGGTGGGAGCCAGTTCTTCATGGTGCTGAGCGAGTTAAGTACACGGCACCTGAACGGCGTGCACACGGTGTTCGGGCAGATCACCACAGGCCTCGACGTCATGGCGACGATCATCGCGAACGATGCCATGACCTCCGTTCGCGTCGCGGACGCGGAATAACCTCACACACCCCCTGACATGTCACACGATCATCCGAAGGGCGGGTCCGACATGAGCGCCGCCTTCGCGGGACTCATCGGCGGTGCACTGTTCATTGGCGCGATTCTATACGGCATCGTGCTGCTGACCAACAATCAATTCAAGAAGGAAGGGGGCGAGAAGAAAACCGGTTCCCTGATTGTCCTTTCGTCGGTAAACGTCTGACCTGAGACCACATGCCAGCGCGCACGTTGGCGCGAGCGGGCCGTTGTATGCTGTTGATGCTCGCGTCCGCTGCCACGGATGCGACCGCACAAAGCACCACAGTCTCACTCGGTGATGCGGCGCGTCTGGCCGCGAAGCAGAGCGGCGCCGTAGATGTCGCGCGGGCGCGGGTTGAAGCCGCCCAGGCGCGTGTGACGCAACGACGCGGTGCCCTCCTGCCCGACTTGGCAGCGGGGGTTCAGCAGGCGTCGCGCACCACCAACTCGGCCACCTTCGGATTCACGTTTCGCGATCCGCTCGGTCGTCCGCTGTTGAATCCCAATGGCGAGATCATCGGGCCGGTGCCCACGGTTGACCTGCGCTATCGCATTCAACAGCCGTTGGTGGACCTGGGGAGTCTCGCCAGATGGCGCGCGGCGCAATCGGCAACCAACGCTGCATCGGCTGACGTGAATGCCCAGGCCGACGCCGCCGCCTCAGTGGCTGCACTAACGTACGTGCGCGCCGCACGGGCCGATGCGCAGCTGTCGGCGCGCGTGGCGGATTCCGTGCTGGCTGCCGATTTATTGCGTATCGCCCGCGATCAGCTGCAGGCGGGCGTCGGAATCGCGCTCGACGTGACCCGGGCCCGGTCGCAATTGGCGGCCACGCGGGCGCAGATCATCATTGCCCGCAACGAACGCGATCGAGCGCTGCTCGAACTGAAGCGGGCGATGGGAATGTCGCTCGACGCACCTCTGACTTTGCGTGATTCGCTCGGTGCATTGCCGGAGGACTCGGCTGTACCCGATGAAGCAATCGCACTGACAAAAGCTGGTCAGGCACGAGCGGACATTCGCGCACTGTTGTTGCAGGAAGCCGCGCAACAGCGTGCGATTTCGGCGATCCGTTGGGAACGCACGCCGCAACTCGCACTCATGATGGATCAGGGCGTCATTGGCAAGAACTGGGGGCACTTGCTCCCGACCTAC
>JANMRE010000567.1:0-3878 GCA_031370885.1 Gemmatimonadaceae bacterium
GCCCAGTAGCCGAATCCCAACAGGGCCAGCCCAATGACGGCGACACTGCCGAATACCGATCGGAGGAGGTCGACCACCGCCGAGTCGCGGTAGCGATGGTCGCGCATAAGCACGGCGTTTGGAACAGCCGAGAGGGCTCCGAACAAACAGAGGGGACTCAGCGCCAATACCACACCAGTAACGCGTGGCTCGCCAAAGAATCGGGCCAGCGGCACAGCCACAGCCACTGAGAAGAGCACACCGACCATTCCAAGCAAGAACGTGAACGTGTTTGCTTGCGCGATCTCTTCGGCATCCATGTCGGCGCGTGCCATCACCGCAGTGCCAACGCCAAACTCGGTCAATACCTGTGCCAGCTGGATATACGTGGCGGCCATGCCGACGATGCCGTAGTCCTCCGGACGCAAGAGTCGAACGACAAAGAGCGTCGAACCCCACGAAACCACCTGTGCGGCCCATCGGACCCCGCCGATCCAGGCGACGCCGCGACCGAGAGCTCCCGTCGAGTGCGTTGGTGTCATCCTGGTGTGGTATCAATAACCACTTCATCCACCGTCGGCATTTCGTCCATCGGGCACAATATTCCCCTCGATCAATGCGAATTGATGATCGGGTCGTCCCCAGAACGTGCAGTGTGAATGCATGAGGGACGCGAAGTGCTCGGCCAAGTCGCGTTCCGGCGCTCGATTGGTATCGTCGATCAATACTCGTGCATCTGGCGCAAGTCGCGGTCCGATTCCCTCCAGACAGCCCGAACGACCACCACGCGTGTCGCCTGGTGGACCGTCACACAGAAAAAGGTCAATGCGTGTGATATCATCAAGTACTTGCGGATCGTACCAGTCGACGTTGTGGTGCTCAACCAGCGGGGCCCATCGCACTTCGGCATTGGTGATTCCCAACGCCCCGACCAAGCGCGACATGCGCTCATACCATTCTCGATCTGACTCCAGCGAAATCAGCCTCGAGCCAGTTGACTTCGCCGCCACTGCCAAAATGATCGTGCTGATGCCGGATCCACATTCGACAATGGTGTCCTGGTTGGATTTCGCAGCGAGGCCAGCCGCGGTGGACAGCATTTCGAGGGTCGCCGACCACTGCGGGTTGTCCCATGCCAGCCACAATTCAGCGATCGCCTGTTCGTCGATGTGACCAGCTTCCGCGTTGATGCGCAGTCGTCGGATTCCGTCATTCCATAACGCCTTGAACATGGCGCGTTTGACAAGTGATTTCATCAGTCTGGTTGGTCTAGTCTGCGGCGCCGCCCAATGCGTCCCGTCGAAATCCGTGCTTTTCCATCAGCCGGTACAGCGTGGTCCGATCGATTCCGGCCAGTCGCGCCGCCTTCGACATATTGCCACCGGCCCGAGTCGTCAGGCGACTCAGGTACTCCTTCTCGAAGTGCGCGATCAAGTTGTCCTTCGCCATATGAAACGGCTCACTCATGATCGTCGCCGGTAACCCGGACTCGACCTCGGCAACCGGACCCTCGTCGTACACCGGGATGTCTTCCGGCGCGATGGCGCGACCGGCGTCGGTAATGACCGCCAGATGCTCAATCACATTCTGCAACTCGCGCACGTTTCCTCGCCACGGACGCGACTGCAGAAAGACAATCGTCTCCGGCGTCAGCGTGGGGATGGCTGAGCCGCCCGGACGATGCCGCTCCCACGACCGCGTAAGAAAGAACGCGGCGAGCAACGGGATGTCCTCCAGTCGCTTGCGCAGCGGCGGCAGCTTGATGGGCACCACCCGCAGCCGATAAAACAAGTCTTCGCGCAGCACGCCCTGTTGCACCGCCTCCTGCGGGTCGCGATTGGTCGCCGAGATGAAACGCACGTCAACAACGGCGTCCTGTGTTTCGCTGCCCAGACGTCGCACCACGCCATCCTGCAGCACACGCAGCAGCTTGGCCTGGAGCGGCATGGTCATTTCCGTCAGTTCATCCAGAAACAGCGTGCCACCATTGGCCACTTCCAGCAGACCCGGCTTGTCGCGGTCGGCGCCCGTAAAGGCGCCCTTGCGATAGCCGAACAGTTCCGACTCCAGCAGGTTTTCCGGGAGGGCGGCGCAGTTGATCGGCACCAACTTCCGAGTGGTTCTTCGGCTGTGCTTATGGATGAATTGCGCAATCATTTCCTTGCCGGTGCCGCTCTCGCCTGAGATCATGACCGACGCATCCGTGCCAGCCACCTTCTGCGCGAGGTCCACCGCTTTACGAAACGACGGCGAAACGCCCAGCAAGTCCATGCTCTCCCCGGAGCCACTCTGGGTTACCTGCGACGGCCGGATCTCGCGGGTATCCTTGGCAGAACTGACGGCGTGAGCGGCACGACCGACCAACACCTGCAGATGTGACGCCGAGAACGGCTTTGGCAGATAGTCCCACGCCCCTGCCCGCAGTGCCTCAATACTGGACGCGACGCTGGGATTGCCCGTCATGACGACGACAATGATGTCTTTGTGCGCTTCGATTGCGGCCTTGAGGATCTCCATGCCCGTGACTGGACTCATATAGAGGTCCACCAGCACGATATCAAAGCGGCGCCGTTTCACCATTTCCAATGCCTCTTCCCCTCTGCCGGTCGATGTCACGGCATGGCCGTCCATCTGAAGCACCGACGCACAGCCCTCTCGCAGCGTACGGTCATCATCCACGACCAAAATGCGCAGCCCGGTCCCTTTGTCGGGGGCGGTTTTTTCGGCTGGCTTGGCTGGGGGTTGGTCGGTCATCGCTGGGTCGGAGAAAGCGGAGGAACTGTGATTGGGCAGACGGCTGCGTTTCGCCACGGGAACTGAATCGTCTGTCGCTGTGCAGGGTATCGGCGGTTTGAATCCGCGCCCCAAACAACGAGGCGTGATGCATGGTCCCGACACTTTCGCGGCGTCAGAGCAGCGAAGTTCCACGAAGGTAGCATATGGATGAGCGAAGGAAGAGCGAGATACGGTGGATGATGTCACGAGTCAAGCCCTTTTCGTAGCTTTTTCGCGACACTCACCGTTTCATGACCGCAACAGCCACAAGATCGTCACATTTACTGTAGCGTTGATGCGGCGTGGCATCCGCGCTTCCGCCACACCGAGTAGTGGTTAGAATTTGACGGTCTATACGATGGACGCATCGCATGGCCAGCCCCCAGCCCGATAGACCTATGTCAGGTAACCAAATGCAGCCCGCGTCTCGCGACGCCGCCGTGGACGTCTATCCGGACGCATCACCTCCGCAAGACTGGGGTGGTGGGCAGGAGGCCGCGCCAGCACCCGCCGGACCGAAAATCGGGAGATCGCTGTCGGCGCTGAATCGGTTCAAGTGGCTGATTCTATTGTTCGTGCTGTTGGGCGCCGGTGGCGGATACGCGGCAACCAAGTTCGTGGACCCGGAGTATGAAGTCCGCGCGACCATCATGCTGGAAATGGGGACCGGGACCAATCAAGGCGAAGGCGGACCTATTCAAGCCAACGAGCTCCTTCGGGCCTCCGGTTGGCAGGATTTGCTTCGTTCGTTCGCCATTTCCGACCCGGTCGTGAACGAGCTCGCGTTGTTCGTCGAGCCGGTACGCGCCTCCGACAGCACCGTGTTCCGCACGTTCCGTGTGGCGCAGCGGATGCAGCCAGGTGAGTATGTGATCACCGTGACCGGCAATACGTACACCTTGCGCCTGAAGGAGCCGGCCAGCGAGGTCGAAAAGGGCTCTCTGACCGACTCAATCGGGCGGCCCGTGGGATTTCTGTGGCAACCGGGAGCGCAAGCGTTTGCCGGGCGCAAGGAGATCGAATTTCGTGTCGAGACACCGCGCGAAGCGTCGATTGCCCTTATCAAAAAGCTCAAAATGGTGCTGAATGATGGCAGCTCGTTCATGCTGCTCAACCTGACCGGT